>NZ_JBQXXG010000006.1:0-231706 GCF_052644995.1 Quadrisphaera sp. KR29
CAGGCGCACCTGCCCGTCCAGCCACTCCTGGTTGCCGGCCAGGTGCGCCACGTCCCGGTGGCCGAGCTCGACCAGGTGGCGGACCGCCAGCCGGGCGCCCAGCTCCTGGTCCTCGTAGAAGACGGTCACCCCGGGCTGGCTGGCCTCACCGGGGGCGAGCACCACGACGGGGATCTCCGAGGGGGTCTCCTGCGCGACGTGGGCCAGGTCCACGCGGGGGGCGATGACCACCACTCCCTCGACGCCGCGCTCCATGAAGTCGCCGAAGGTGTCGGCCACGAGGTCACGGCTCGGGTGGCTCATCGTGACCACGAGCGCGGTGTAGCCCGCCTCGCGCGCGGCGGACTCCACCGCGGTGAGCGTGCTGACCGGACCGAAGCGCGGCGAGGCGTCGGCGATGACGCCGATCGTGCGGGACCGGCTCGTCTTCAGCGCTCGCGCGGCGTCGTTGCGGTGGTAGCCGAGCCTGGCGACCACCTCGAGGACGTGCGCGCGCGTGGCGCTCGAGACGCGCGGGCCGTCGTTGATGACGCGGGACACGGTCTGGTAGGAGACCCCGGCCTCGCGCGCCACGTCCTTCAACGACGGCGGACGGTTCCTCGAGATCCCCCGCCCTCCTGCCGTGCCCACCAGCGCATCTTCCACCGACCGCCTCCTCGGACAGCACCGACCCCGGTCAGCAGACCAGGTCAGCAGCCCAGGTCAGCTCGACAGCTGGTCGGCGGCCTCCTGCGAGGCCCGCCACACCAGGTCCCACCCCGGCGCCAGCGCCGCGGCCCGCTCGCAGGCCAGGACCAGGCTCGTCTCCCGCGCGACGCCGGTGCCGGCGATGTCGAACGCCGTCCCGTGATCGACCGACACCCGCACCACCGGCAGCCCCACGGTGATGTTGACGCCCTGGTCGCCGTACACCGCCTTGAACGGCGCGTGGCCCTGGTCGTGGTAGCAGACGACCACCATCTGGTAGCGCCCCTTCACGGCCGCCGGCAGCAGCGCGTCAGCGGGCAGCGGGCCCACCGCGTTGACGCCGCGGGCGCGGGCCGCGGCGACGGCGGGCGCCAGCACGTCGGCGTCCTCGTCGCCGAACAGCCGCGACTCCCCCGCGTGCGGGTTCAGCCCCGCCAGCGCCACCTCGGCGTCCGGGCGCCCGAGCGTGCGGGTGAACGCCCCGGCCAGGCGCAGCACCGCCTCGGTGCGCTCGGGGGTGACGTCGTCGATGGCCCGGCGCAGCGAGACGTGCGTGGTCAGGTGGAACAGGTACAGGTCGCCCGCGGACAGCACGAGGCTGAAGTTGGTCACCCCGAACTCGTGGGCGAGCAGCTCGGTGTGCCCGGGGAACTGGTGGCCCGCGGCGTGCATCGCCGCCTTGTTCAGCGGTGCGGTGACGATGGCGTCGACGGCGCCGCGCTTGGCGAGGTCGCAGGCGGCCACCACGAAGCGGTAGGCGCCGTCGCCGGCCACCAGGCTGAGCTCACCGATCGGCACCTGCGGCATCGGGTCGCCGACCTGCACCACCTCCACCGTCCCGGGCTCGTTGGTCGCGGCGCGTGGGTCGTCCACCTGCCGGACGGCGCCCGGGTCGCCACCGGCGGCGACGACGGCGCGCCGCATGACGTCGACGTCGCCCAGCACCACCGGGACGCACCGCTGGCGCAGGTCGTCGTGGCCGAGCAGCGCCTTGGCGGTGATCTCCGGGCCGATGCCGGCGACGTCGCCGACGGTCACCGCGAGCACGGGCGTGGTCATGGCAGGTCCCTCCTGGGGTCCGTGGTGTGGTCCGTGGGCGGGTGGCTGAGCCTGCGGACGACGTCGAGCAGCGTGCCAGGTGCCCCGAAGCCCCCGGCCTTGGTGGCCAGCGGCAGGCCGGCGGCCACCCCGCCGAGGAGCACGCCGTGCGGCACGCCCTCCGCGAGCGCCCCGGACACCGCCAGGCCCGTGGCGCCCCAGCGCCGCACCAGCGCCTCGGCGCCGTCCCCGCCGACCGCGACGACGGCGCGCAGCGGCTCCCGCCCGTGCAGCGCGGCCGCGACGTCGGCCAGCGCGGCCGCGACGCCCGGAGCGGCCGCCGCCCCCTGGCGCTCAGCGGGCGCGGTGAGCACGAGCACGTCGGGCCGCGGCGGCCCGTCGGCGGCGGCGAGCCACCGGGCGCGGGCCCCGTCGTCCGCGAGGACGGCGTGGGAGGGCGCCAGGTGGGCGATCGCCCCGGGCCGACCGGTGCGGAGCACCCCCGTCTGCTCCCGGGCGACGTCGTGCAGCGAGCTCACCAGCACAAGCACCGCTCCCGCGCGGCGCACCGGGGCGCCGGTCAACTGCCGGGGTGACGGCGGCGTGCAGCGCCAGCGGGTGGCCAGGGCGCCCGCCAGCCCCGCCGAGCCCACCGGGACCAGCGCCGGACCACCAGCGGCGACCGCGGCGGCGACGACGTCGAGGTCGGCCTCGTTCCCCGCGTCCACGGTGACCACCCGGGCCCCGTCCCGGCCGCTGGTGGCCGCGAGGACGGCGGCCAGCAGCGCGCGCCCCGCGCGCTCCGGCGGGCCGGCGCCGAGGTGGCCGAGGTGCACGGCCCCGGGCAGCAGCTCGCCCAGGACGGAGGTGACGACCGGGGTCACCGGGTCGAGCCCGGCGGGCCCCTCCTCGAGGCGCCGACCACCCACCAGCGCGACGCCGTCGACGACGGTGCGCCCCATGGCCGGGTAGGCCGGGCAGACGACGGCGACGGCACGCCGATCGACTCCGCCGCCGTCGTCCAGCGCGTCCAGCGCACCCGCCACCTGGCTCGCGACGGAGCCGCGCAGCGTGGAGTCGACCTTGAGGTACAGGTGGGAGGCACCGCGCCCCTGCAGCCGGCGCACCGCAGCCGCCGTCACCGCCCTGGCGCCCTCCCCCAGCGCACGGGCGTCGGTCGAGACGGCCACGACCCCGTCCGCAGCGCCGGCGGGCCCGTCGTCCACCGGCCCGTCGTCCACCGGCCCGTCGTCCACCGGCCCGTCGTCCACCGGAGGGCCGCCCGGCAGGGCCAGCACCGTGGGCCAGCCCGCCGTGGCGAACTGCACCGCGGTGTCGGCGGAACCGGTCAGGTCGTCAGCGACGACGCCGACCCGCACCGGCGCCCGGGCTGGCTCAGGCACGGGCTCGAGCACGGGGCCACCCTCCCCTGCCGCTCCCGGCGCCGCGCGCCGTCGTCGTGCACCGCCAGGTGCGCGCGCGACGAGGCGGTCCGGGACCTTCCCGAGGTGGCCCTTCTGGCCCGGGCGACCGCACCACTCCTGAAGGGCCATCTCGGGAAGGTCCGCGAGGTCGCTCCCGCGAGCGCGCCGGGGAGGTCACCACCCCGCGGCGACACGGGTGAAGAAGGCCGCCTTCCGCACCTCGTACTCCTCGACAGGCAGCGCCTTCAGCGCGTCGCACCCCTCGCGGGGCCCCGCGTCCGCCGCCAGCAGCGACGTGCCGCCGACCAGGCGCAGCTCCCCGCCCAGCCTGGCGCCGTCCAGCAGGAGGCGCTCGGCCGCGAGCGCGTCGGCCGCCTGCTGCAGCAGGGCCTCGGAGCGCACGAGGTGGGCAGCGGACACGGTCGTCGACTGTCGCAGACGAGGGGCGCGTACGCGCTTCGCCGTACAGACGGCCGCGCTGCGCCTGCCTAGCGTCCGTAGTGCCCAGGAACGACGAGCAGGGAGGTCACGATGGCTCGCATGAGGGTCGTCCTCGAGGACGTCTCGTGCGCCGACACCGAGGACGTCAGCGGCGGCGACGAGTTCTACCTGGCGGGGGCGGTCACCGACGGGGCGCAGAGCAGTGGGGTGCTGACGCGGCCGCTGTCCATCAACGACCGGCAGACCCAGCGCTTCGGCGTGGGCGGGGGCACGGTCTTCGACGCCGACGTGCCCGACGGCCGGCTGCTCAAGGTGGCCCTGGTCGCCTTCGACGAGGACGCCGGCAAGGACTGGGAGCGGCGCGGGGAGACGGTCACGAAGATCGGTCAGGCGGTCTCCGCCGGCCTGTCGAAGGTCCCCCACCCCTACACGACGGGGGCGGCGGTGGTGCTGCCCTTCGCGATCGCCGCGGTCGGGGGCGTCATGAGCCTGGACGGCGACGACGAGCTCGGGCAGCACCTGCGCGAGTTTCCCGTGGGGGCGGTGGCTGCCGGGTCGCACCAGCAGGTGTGGTCGCTGCGCGGAGGGTCGAGCTGGTGGTCGCGCTGGCGGTACACGGTGCGGTACCAGGTGCTCAAGGGCTGACCGCGCCGACCGCTGCGACGGGGCTGGCCGTGGTGGTCGTGGCGCCTCCCGGGGCGCGGTCGCGCCACCGGGCGAGCGCCTCCAGGCGCGTGGAGGCGCCGAGCTTGGCGTGGATGTGCTCCACGTGCTTGCTGACCGTGCGCGGGCTGCACCCGAGGAGGCGCGCCGCCTGCCCGCAGGTGCGCCCCGCGGCCAGGAGCGCCATCACCTCCTGCTCCCGGGCGGTGAGCAGCGGCGGGACGTCGACGACGGCGTCAGCCACGACCACCCAGCGCGGCGTGGGGACGGCCTGCAGGGCGAGGTGCCAGCCACCGCGGCGCTGCAGCCGCCCGGCGGCCGCGACCAGGAAGGGGCGCACCGCCGCCAGCCTGTCGCGCTCGCGGTCGGTGAAAGGCGCCCCGACGCGGAAGCAGCTGACCGCGCGGCGCACCGACCCGGCGGCCGTCAGCAGGCAGGCGAGCTGGTCGTCGGCACCCAGGCCGCGCAGCGACTCGCGGTAGACCCGCGACCTCTGCCAGGTGGCCTGGCTCTGCAGGTCGGTGATGCGCAGCACGGGGTGGGTGTGCAGGTGGTGCAGCTGCTGGATGAAGGGGTGATCCGGCATCTCCGCGGCGTAGCCGTCCAGCCTGCTCAGGGGGAAGGCGTCGGCGGGCCAGACCACGTTGAGCTCGCGGGGCAGCGCGAGGTCGACGTCGTGGTGGACCACCCCGTCGGCGCCGACGAGGGCGGCGAGGGCCGGCATCGCCGCGGACTGGAAGTCCTCCCAGGTGTCCACCGCCGCCAGCAGGCCGGCCACCTCGAGGACCTGCAGCAGGTCACCGGAGGCGAGCCCGGACATGCCGCGAGGGTGAGGCAGTCACACACAGTTGTCAAGAGGTCACACGACGGCAGGGATGACTGACGCACGAGGAGGCAGGCGTGAGCACGGACGTGGACGTCGACGCGGTCGGCGGTGCGACCGCGGGCGGCGCCGGGGATGACCTGGCTCCACCGGACGGCCGCCCAGCAGGGGCGGACGGCGCAGGCGAGGCGCCGTCGCACCTAGCAGCACCGCGTGCCGAGGCCGCCCCCCAGCAGTGGCCCCCGTGCTGCGCGGCCCGCACAGCGGTCTGCCCGAGGCTCGAGGCCGGGTGGACAGCGCTGCCCAAGGCTCCCGATGTCCCGGCACGGCCGCTGCACGTCTGGCAGGCGCAGGTGCTGACCCGCTGCGGCGAGCTGCGCGCGGGCTGGGAGGCGCTCCCGGCGGTGTGCACCGTCCGGCACGCCGCCTCCTTCGGCGCCCTGCTGCGGGCGGCCGAGGAGGCCGCGAGCACCCGGCCCTCGTGGCTCGCCAGGCTGCGCGGTGGTCAGGTGGAACGCGCCTGGGGCAGCGTGCACACCGCGGAGGCGCTGCTGCTGGGCTGGCGCTCACCCGGTTCCGCGTGCGCCGGCGCCGCAGGGCTGCGAGGGCCTGCCGGCGGAGGCGGCGGCGTCGGTGGAGGCGGCCCGACGGCCCCGCCCCCCACGCTCCTCACGAGCACGCTGCTCCAAGCGCGGGGCGCCTCCGCCGCCCGCCACGTGCGCGCCCGCAGCTTCCGGAACAGCGTGCTGCTCGCGGCAGGGGCCCTGCTGGTCGCCGTCTGCACGCTGGTCGCCCTCGGGGCCGTGGCGCCCGGCGCACTCCCCCTGCGCGACGCGGGCCCGCGCGGTGCAGACCTGCTGGTCGTATCGCTGGTCGGCGCCGCTGCCGGCGCGTTCACCGGGCTGACCTCCTTCTCGCGCCTGCGCGGCACCTCGACCCCGTACGCGGTGCCGATGGCGCTCGCGCTGCTCAAGGCGCCGGCGGGAGCGCTCAGCGCCGTCCTCGGGTTGCTGCTGGTCCGCTCCGGCCTGGGGGTGGGCGTCCTGGGCGCGGGCACCTGGACCGACGTGCTGGCGTGGGCCGTGGTGCTCGGCGCCTCCCAGCAGCTGCTGACGAGGCTGGCGGACATCCGCGGCCAGGCGGTGCTCACCTCGGCGCAGGGCCCGAGGACCGGGCCGACAGGTGGACCGGGCGGCGGAGGCGGACCGGGTGGAGGCGGCGCACCGCCGCCTGACGGCCTCTGACGCGCGCGCCCCGGCGCGCGTCCCCCGCAGCGGCTCGGCGCGGCCCTAGCCTCCGCTCACCACCGCTGCGCGAGCCGTCGAGGAGCCCGTCGTGAGCCGTCCGCTGCCCTGCCAGCCCACCGCCGCGGACAGGTCCGGCCCCCCGTCACGGCCTAGGCCGACGACGACGGCGCGCGTCGCCGCCGTCCAGCTCGCGCCGGCGCTGCTGGACCTGCCCGGCAACGCCCGCAGGACGGCGGCGGCCGTCGCCGAGGCCGTCGACGCCGGGGCCGACGTCGTCGTCCTGCCCGAGCTGGCGACCTCCGGCTACGCCCTCGCCGACACCGCGGAGGCCCGCTCGGTGGCGGTCCCGGCCGACAGCGCGGTGCTCGCCGGCTGGGCCGCGGCCTGCCGGCGGCGCCCCGGTGCCGTGGTGGTCGGCGGGTTCTGCGAGCTCGGCGAGGACGGGCGGGTGCACAACAGCGCCGCCGTCGTCGACGGCTCCGGGGTGCGCGCGGTCTACCGCAAGGCGCACCTGTGGGACGCCGAGCGCCTGCTCTTCACCCCCGGCGACGCTGCGCCGCCGGTCGTCGAGACCGCGCACGGCCGGATCAGCACGCTCATCTGCTACGACCTCAGCTTTCCGGAGTGGGCGCGCACCGCCGTCCTGGCCGGCGCCGACCTGCTCGCGGTGCCGACCAACTGGGCGCTCGGAGCGCGCCCGGCCGGTGAGCGGCCGATCGGGCAGGTGGTGGCCATGGCCGCCGCGCGCGCCGGCCACCTCGCCGTGGTCTGCACCGACCGCACCGGGCACGAGCGCGGCACGGAGTGGACCGAGGGCACCTGCGTGGTCGGCGCCGACGGCTGGGTGCTCGCCGAAGCGGGCCCCGGTGCCGCCACGGCGTGGGCCGACGTCGACCTGCGCGCCTCCCGCGACCGGCGCGCCGGCGCCCTCGGCGACCTGCTCGGCGACCGGCGCCCGGAGCTGTACGGAGCCCTGTCCGCGCCGCGCGTGCACCTGCCCGCGCAGCGCGACGCCCACGACCCGGTGCCCGTGGGCACCGGAGGCCGCTGAGCGGGCCTGCCCGAGGGGTCGCCCCAGGACGTGGCAGGAACGGTCAGGCCACCGCGCGCGAGCGGTGACGCCAGAAGGGCCACCTCCGGAAGGTCCGCAGCGGTGCTCCCGCCGCGGTCACCGAGGTGGGCCGCCCCGCCCCCGCGCCGGGTTGACGACGGTCACCTCCACGCCGGCGGCGCGCACTTGCTCGAGCACCTCGGGGTCGGCGGAGGTGTCGGTGACCAGGGCGTCGACGTGGTCGAGCCCGACGACGTGGGCGAAGGCGAGGTGCCCCACCTTGGAGCCGTCGGCGACCACCACCACCCGCTGGGCGTGCACGACCATGGCGTGGTTGGTGCGCGCCTCGGTCTCGTCGTGGGTGGTGACGCCGGCGGCGGTGATGCCGTCGGCGCCGAGGATCGCCGTCCCGAGGTTGATGGCGGAGAAGGTGTTCTCCGCGAGCTGCCCGACCAGCTCGAGGGACTCCGGGCGCAGGATGCCGCCCGTCATCATGATCTTCATCTGCGGGAAGCTCGTCACCAGCTGGGCGATGGAGAGCGAGTTGGTGACGATCGTCAGCTCGGTGTGGCCCGACAGCGCCCGCGCGACGGCGCCCGTGGTGGTGCCGCCGGAGAGGGCGATGGCGTAGCGGTGCCGCGGCACGGTCTGGGCGACGGCGGCGGCGATGGCGCGCTTGGCCTCCTGGTGGCGGGTGCCGCGCAGGCTGACGGGGACCTCGCCGCCTGAGTCGACGGCGCGCGCTCCCCCGTGGGTGCGCAGCAGCAGCCGCTGGTCGCCCAGGGCGGCGAGGTCGCGCCGGACGGTGGCGTGGGAGGTGCCGAGGGCCTCGGCCAGCTCGGTGAGGGAGACCTCGCCGCGCTCGGCGACGAGGTCGAGGATCGCCAGCATCCGCCGCGAGCGCTTGCCCGAGGCCGCCGGCCTGGCGTCACCGACCACCACCGCCACCCGCCCGCCCCCCTCTCGTCCCCGTGAGCGCCCCCGTCAGCGACCCCGTCAGAGCTCTAGATCGCTCACTATGATTGCACACCTTGCACGCTTTCTGCTCATGTCGTTGCGCGGAGTGCGCGGCTGACGCCACCATCCGACCGTGATCCGAGCATGAGCCGCATCGTCTTCATCGGCGCCGGCAGCGCCGTCTTCACCCGCCAGCTGGTCACCGACCTGCTGCGGATGCCCGACCTGCCGGTGCTCGACCTCGTCCTGCACGACGTCGACCCCGACCGCCTCGAGGTCGCCCGCGGCACCGCCGAGCAGCTCTCCCGGCGCCTGGGCCGCGAGCTGCGCGTCAGCGCCGAGACGGACCGCCGCCGCGCCGTCGACGGCGCCGACGTGGTGGTCAACATGGTCCAGGTCGGCGGCATCGCCTCCACCCGCACCGACCTGGAGGTGCCCGCCCGCCACGGGCTGCGCCAGACCATCGGCGACACCACCGGCGTCGGCGGCGTCTTCCGGGCGCTGCGCACCTTCCCGCTGCTCAGCGGCCTGGCCCGCGACCTGGCCGAGCTGGCGCCCGAGGCGTGGCTGCTCAACTACACCAACCCGATGACCATGAACGTCTGGTGGCTGGCGGCGGTGGCGCCGCGGCTGCGGGCCGTGGGGCTGTGCCACTCGGTGCACTGGACGGCCGTGGACCTGTGCGCGCTGGTCGGCGTGCCGCTGGAGGGCACCACCTACCGCGCCGCGGGCGTGAACCACCAGTCGTGGCTGTACCAGTGGGAGCGCGACGGCGCCTCGCTGTACCCGCTGCTGCGCGAGCGCATCGCCGCCGACCCCGAGCTGGAGCGCCGCGTGCGCGTGGAGGTCTTCCGGCGGATCGGGTACTACCCCACCGAGACCTCCGAGCACTCCAGCGAGTACCTCTCCTGGTTCCTGCGCGACGACGCGCAGGTGGAGCGGTTCCGGCTGCGCCCCAGCGAGTACCTGGGCATCAGCGAGGACAACGTCGCCGAGTACGAGGCGGCCCGCGCCGCGCTGGCCGAGGGCCGCGACCTGGAGCTGCACGACGCCGACGACGCCGCCGAGTACGCCCCGCAGGTCATCCACTCCCTGCTCACCGGCACCGAGCGGGAGATCCACGCCAACGTCGTCAACCGCGGGCTCGTCGAGAACCTGCCGCAGGGCGCCGTGGTGGAGGTGCCCGCGCGCCTGTCGGGCGCCGGCGTCGAGCCGGTCGCGGTGGGTTCGGTCCCGCTGGCGGGAGCGGCGCACAACCGCACCCAGCTGTCCGTGGCGGAGATGACCGTGCAGGCGGCGCTCACCGGGGACCGCGACCTGGTGCGCCAGGCGCTGCTGGTGGACCCCAACGCCTCCTCCACCCTGACGCCCGCGCAGCTGTGGGACCTCACCGACGAGCTGTTCACCGCCCACGCCGACCTGCTGCCCACCACCCTGGGCGGCCGCACCGAGCTGGTGCTCCCGTGACGCTGCGGGCCACCGAGGACCTCGTGGCCGCCGCGGTGGCGCGCGGGGGCGCCGTCCCGGCGGTCAACGTCATCACCCTCGAGCACGCCGAGGCGATCGTCGACGGCGCCGCCGACGCCGGTGCCGACGTGCTGCTCCAGGTCAGCCAGAACGCGGTGAAGTACCACGGCGGGGCCCTGCGGCCGCTGCTCGCGGCGTGCCGGGAGCTGGCTGCGGGCGCCCCCGTCGGCGTCGCCGTCCACCTGGACCACCTCGACGACCCGCAGCTCGTGGCCGCCGCCATCGACCTCGGCGGTGGTCCCGGCGGCGCAGCGGGCGGAGCGCAGCACGGCCCGTACGGGCACAGCTCCCTCATGGTCGACTTCTCGGTGCTGCCCTACGCCGAGAACCTGCGGGCGACGGCGGAGGCCACCGCGCGGGCGCACGCCGCCGGCCTGTGGGTGGAGGCCGAGCTCGGCGAGGTCGGCGGCAAGGACGGCGCGCACGCCCCCGGGGTGCGTACCGACCCCGGCGAGGCCGCGGCGTTCGTGGCGGCCACGGGCGTGGACGCCCTCGCCGTCGCCGTGGGCTCCTCGCACGCGATGACCTCGCGCACGGCGTCCCTCGACGTCGAGCTGGTCGCTCTCCTGGCGGCGGCCGTGCCGGTGCCCCTGGTGCTGCACGGCTCCTCCGGGGTGCCCGACGACGTGCTGGCCGCGGCCGTGCGCGCGGGCATCCGCAAGGTCAACGTGGGCACCGCGCTCAACGTGGCGGGGACCGCAGCGCTGCGGCGGGTGCTGGACGCCGACGCCGCCCTGGTCGACCCCCGCCGGCCGCTGCGGGAGTCGCGGGCGGCCATGGCGGGGGTCGTCACGGCCCTGTGCCGCACCCTCAGCGCGGCGTGAGCCCCAGCACGCTGCGGGCGTTCTCCCGGTAGAGCGCCCGCAGCGCGCCCTCGCCCAGGCCCAGCCCGGAGACGGTCCAGCGCCCCTGCGGCGGCACGTCCTCCTCGGGGGCGTAGGGGAAGGCCTCATCGAGGGTCTCGAAGAACCGGAAGTGCAGGCGCAGCGCGGCGGCGTCGAGGGGGAAGGCGTCGGTGCCGAACAGCACCCGGTCCCCGAAGCGCTCCAGCAGCGCCGCGGTGCGCCGGGGCTGGCGCCCCAGCTCGGCCAGGCGCCCGCCGGTGTCGACGCTGTAGTGCGGCGCCGCGGCCAGCAGCGCCTCGACCAGGTCGAGGCGCTCGGCGGCGCACCCGACGTGCGCGCCGACGACGCGCGTGCCCGGGCACGCGAGCACCAGGCGGGCGTGCGCGGCGAGCAGCTCGTCGAAGCCCGGGTGCACCGCGGGGTCGCCGAACCACCACTCGGGGTTGCCCAGCAGCTCCTCCAGGCGCTCGTTGCGCTCGTCGAGGGGGTCGAAGAAGGCGACCGGGTCAGCGGTGTGCACCAGCACCGGCAGCCCGAGCTGCCCGGCGGTGGAGAGCACCTCGACCACGCGCGGGTCGTCGGGGGCCACCAGCGCGCCGCCGGCGTCGCGCACGGACAGGCCGAGGTCCTTCCACACCTTGACCCCGCGCGCCCCGCGGGCTGCGGACTCGCGCAGCTGGCCCACCAGCGCCTCCAGCCCGCCCGGCTCGGCCAGGCGCGCCCACTCGACCTGGCAGAACGTCAGGAAGCGCCCCGGGTGCGCCTCGTCGTAGCGGGCCAGGTTGGCGGACAGCTCGCCGCCCCACATCCCGTCGAGGTTGACGACGGCCTCCACGCCGGTGGCGTCCAGGACGGCGACCAGCGCGCCGACGTCCTCGACCATCCACGGCGCCGTCCCGGCGCGCCAGTCCCCGCCGGTGAGCCAGCGGCCGAGGTGGTTGTGGACGTCGACGGCGGGCACCGCGGCGCGCCGGACCTCCGTGGCCGGTGCCCGCAGCTGCTGGCGCGGCGTCCACCGGGTCAGGGGCAGGTCGCGCAGGCGCTCGAGGTCGGGCGCGGACGGGTCTGGTGCGGACAGGTCCGGTGCGGGCGGGTCGGGCGTGGTCATCGGAAACCTCCCTGCAATCAACGATCACCAGGACTGAGCGTTTTGCGCAGAGTGCTTGTCGTTCGCTCAGTTGGTGAGCATCATCGTGGCACCGCTGCGAGGACGCAGCCCCGGACGCCGCACAGACCGCCAGACCACCCAGCAGGGAGCCCGACACCGATGAGCCTGACCTCCGACGAGATCGCCAGCCAGCCCGAGGTGTGGCGCGAGGCCCTGGCCGGCCTGGCCGCGGCGCGCGAGCTGCTCGCCGCCCCCGGCGAGCGGGTGCTGGTGCTCGGCTGCGGCACCTCGGCCTTCGTCGCCGAGTCCGTGGCCGCGCTGCGCGAGGCCGCGGGCCTGGGGGTGACCGACGCCGGCTACGCCTCCGAGCCCCGCGCCTGGCGCGACTGGGACCGCGTGGTGCTGCTCTCGCGCTCGGGCACCACCACCGAGGTGCTCGAGGCGGCGCAGGCGCTGCCCGCGGGGGTCCGCACGGTCGCCGTCACCGGCGTGGCCGACTCCCCCGTCGCCCGCCTCGCCGACGACGTGCTGCTGCTCGACTTCGCCGACGAGCGCTCGGTGGTGCAGACCCGCTTCCCCACCACCGTGCTGGTGCTGGCCCGGGCGGCCTTCGGGGAGGACGTCGCCCCCGCCGTCGCCCAGGCCGAGCTGGTGCTCGGCGAGCCGCTGGACCTGCCGGTGGCCCTGGACGAGCTCGACCACGTCGTCTACCTGGGCACCGGGTGGACCCGCGGCCTGGCGCAGGAGGCGGCGCTGAAGGTCCGCGAGGCGGCGCAGGCGTGGGCGGAGTCCTACCCGCTGCTGGACTACCGCCACGGGCCGCTGGCCGTGGCCCACCGCGGCAGCCTGGTGTGGATGCTCGGCGCCGCCGACGAGCGGCTCGCCGCCGAGGTCGAGGCGACCGGCGCCGCCGTCCGGCTGGGCCACCTCGACCCGCTGGTGGAGCTGGTGCAGGCCCAGCGCCTCGCCGTCGAGCTGGCCGGGCACCGGGGACTGGACCCCGACAGCCCCCGCCACCTGACGCGCTCCATCATCCTCGCCTGAGCCCCCCACCCACCGACGACGACGGGAGCGGAACTGTGATGAAGCAGGCCCTGCGCACCACCGCGGCACTGGCCGCGGCCCTCCTCGCGGCCGGCGGGCTCGCCGCCTGCAGCGGCGGAGGAGGCGGCGCCACCACCCTGGACCCCGAGGCCGACGTGACCATCACCTGGTGGACCGGCCAGACCGACGAGGCCCACGACATCCTCACCGGCCTGGCCGAGGAGTTCGAGGGCGAGCACCCCAACGTCACCATCGACGTCTCCCAGGGCGCCTCCAGCACCGAGGAGCTGCTGCAGAAGCTCTCCGCGGGCTTCGCCAGCGGCTCCTACCCCGACATGTCCTACGCCTTCGGCTCCTGGGCCAGCCAGCTGGAGTCCACCGGGCGCACCCTGGACATCACCGAGGCCACCCAGGACCCCGAGCTGGGCTGGGAGGAGTTCAGCGAGGCCGCGCGCGCCACGGTGCAGCCCACGGGGGAGAAGGTCATCGGCTTCCCGGCCCTGGTCGACAACCTCTCCCTCATCTACAACAAGACCGTGTTCGACGCCGCGGGCCAGCCCTACCCGACCGAGGACTGGACCTGGGAGGACTTCCGCGCCGCCGCGAAGGCGACCACGGACGAGGCCAGCGGCACCTACGGCTACGCCTACTCCGTCTCCGGCTCGGAGGAGACCACCTGGCAGTTCTGGCCGCACCTGTGGCAGCGGGGCGGCTCCATCCTCTCCGAGGACGGCACGACCGCCGCCTTCGACTCCCCCGAGGGCGTGGAGGCGCTGGAGTACCTGCGCACCCTCGCCGTGGACGACCGCAGCGTCTACCTCGACCAGACCGACACCAAGTTCGCCCAGCTCTTCGCCGCCGACAAGATCGCCATGATGACGTCGGGACCGTGGCAGCTGTACGACCTCGGCGTGGCCGGCACCCAGTACGGCGTGGTGCAGCTGCCGGGGGTCGACGGGGACCACCAGACCGTCTCCGGGCCCGACATCTGGGCGCTGTTCGACCACCGCGACGCCAACCGCGCCTACTGGACCACCGAGTTCGCCGCGTGGCTGACCTCCCCCGAGCAGGACGAGCGCTGGAACGTCGCGTACGGCAACCTGCCGCTGCGGGCCAGCGAGATCGACTCGGCGGCCTTCGCCGAGCAGGTCGCGGCGATGCCCGGCCTGGAGGTCATGGCCGCCAACGGCGCCAACGCCGAGCAGGCCCGGCCCACCGTGCCCGGCTACGTGGGGCTGTCCGAGGCCGTGGCCCGCGCCATCGGCCAGGTGCTGCAGGGACAGGGCACCCCGCAGGAGGCGCTGGCGCAGGCCGCCGACGAGGCCGACGAGGCGCTGGCCCGATGACGCTGCTGCAGCGGCGCACCGCCGGACCGGAGCACCCCGGCGGCCCCGAGGACGACGACGGCGCGGGCGCGGCCGTGCCCGCCCGCCGGCCGAAGGGCTTCGTGGCCGGGCTGCGCGCCGACCTGCCCGGCTGGCTGTTCGTGCTGCCGGCCACGGTGCTGGTGCTCGGCCTGTCGGTCTTCCCCGCCGGGTGGGCCTTCCTCATCTCCCTGCAGGACTGGGACGGCTTCAGCCCGCCGGAGCTGGTGGGGACGGCGAACTACGCCGAGCTGGCCACCGACCCCGGCTTCTGGGACGCGGTGCGCAACAGCGGGGTCTACGCCGTGCTCTTCGTGCCCGCCTCGGTGCTGGCCGGGCTCTTCCTGGCCGTGGCGCTGAACCGGCGGATCCGCTTCATCGGCTTCTACCGCACGGCGATCTTCGTGCCGTTCGTGGCGTCGGCAGCCGCCACCGGCATCCTGTCGACCTACCTGTTCTCCCCGCAGTTCGGACTGGTCAACAACGTGCTGCGCCACCTGGGGCTGCCCCCGCAGGGCTGGCTGGAGGACCCGGCGCAGGCGATGGTGGTCATCGCGGTGATGTCGCTGTGGGGGCAGGCCGCCTTCACCACCGTGCTCTACCTCGCGGCGCTGCAGGACGTGCCGCCCGAGCTGGTCGAGGCTGCGCGCATCGACGGCGCCACCCGCTGGCAGGCCTTCTGGATGGTCGTGTGGCCGCAGCTGTCGGCGGTGACGGTCTTCACGACCATCTGGCAGACCATCGGGGCCTTCCAGCTGTTCGACCTCGTCTACACCACCACCCGCGGCGGACCGCTGGACGCCACCACCACGGTCGTCTACTTCCTGTGGGAGAAGGCCTTCCGCAGCCTGGAGTTCGGCTACGGCTCCGCGGTGGCCTACGCGCTGTTCGCCATCACGCTGCTCGTCACCGCCGGCGCGGTGCTCTACGCGCGCCGGCGCGGGACGGAGGCCTTCTGATGCGGGTGCGCCGCCGGCCCAGCGGCTGGCACCTGGTGCTGGCGCCGCTGGCCTTGCTGTTCCTGCTGCCGTTCGTGCAGATGGTGCTGGCCTCGCTGTCCCCCGCCAAGGAGCTGGTGACCTACCCGCCGCCGTTCGTGCCCTCCCGGCTCGACCTGGGCGGGTACCGCTCGCTGCTGACCGACACCGACGTCCTGCGGTGGCTGCTCAACACCGCCGTGGTGGCCGCCACCGCGATCGCCTCGCACCTGGTGCTGTGCTCGCTGGCCGGCTACGGCTTCGCCCGGCTGCACTTCCGCGGGCGCACGGTGGGCCTGTTCCTCGTGCTGGCCACCATCATGATCCCCACCCAGCTGCTGATGATCCCGACCTACGTGCTGTTCGCCCGCCTCGGGCTGGTCGACGGGCTGGGGGCGGCGATCGTGCCCTGGCTGGCCAGCGCCTTCGGCATCTTCCTCATGCGCCAGTTCTTCCTCTCCATCCCCCGCGAGGTGGAGGAGGCCGGCCGCATCGACGGCGCCAACCGCTGGCAGGTCTACCGCCACCTCGTGCTGCCGCTGGCCCGCCCGGCGCTGGCGACCCTGGCGGTCTTCACCCTGCTCGGCTCGTGGAACGACCTGGTGTGGCCGCTGATCGCCATCAACGACGACAGCGCCTTCACCCTGCAGCTGGGCATCGCCAACTTCCAGAGCACCCGGCGCACCGAGTGGTCGCTGCTCATGGCCGGCAACGTCGTCGCGACGCTGCCGCTGGTGCTTTTCTTCCTGGTCGCGCAGAAGCAGTTCGTGGCGACGATGACCCTGTCGGGGCTGAAGTGAGCGGGCCGCTGCCCGTGCTCGTCGTCGGCGACGCCAACGCCGACCTCGTGCTGCGCGGCGACGTCGTCCCCCGCTTCGGGCAGGCCGAGCAGCTGCTGGAGGCCGCCGACGTCGTCCTGGGCGGCAGCGCCGCGATCGTCGCGCACGGCCTGGCCCGCCTGGGTGTGCCCGTGCGGCTGGCCGCCGTCGTCGGCGACGACGCCTTCGGGGAGGCGACGACGACGGCGCTGCGCGCGGCCGGCGTCGACACCTCCGGCGTGCGGGTGCAGCCCGGCGGGGCCACGGGCCTGTCGGTCGTCCTCGCCCCGGCGCACACCGGCGGTGACCGCGCGATCCTCACCCTGCCCGGCACCGTGCCCGCGCTGCGGCCCGACGACGTCGAGGTGCGCGACGCCACCTGGGTGCACTCCGCCTCCCCCTTCCTCATGCCCGCCTTCACCGAGCACCTCGCGGCGGTGCTGGCGAGCGCCCGGGCCGCGGGCGCCCGCACCAGCCTGGACACCAACTGGGACCCCGCCGAGCGGTGGACGGCGGTGGGCGAGGCGCTGCGGCACGTCGACGTGCTGATGCCCAACCGCTCCGAGCTGGCCGCGCTGCGCGCCAGCGGCGCCCTGGCGCACGCCGGGCGGCTGCGCGTCGTGCTCAAGGACGGCGCCGCCGGGGGCCGCTCCAGCGGACCGGACGGGCCGGACGTCGCGGCGCCCGGCCTGGCCGTCGACGTCGTGGACACCACCGGCGCGGGCGACAGCTTCGACGCCGGCTACCTCGCCGCGGTCTCCCACGGCGTGCGCGACGAGGCCGAGCGGGTGCGCTGGGCCGCCGTGGCCGGCTCGCTGTCCACCCGCGCCGCGGGCGGCACCGCCGCCCAGCCCGACCTCGCCGAGCTGCGGAGCCACCTGTGAGCGGCCTGGTGGTGCTGCTGGCGGCCCCGGCGCTCGACGTCACCCACCTCGTCTCCGGGGTGGCCCCCGGGGCGGTGCACCGCCCGCAGGAGGTGCTGCGCCTGGCCGGCGGCAAGGGCCTGAACCTCGCGAGGGCCGCCGCCGCGCTGGGCACGCCGGTGCGGGTGGTCGCGCCGCTGGGCGGGCCCACCGGGGTGCGGGTCGCCGAGGCGGCCCGCGCCGAGGGGCTCGACCTGGTGGCCGTGCCGGTGGCCGGGGAGACGCGCACGTGCTTCACCGCCGCCACCGGCGACGGGGCGCCCACCGACTTCTACGAGCCCGCAGCACCCCTCGCGGCGCCGGAGGCGGCGGCGCTGCTCGCGGCGCTGCGCGACGCGCCGCTGCGCGGGTGGACCGTGGTCTCCGGCAGCCTGCCCGCCGGCCTGGACCCCGCCGCGGTGGCGGCGGTGCTGCGCGGGCGGCGGGCCGCCGGTGACGCCGTGGCCGTCGACACCCACGGCGCCGCGCTGGCGGTGCTCGTCCAGGACGGCCCCGACCTGGTCAAGGTCAACCGCGCCGAGGCCTCCGCGCTGCTGGGCGAGGAGCACCTGGACCTCGCCGCGGCGACCGCAGCGCTGGTGCGCCGCACCGGCGGCGCGGTGGTGGTCACCGACGGGGAGGCGGGCGCGGTGGGCGCGGACCCGTCCGCCGTCGTCCGGGTGCCGCCCCACCCCTGCCGGGGCGGGTACCCCACCGGCAGCGGCGACGCCCACCTCGCGGGCCTGCTGACGGCCCTCTCCCGCGGGCAGGACCTGCGCAGCGCCCTTTTGGCCGCGGCGGCGGCGGGCGCCGCGAACGCCGCCGTGCCGGGCGCGGGGCGCCTGGCGCAGCACGTGCTGACGGCCTGAGCGGCCCGGGCTGAGGGGATGGGGCCCGCCTGTTACGGCTGCGTCACCATCTGGTGACCTCCGGCTCGCCTCCCCCCGCGGCGGCGCGAGGGCGCGCACCATCGGCAGACGGCGTCGGGAGCCCCCGCAGGGGGTGGCGCCGAGCGCCCTGCCCACCGCGAGCCAGGAGGAGCCACCATGCCGACACCCGAGGAGTTCGCGCTGGCCTGGGCGCGGTCCTGCTACGCCGAGTCCCGCCTGGACGGCAAGCGCGCGCTGGACGCCCTCCTCGACGAACGGCTGGCCGAGGAGGCCTGACCCCGCTGGGGCTCAGCGCGGGTGGGCGACGTCGATGACGAGGCGGGGGTGCGCCCCACCGATCTCGAAGACCCGCAGCCCGCTGACCCGGGACGCTGCCCCGGTCCGCACGCCGACGCCCACCTGGACGGTCGCCTCGAAGCTGGGTGAGAGGTAGGTCGAGCGGACCGCGGGCAGCCGCGGCGCCGTGCGGCGGGCCGCCTCGAACCTGTCGGCGCCGAGGAGCACGACCTCCAGCACCCGCTCGCCCTGCAGCGGCACGACGCGGCCGCTGCCGTCGGCGCGCAGGCGCTCGCCGCGGGCCAGCCAGCGCACGCGGTACTCCGGGACGCCGCCGGCGAAGTCGATGACCACCCTGTCGAAGCAGGCGTGCCGTCCGGTGCGCAGGCCGGTGACCGTGGCGTGCGCCACGGCGCCGTCCGAGCGGGGCGGCGAGGTGCGCGGGGAGCTGTCCGTGGGCGCGCCGAGCCCCGTGCTCCCCGCCTGCGCGCAGCGCACGGCCGCTGGGGCCGCCTGCACCGTGCTGGTCAGCGCCGCCGGGCGCGTCTGCGCCTGGGCGGCAGGAGTCGCGCCGGGGAGTCCCGCCGCACCGCCCACGACCAGCGCCAGCGAGCAGCCCCCGCTGGCCACCACCCGCCACACCGCTCGGAAGCGCCCCGCGTCCATGCAGGTGAGTACCCGTTCCCGCACGACGCGCCACCACGACACGCCGTGCGCCGACACACCGGCCGGCGCCTCGTCAGCGGCCCGGGTGCGGTCCGTCGTGGTGGCCGTGGTGCTCGACGTCCTCGTGCGGCCCGGGGTTGCCGCTGCCCTGGCGCGGCGCGTCGGCGTCGAGGTCGTCGGGCCCGGGGTTGCTGTCGCCGCGGCGGGGCAGGTCGGCGTCCAGGTCGTCGGGGCCGGGGTTGCTGTCGCCCCGGTGCGGGACGTGGGGGCCGAGGTCGTCGGGGCCGGGGTTGCTCGTCATGTCGCGCCTCCTCGCGCTCGCGGCCAGCAGCGCCGCTGACCACCGCCCACCCTGCCCCCGCCCGGGGCGGAGCGCCAGGGGCCGGCGGGCGTGAGACCGTGGGCGATGGCCCGGAGGGCGCACGAGGACGTCGAGGTCCCGCTGGTCGACCTCGACGCGCCCTGCCCCCGCGCCGCCAGCGCGGCGCAGGCCCCGCCCCGGCACGTCCAGCGACGGCGGCGCGCCGCCGTGCTCGCCGCTGCGGCGCTGCTCGCCGCCGTCGTCGTCGACCTGCTCGCGCCGGGCCGGCCGGCGCCGCCGCCGGGGCCGCGGCCGCCGGTGACCGCCGAGCAGCAGTTCACCGTGCTGTCCCAGCCGCAGGTGCCCGGCACGGGGCTGCCGGACGCCTCGCTCGCGGCGGCGGTGGGGGTGGTGCCGGGGTCGGAGCGGCTGCTGGCGGTGGCGCCGGACGCCTCGTTCTGGGTGTCGCGCGGCAGGGCGGGCAGGGTCTGCCTGGTGGTGGTGCCCTCCCGTCCCGGAAGCAGCCGTGGGGGTGCGTGCGCTGCGCCGTCGGTGGTGGCGCGCGGTCTGCGGTACAGCACCGCGTCGGGCCCCGGCGCGGCGCTGCTGCCGGTGGGCAGCGACGCCACCGCCACCGTGCGCGCCGGGTACGCCCAGCTGGCGCCCGGGGTGTGGGTGGACGCCCGCACGGCCGAGCGCACCGCCGAGGCGCGGGTGCGCAGCGCCTCGCGGCAGACCGTGGTGGTGCCGGCGGACGGGCGCCGCGGCAGCAGGGCGCTGCCGTACATGCTCACCACCGAGGGCACCCGCTACGCCGTGGTGCTCACCTGCCTGCGGCCGGCGCCGCTGGAGGTGGCCGTGGACGGTGAGGCGCCGCAGCGGCGGACCTGCCCGGCGGGGGGCACGGTGGGCCGCTTCACCGGGCGCGGGCAGCTGGTGCAGGTGAGCGTCGAGGTGCCCGACGACGTCGTGTGGGCCGCCGAGGTGGTCGAGGACTGAGCCTCCGCGGGACGGAGCTAGACCGTCTCGCAGCCGACGCCGTCGCCGTCCCTGTCGAACTTGTCCTCGAACCCCGGGTCGCCGCGGCGGATCGGCGCCTTGCCGGCGGCGCGGACGGCGTCGCAGTTCGCGTACAGCGACCCGCCGGAGGGCGAGGGCGCCGGTGACGAGGACGGCGCGGGTGCCGGGACCGCCGCCGGCAGGGCGCAGACCCGCCCGCGCAGGGCGTCCTCGCTGAGCACCGCGGTGCCGCCCAGACCGACGACCTCCTCGACGCCCATCGCGCCGATCGCGTCAGCGGTGACCTGCGGCAGGCAGTCCGGGCGGGTCAGCAGCAGCGGCACGCCCAGCGCGGCGCCGGCGAGGGCGTCGGGGAAGTTGAGCCCGCTGGCCAGCAGCGTGCCGGGAGAGGTGGGGCTGACGTCGCGGGCGACCTTCGCGGCGGTGGCGTACCGGTCGCCGCCGCTGATGCGGCGGACCGTCCCGGGCCAGGCGGCCTCCAGCTGGGCCTGGACCGCCGGGGAGATGACGGCCTCGCCGCCGACCACGGTGATGCGGGTGGGCTCGAGGGCCTCCAGCGCCGCGAGGCTGCTCGGCGGGAGGGCGCCCTTGGTGGTGAGCACCAGCGGCGCCAGGTCCGCGGCGCCCGCAGCCCCGGCGGCGAGGGCGTCCGGGAAGCCCTCGCCGGAGGCGACGTAGACCTCGTCGGCTCCGCCGGCGAACTCCTGCTCGGCGACGGCCGCCGCGGTGCCGTAGCGGTCGTCACCGGAGATGCGGTGGGCGCCGTCGATGGTCCGGGAGCCCACCTCGCCGTAGACGGCGTCGCTGACGGCGGTCCTGCCGCCGACCACCAGGGCGCGGTGTGGCCGCAGGCGCACCAGCTCCTTGGTGGTCGCCGCGGGCACGCGGTCGGCCGTGACGGTCAGCAGAGGCGCGTCGTACAGCGAGGCCAGCGGCGCCGCCGCCAGGGCGTCGGCGAAGCTGGTGCCGTTGACGACGACGACGTCGTACGCCCCGTCCGGCCACGCGTTCGCCGAGACGGTCGCCGCGGTGGCGTAGCGGTCGTCGCCCGCCCACCGGTCGGTGGTGAGCGCCTGCGCCGGCGCGCCGGCTGCCACCAGCGCTCCCACCGCCAGCGCTGCCGCCGCTGCGGCCCGCGCCCCGTGCCGGACCCCTCGTCTGTCGACCACACCAGCACCCTCGCAGGCGGCAGGCCCGCGGCGGAGGAGAACGCGCCGGTGAGCCTCAGGCCCTGCGGATCAGGAGGAGCGCTGCACGTCGTGGAGGTGGTGCACCGGGTCGTGCAGGAAGTACAGGGCGAGGCTCTCGACGGTGAAGGCGCTGCCGTCCGAGCGCAGGCCCGGCCGCTGCAGGTCCTCGGGCGGGACCGCGGCGAAGGCGTCGGCAGCGGCCTCGCCCGCCGCGAGCAGCTGCTCGGCGACCACGGCCGGGTCCTGCTCGGCGTAGCGCTCCTGCTCCGCGGTGGCGTCCTGGTCCCAGTTGGCGAAGCGCGGGGCGTCCTGCTCGCGCATGAGCGCCAGCCGCTCGGTGAAGATCGTGAAGACGTCGCGGACGTGGGCGGCGTACTCCAGCACCGACCAGCGGTCCGGGCTCTGGCGCTGCGCAGCGCCGGGGCGCTGCAGCTCCGCGGGCCACGCGGCGGCGTTGCGCCGCACCAGCGCCGGGACGTCGGAGAAGGCGACGGCCGCGGCGTCGAAGCCGCACTCCGCGCAGGGGCGCTGCAGCACCCAGGTCCAGTCCTTGGTGTCCGGGACGATCGCCACGCGCGGAGGCTACTGGCGCTCGCGGTGGCGCCAGCGGTCCGGGTCGACCTCCAGCGCCGCCCTATCCCACCCGGCGCGGTCGGCCGCGGCCTCGTAGGTGCGCTGCAGGAAGGCCATCAGCGTCGCGTCCGGGTCGGCCGCGGTCCGCACCGCCTCGTACGGCAGCCGGTACTGCCCGCCCTCGGTGCTGTAGACCGACCCCTCCGGCAGCCCGGTCGCCTCCTGGAAGCCGTCGGGCTCGGGGTAGGCGTAGGCGTAGAAGGCGCCCTCCTCCCCGCCGCCGGGCCAGAAGCCGCAGCTGCTGAGCTCGTGGGAGTAGCCCTCGACCATCACCCAGTCCCCGCAGTTCGGGGCACCGCCGGGGTGCTCGGGCGCGGGCCGCCCGGAGAAGCGGGTGCACGCCAGGTCCATCGAGCCCCAGAAGAAGTGCACCGGGCTGACCTTGCCGGCGAAGCGCGCCCGGAACCGTCCCAGGACGCGGTCGGCGGCCAGCAGCTGGCGCCAGAAGAGGTGCACGGCGTCGGGGTCGTAGGCGGTGTGCTGGTGGTCGTCCGCGAACGGGATGGACGGGTCGACCTCGTTGGGCCGCGGCTGGCGCGGCCTGTCGATGCCCAGGGCGTCCAGCGCGGCGACCACCTCGGCGTAGAAGTCGGCCACGGGCCGCTCGCGCAGCGCCACCTCGCGCCGCTCCCCTCCGCTGGTGCGCACGACCAGGCGGTGGTCGACCAGGTCGAGCTCCAGGTCGGCCACACCGGAGCCGACCGGCAGCGCCGACGTCGTCAGCCCGCGCGCGCTGACGTACAGCGCGCTGTTCCACCAGTGGTTCACCAGCGGCGCGTGCGCGAGACGCACCTTGCCGACCACCTGCGTGACCATGTGCAGCGTCTCGCGGGTGGGCGCCCAGTCCCCCACGCGCAGCGCGGGCCACGCCTCCGTCGTCGTCATCTACGGCGTGGCCTCAGGCGTGCAGGTGCTGCTGCCAGTCGGCCGGCACCGCGCCGGCCGGGCCGGGGGCGGGCTGGTCGGCGGGGTGGCTGCGCGGCTCGCGCAGCTGCGGCCCGCGCGCGTAGGTCTGGTCGCGGTAGTCCCACATCCAGTCCTCGCCGGGCTCGAAGCTCTGCACCACCCGGTGCCCCGTGGCCTGCGCGTGCGCGGTGGCGTGCTGGGACGGGGAGGAGTCGCAGCACCCGACGTTCCCGCACGCCGCGCAGCGCCGCAGGTGGAACCACCAGCCGGTCGGCTGCGCCGCGAGGCAGTCCGCGCAGCCGTCCCCGCTGGGCGCGGCGTCCGGGTCGACCACGGGCTCGGCGTCCCACTCGACAGGCACGGAGGTCCTCCTCGTCTCGCGGCGCCGTCCCCCGGCGCCTCCGGCGGCGCTGCCGCCCATCCACGGCCACACCGCCGCCCCGCGTCAAGACCCCGCGGCCACGGCGCTGTCACCGCGGGGTGGCAGCCTCGGGACATGGCCGACGACGACGATGACGCCCGCCCCCGCCTGCGCCTGACCGCGCTGACGTTCGCCTCCTCCGACCCCCGGCGCCTCGCGGGCTTCTACGCGCGGCTGCTCGGGCACGAGGTGACCACGGACGAGCCGGGGTGGGTGCAGGTCGGTCCCGGCCCCGCCTTCGGCGGGACGCTGAGCTTCGAGCTCGACCGCGCCTTCACCCGCCCGGCGTGGCCGAGCGTGCCGGGCGGGCAGAACGCCACCGCGCACCTCGACATCGAGGTGGACGACCTCGAGGCCGCCGTCGCGTGGGCGGTGCGAGTCGGCGCGGAGGTCGACAGCTTCCAGCCGCAGGACGACGTGCGCGTGATGCGCGACCCCGACGGGCACCCCTTCTGCCTGTACCTGCCGGAGCAGGACGACTAGGCCCTTCTGCGGGGGGCCTCGCGGGTCTACCGTCGGGACCGACTCGGGAGGCCCCCATGGCGGTGGACGTCGACGACTACCGACCGGCGCTGCAGGCGGCAGCCGGCCACGCGCAGCGCTGGCTGGAAGGGGTGGGCACCCGGCCGGTGCGTCCCAGCGCGACCGCCGACGAGCTCGCGGGCCGGCTGGCCGTCCCTCTCCCCGCCGAGGGCGCGCCGCCGCAGCAGGTGGTCGACGAGCTGGCCACCACCGCGGAGCCGGGACTCCTGGCCATCCAGTCCGGCCGCTTCTTCGGCTGGGTGATGGGCGGCACGCTGCCCGCGGCGCTCGCAGCGGACTGGCTGGTCAGCGCGTGGGACCAGAACGCCGGGCTGCGCTACGCCACCCCTGCGGTCGCGGCGCTCGAGGAGGCGGCGGCGGGCTGGGTGCTGGAGCTGCTCGGCCTGCCCCGCGGGTCCGGAGTCGGCTTCACCACCGGCGCGACCACCGCGAACTTCACGTGCCTCGCCGCCGCACGCTCCCGCGTGCTGCGAGACGTCGGGTGGGACCTCGACGCCGACGGCCTCACCGGCGGCCCGCGGGTGCACGTGCTGGTGGGCGCCGAGCGCCACGACACCGTCGACCTCGCCCTGCGCTACCTGGGGCTGGGCCGGCCGGCGGTCGTGGCGGCCGACGACCAGGGGCGGGTCGAGGTGACGGCCCTGCGGACGGCGCTGGCGGCGGTGCCGCGCGAGGCGCCGCTCATCGTCTGCCTGCAGGCGGGGAACGTGCACTCCGGCGCCTTCGACCCCTTCACCGAGGCGGTCGCTGCAGTCCGAGAGTCGCGCAGCCCCGGTGGGAGGGCCGGCGAGGGTGGTGCAGCCGCGACGTGGGTGCACGTCGACGGCGCCTTCGGGCTGTGGGCAGCCGCCTGCCCGGAGCTGCGCCACCTGACCTCAGGCGTGGCGGGCGCCGACTCGTGGACCACCGACGCCCACAAGACGCTCAACACCCCCTACGACTGCGGCATCGCCGCGGTGCGCGAGCCGGCCGACCTGCGCCGGGCGATGGGCGTGCACACCAGCTACCTCGTGGCCGACGTGACGGGCGCCGGTGATCCCCTCGAGCACGTGCCGGAGCTCTCCCGACGGGCGCGGGGGGTGCCGGTGTGGGCGGCGCTGCGGTCACTGGGCTCCGACGGCGTCGCGCGGCTGGTCGGCGGGCTCGCGGCGAACGCGCGCGCTCTCGCCGGGGGGATCGCGGACGTCCCGGGCGCGACGGTGCTCAACGACGTCGTCCACACCCAGGTCTGCGTGGCCTTCGAGGACGACGAGCGCACCCGGGCGGTCACGCAGCGCCTGCTCGCCGGCGGCGAGGCGTGGATGTCGGGCTCGCGCTGGAGAGGGCGCGACGTCATGCGGATCTCGGTGAGCAACGCGGCCACCGACGCCGAGGACGTCCGCCGCTCCGTCCAGGCAGTCCGAGCAGCAGCGACGGAGCGTGCGCTGACCGGGTGAGCAGACCACGTAGCGTGACGGGGTGCACTTCCCCGGCACCCCTGGCTTCGCCGTGCTCGACCTGGAGACGACCGGCCTCTCCCCGCGCACCGAGCGCGTCGTGGAGGTGGCCGTCGTCCACGTCTCCCCCGGCGGCGAGCTGGGCGCGCAGTGGTCGACGCTGGTCCACCCCGGCCGCCCGACCGTCGGGGCCACGCACGTGCACGGCATCCGCCCCGCCGACGTGCGCTCGGCCCCGCGCTTCGCCGACGTCGTGGCACCGCTGGTCGAGGTGCTGGCGGGCCGGGTGCTCGTGGCGCACAACGCCCGCTTCGACGTGCCGTTCCTGCGGGCCGAGCTCGAGCGCGCCGGCGTGCTCATGCCCGAGGTCGCCCAGCTGTGCACGCTCGCCGAGAGCCGGCGCCACCTGCCGCACCTGCTGCGGCGCAAGCTGGCCGACTGCTGCGCCGCCGCGGGCGTGCGGCTCACCGGCGCCCACTCCGCCCTCGGCGACGCGCGCGCCACCGCGGAGCTGCTCGCCTGCTACCTGCGCGCCGGTGGGCCTGACGCCCACGCCGACCTCCTGCGCCGGGCGACGACGACGGCGTGGCCGCCGGTCGCACTGCCGGCGGCTGCTGCGGCGCTGAGGCCCCGCGGGTCGGTGGGCGGGGACAGGTCCAGCAGCCCGGTCCCGTTATCACGATCCGTGGCAGCGCCCTCCTCGCAGCCGCTGCCCGCGCTCCGCGCCGGCGACGCCGTCGTCTTCACCGGCGGCGACCCCGACGTCCGCGCCGACCTCGAGGCCCGCTGCCGCGAGCGCGGCCTGCGCGTCACCAGCGCCGTCTCGCGCCGCACGGTGCTGCTCGTCACCGACGACGTGCGCTCCGGCACCCGCAAGGCCACCCGCGCCCTCGAGCTCGGGACGCCGGTCGCCGACCTCGCCACCGCCGCGGCGCTCGTCGACGCCCTGCCCGTCGACGCCCTGGCCCTCGACGCCCTGGCCATCGACGACAGCTCGCTCGGGAGCGCGCCGGCCGTCATCGACCTGCGCCCGCGCCGCGCCGGCTCGCCGGCCGCGGCGGTCGGGCGCACGATGGCGACCCGGACGCGGTAGGGCCGCCTCGCAGCCCGCACCCGGGGGCGAGGAGGCCATGTGCACGTCGACGTCGCGGCCGTCACCAGGACGGCCCGGCTCGTCCTCGCCGGGGTGCTCGCCTACCTGCTGACCACCTGGCTCACCGACGGGCCCGTCGACCTCACCGGCGCCCTCACCGCGCTGCTGGTGCTGCAGGCCTCCGCCCACGCGAGCCTGCGGATGGCGGCCGTCCGCGTCGGGGCGGTGCTGACCGGAGTGCTCGTCGCCGTCGTCCTGTCCACCCTGGTCGGGCTGACGTGGTGGAGCCTGGGCCTGGCCATCGCCGCCTCGCTGGGGCTGGCGGCCCTGCTGCGCCTCGGCGCGCAGACCCTGGAGACCCCGATCAGCGCGATGCTCGTGCTGGCCGTCGGCGGCCAGCAGCTCGCGGCGGAGACCCGCGTGGTGACCACCCTCATCGGCACGGGCGTGGGCATCGCCCTGGCCCTGCTCCTGCCGCCGGCGGTGCCGACGCGGCGCGCGGTCGCCGAGGTGCGGGAGGTGGCCGAGCAGCAGGCCGCGTGCCTGGAGCTGGCCAGCCGGTCCCTGGCCGAGCGGGCCGTCACCCAGGCGGAGGTCGCCCAGTGGCTGGGGCGGGCGCGCGCGGTGGCCACCACGGCCGCGGCGGCGGCCGAGGCCGTCAGCGAGGTCGGCGACCTGCGCCGCTGGAACGCCCGCGCCCTGGGCACGAGGGAGGTGGAGCCGGCGCTGCGCACGGGCCTGGACGCCCTGGACCAGTCGGCCCTGGCCCTGCGCGCCCTCTTCGTGGCCGTCCACCACGAGGCGCCCCGGGCCCCCACCCCCGACGACGGCTACGGCGAGGACGTCCGGCCCGCGTTCGCGGTGCTGCTGGAGGAGGTCGCCTCCTGCCTGCGCGCCTTCGGCGAGCTCGTGGCCGCCGAGACCGAGGGCGCCGAGGCCGACGTCGCCCGCCAGCTCGCCGAGGGGCTGGAGCGGGCGCGGGAGGCGCGGGCGCTGCTGGCCGAGCTGCTCTTCGTCGACGCGCGGGCGCAGACCTCCCTGTGGCTGCTGCGCGGCACGCTGCTGACGGCGGTGGAGCAGGTGCTGGTGCCGCTCGACCTCGAGGAGCGCGCCCGCGAGCGCGAGCAGCACACCGGTCCGGTGCCGGCGACGGCGGTGGTCGCGCCGCTGGTGCGGCGCACGCTGGCGCAGCAGCGGCGGGGCCCGTGGCCGGCGACCTGGCGGAGGGCGTGGCCGGCGTGGCGGCGCCGGGCGGCGGCGCTGCGGCGGCTGGCCGGCCCGGCTCGCCGCGGCCGGGGTGATCGGCGAGGGTGACCGGGTGCGCCTGCCCACCCCGCCGGTCGACAGCAGCGGCGACAGGGCGCGGGTGGTCGCCTGGGTGCGCGAGCACCTGGGCCACCTGGCCTGCGACGACGTCCGCGCCTCACCCGTGCGGGGCGGGCAGGCCGCCGCGGACGCGGCGCTGGCCTCCCTGGACCTCACCGGCTACGCCGCGCGCCGCAGCACCGTGCTGCCCGAGTCCAGCCGCGGGGCGAGCCAGCTCTCCCCCTACATCCGCCACGGGCTGCTGACGCTGCCGGCGGTGTGGGAGGCCGCCGGCGCCGCGCCCCACCGGGACCGGGAGAAGTTCCGCGACGAGCTGCTGTGGCAGGAGTACTCCCGCCACGTGTACGCCCGGGTCGGGCGGGCCAACGGCGCGCCGCTGCGCTTCGGCGCCCCCGTGCCCGTCCCGGGCAGCGGGCGGGGCAGCGGGCGGGGCAGCGCGTCCTGGGACGGCGACCCCTGGCCGCGGGAGATGGCCTGCATGGACGCCACGGTCGGTGAGCTGCAGGAGAAGGGCTGGCTGGTCAACCAGACCCGGATGTGGCTGGCCTCGCAGTGGGCCGTGCGCGCCGGCGCCGACTGGCGCGAGGGCGAGCAGCGCATGTACCGCCACCTGCTCGACGGCTCCCGCGCCGCCAACCGGGTCGGCTGGCAGTGGGCCGCCGGGATGGGCACCGGCAAGGTCTACGGCTTCAGCCGCTGGCAGGTGGAGAAGCGCGCCCCGCAGCTGTGCGCCGGGTGCGCGCTGCGCGACGCGTGCCCGGTGCAGGACTGGCCCGAGGTGCAGTCGGGCCCCAAGGTCGAGGGCCCCGCCTCGCTGGCCGGAGGCCCCACCGACGCGGGCCCCGTCGAGCCGCTCGTCAGGGGCGAACCGGAGTCGGTGTGGCTGACCGCGGAGTCCCTCGGCACCGACGAGCCCGCCCTGGCCGCCCACCCCGACCTGCCGGCGGTGTTCGTCTTCGACGAGCCGCTGCTGACCCGCCTGGCCCTGTCGGGCAAGCGCCTGGTCTTCCTCACCGAGGCCCTGGCCGACCTGGCCGCCGAGCGGGAGGTGCAGGTGCACCTCGGCGACCCGGTGGCCGAGCTGGCCGGGCGCCCCCTGGCCACGACGTGGACCTACGTGCCGGGCTGGAAGAGGCGCTCGGCGGCGCTCGACGTCGTCGCCCTGCACCCCTGGCCGTGGCTGCGGCGGCCGGGGTCGGGCTCCCTGCGCTCCTTCAGCGCCTGGGTCGGCAGGCCGCCCCGTGGCGGCGGGAGCAGGCGACCGCGCCGCTGACCGCGCGCCCAGCGGCGAGGGAGCGAGGGGGACCCGGACGGGCGGGTCCGCGGACGTCGGGCGATCGGCCCCTCCACCGTGACGGACCCGTCACCGCCAAGGGGCCGGTCTTCCGAGGCCCGCTGCACCGCCTCGCACCGCCGGGGCTGACCGCGTCGCCCGACGGTGGTCGGTCGACGAGGCTTGCCCCCGAGGGGCGCGCGGCGCCACGCTCGGGGCGTGGCCACGCCGAAGACGCAGCGCACAGGCACCGACCTGGCCGGCCACCTCGACGCGCTACCCCCGGCGCGCCGGGAGGGCGCGCGCCGGCTCGCCGACGTCTTCGCCGCCGCCACCGGCGAGCAGGCCGTGCTCTGGGGCTCGATCGTCGGGTACGGCACCACCACGACGTCGTCCTCGGGCGGGCGCACGCACGAGTGGCCGGCGGTCGGCTTCGCGGTCCGCGGCGCCCGGCTGGCGCTCTACGGCCTGCGCAGCGGCCCCGACGCCGAGGAGCTGCTGGCCCGGCTCGGCCCGCACGAGACCGGCGCCAGCTGCGTCTACCTCAGGGGTCTGGACGACGTCGACGTCGCCGTCCTGTCCGAGCTGGTCCGCCGGGGCCACGCCCGCAGCGCGGTCAGGCCTCGGTGAAGTCGTTGGCCCACCACGAGGTCGGGCGCACGACGAAGGCGACGAAGCCCTCGCGCTGGGGGTAGTCCTCACCGGTGTAGGCGCGCGAGACGCGGTCGACCACGGCCATCGCCGCCTCGCCGGTGAGCCGCTCGGCGACCTCCCCGCGCACCGTCGCCAGGCTCAGCGGGTTGGCCGGGGCGGTGACGGAGAAGGCCAGGCGCGGGTCGCGGGCGAGGTTGCGGTCCTTGACGCTGCCCTCCTCGGTGAAGAAGAGCAGCTCGCTGCCGCGCACGTCCACCCACACGGGCACGGAGCGGGGCCCGCCGTCCTTGCCGATGGTCGCGAGGTGCGCCACGGCGTCGGTGGAGAAGTACCTGACGACGTCGTCCCAGTCGGCCACCCCACCACCCTGCCCGACCGCCTCCGGAGGCCGGGCAGGGGGTCCGCCTCAGAGCTGCTGGCCGCCGGAGACCTCGATGCGGGTGCCGCTGGCCCAGCCGAAGCCGTCCGACAGCAGCTGGGGCACCACCGCACCGATGTCCTCGGGCAGGCCGACGCGCCCGAGCGCGGTGGCCCGCGCGACGACGTCGCCCACCGCCGCGACGTCGCGCACCACGCCGCCGCCGAAGTCGGTGGCGATGGCCCCGGGGGCCAGCACGTTGACGCGGATGCCGCGCTCCCCCAGCTCCGCGGCCTGGTAGCGGGTCATCACCTCCACAGCGCCCTTGGCCGCGGCGTACGCGGCGTAGCCGGGGTTGGTGAAGCGCGCCAGGCCGCTGGAGACGTTGACCACGCGGCTGCCCTCGCCCAGCAGCGGCAGCAGCGCCTGGGTGAGCAGGAAGGGCGCCGAGACGTGCACGCGCAGCAGCTCCTCGAGCTGCTCGGCGGTGGTCTCGGCGTACGGGGCGTGCACGCCGTGGCCGGCGAAGTGGACGACCGCGCGCAGCCCGTCGGCGCCGGCCCGGCCCAGGGCGTCGCGGACCGCGGCGACGAACGCCTCGCGCACGGCGGCGTCGGACGCGGCGGCGCCGACGTCCAGCTGCAGCGCCGCCGCCGGCACGCCCTGCCCGCGCACCTCGGCGAGCACGGCCTCGGCCTCGGCGCGCTCGGACCGGTAGGTGCCGATGACGCCCCAGCCGGCGCGGGCCAGGTGCAGCGCGCTGCTGCGGCCCAGGCCGCGGCTGGCTCCGGTGATGAGAGCGGTCTTCGGGGTGGTCTGCGTGGTCATGGGAGGTGCTCCGTCCGTCGTCGTCCTGGTCGGTGTGCCACCACCCTGCGACGCGACGGACGCGCGTCCCGCGCACGGCTCATCCCCGGACGGGCCGTCCGGGGATGGACGGCCGGAGCGGCAGCACACTGGGCCGGTGAGCGAGCAGAGCAAGGACGCGCTCGGGGAGTTCCTGCGCCACCGGCGCGAGCTGCTGCAGCCCGCCGACGTCGGCCTGGTCGCCGGCGCCCGCCGCCGGACCCCGGGCCTGCGGCGCGACGAGGTGGCGCTGCTGGCGGCGATCTCCACCGACTACTACGAGCGCATCGAGCAGGGCCGCGGGCCCCGGCCCTCCCCGGAGGTGCTGGGCGCCGTCTGCCGGGCGCTGAGGTTCACCCTGGACGAGCGCGACCACGTGCACCGCCTGGCCGGGCAGCCCGTGCCGGCGCGCCACCGCGCGGTCGGGTACGCCGACGCCGGCCTCATGTGCGTGCTGGACGCCCTGGCACCGACCGTGCCGGCGATGGTCACCGACGACCTCAGCGTGGTGGTCGCGCAGAACCCCCTGAACCGCGCGCTGCTCGGGTCGATGACCGACGCGCGCGGGCTGGACCGCGCCTTCGTGTGGCGCTGGTTCACCGACCCCGCGATCGCGGCGCTGTACGCGCCGGAGCAGCGCGAGCAGCTGGGGCGCGAGCACGTCGCCGACCTGCGCGTCACGAGCGGGCAGCGCGGCGAGGACGACGACGTGCGCGCCCTGCTGGCGGCGCTGCACCGCGAGAGCGCGGAGTTCCAGGAGATCTGGGCGCGCCAGGAGGTGGCGCTGCGCCGCTCCACGCGCAAGGTGCTGCTGCACCCGCGGGTGGGGCGGCTGGACCTGGAGTGCGACGTGGTGGTCAGCCCGCCGTCGGGGCAGCGGCTGGTGCTGTTCCGCCCGCAGCCGGGCACGGGCACCGGCGAGCGCCTGGACCTGCTGCGCGTGGTGGGCGTGCAGGACCTCGAGGCGGTCAGCGCCGCCGAGTGAGCAGGTCCGGGGCGAGCGCCACGAGGGTGGCGACGGCGAAGCCGGGAACCATGAGCGCGGCCATCGCCAGCACCGACTCGTCACCGACCAGGCCCGTCAGCGGCGTGACGGCGGCACCGACGAGGAAGCCCGAACCGCCCAGGAGGGAGGAGGCGGTGCCGGCCGAGCGCCGACCGGCCTCCTGGGCGAGCACGGTGCTCGCCGGCAGGGTGAGGCCCATGCCGGCGACGACGACGGTGAGCAGCGGCCAGACCGCCCCCAGGGGCACCTCCTGCCCCCGCCCGGCGGCGGTGGCCGCGACGGCGAGCAGCGCCAGCGCGCCCGCGGTGGAGGTGAGGAGCCCGACCTGGCGCAGCGCCCGTGCGCCCAGCCGGGTCACGGTGAGCCGGAAGGCCAGGCTGGTGGCCGCCATGGCGGCGGCGTTGGTGGCGAAGACGAGGGAGTAGGTGCCGCTGGACAGGCCCAGGGCGTCCTGGAGCACGATCGAGGAGCCGCCGATGTAGACGAAGAAGCCGGCGGTGGCCAGGCACTGCACCACCACCGGGTGCACGAAGCGGCGGTCGCGGGCGAGGTCGGCCACGCGCGCGCCCAGGGCGCGCAGCCCACCGGGCTGGCGGCGCTCGCGCGGCAGGGTCTCGGGGACGCCCACCAGCGCGGCGCCGAGCATCAGCGCACCGAGGGCGCCCATGAGGCCGAACACGGCCCGCCAGTCGGCGACCTGCAGCACCAGCCCGCCGGCTGCCGGCGCGATGACCGGTGCGAGCAGGGTGATGGCCGCCAGGGTGCCGAACGCCTTCGCGGCGGCCGGGCCGTCGTGGGAGTCGCTGACGACGGCCCGCCCGACGGCCACGCCGGCCCCCGCGACCAGCCCCTGCAGCACGCGCAGCACCACGAGCAGGGGCGCGCTGGGGGCGAGCACGCACAGCAGCGAGACGGCGGTGAAGGCGGCGGCGCTGCCGACGACGACGCCGCGCCGCCCCCGCCCGTCGCTGACCGGCCCGGCGACGAGCTGGCCGACCGCCAGCCCCACGATGAAGCCGGTGATGGTCAGCTGCGCGCCCGCCGAGCTGGTGGCCAGCGCCTCGCGGACCTGCGGCAGCGCGGCCAGGTAGGTGTCGGTGGCGAAGGGGCCGATCCCGGTGACCAGCGCGAGCGCCAGCAGCGAGGGCCTGCGGACGCGGGTCTGCTCACCGGTCGCCATCGCGGCCCATCCTGCGCCGGTGCCGTGGTGCCCGCCTCCCGGCTGGCGCTCGCGGGCGACGTCGTCACGCGGCGGGCCGGCAGTGGGGAGCCTCAGGTCCGGTGGGGAGCCTGAGGCCCGCTTCCGGGCTCGGACCCGGGCGTGAGGCTCCCCACCGGGCGTCAGGCTGCCCAGCCCCGCCGCGCGGGTGGAGGTGGGTCAGTGGCGGGCGGCGCGGGCGAGGGCGCGGACCCCCAGCGCGGCACCGGCGGCCGCGGCCACCCACGGGCCGGCGACGAGCACCGGGTCGAGCATCTGGTGGCCGGTGTCGGTGCGGCTGCCGCGCCGTCGGGAGGCGATGCCGTGGTGGCTCACCTCGGCGGCCACGCCGGTCTCGGTCAGCGGCTGGTCCGGGCGGGCGCTGGCCAGGGAGCGCCCCCGCGCGCCCCAGGCCTCGATGCGGTCGCCGGCGATGAGCAGCAGCCAGTGCGCCGCGCGCCCCTCGCTGTAGCGGCGGTAGGCCAGGCGCCTCACGGCGCCGGACAGCCCGTGCAGCGGCTGCGCCGTGCCGTAGACCGGCGTCAGCTGGGCGTGCTCGACCGACCGCTCGCGCCGGGGGTCGCGGGGCTGCTCCGGCGGGTACTCCCAGCGGGCGCCGGAGTCGGCCTGCCACTGCATCTTGGGGAAGGAGGGGCGGTCGGCGGGGTCGAGGTCGGCGCCCCACCCGGGGATGCGGGCCCGCAGCTCCTCGGCCGAGGGCGTCGGGCGCCGGCGGTGGGCGACGTACGGGGTGGCCGGACCGCCGGCCGGCTGCCCGGTGCTGCTCGGCCCGGTGCCCGTCGGCTCGGTGCTGCTCGGCTCGGTGCTCATCGTCGTCGTCCTCCTCAGGCCGCGTCGGGGATCACGAGCGGCTTGATGCAGCCGTCGAGCTTGCTGGAGAACACGTGGTAGGCCTCGGCGATGTCGTCCAGCGCGAAGCGGTGGGTGACCAGCTCGCTGGGGCGCAGGTGCCCGGCGCGCACGTGCTCGAACAGCCGCGGCCACTGGCGCTTGACCGGCGTCTGGTTCATCCGCAGCGTCAGGCCCTTGTTCATCGCGTCGCCGAACTTCACGGCGCTGAAGATGGGGCCGTAGGCGCCCATCACCGAGACGGTGCCGCCCTTGCGCACCCCGTCGATGGCCCAGTTCTGCGCCACCGGCGAGCCGCCCTGGAGCTTGAGCTTGGCGGCGGTGAGGTGCTGCAGGAGGTTGCCGTCGGCCTCGGCGCCGACGCAGTCGATGACGGAGTCGGCGCCGAGCCAGTCGGTCTGCTTCTTCATCTCGACGACGACGTCGTCCACGTGCGTGAAGTTGATCGTCTCGGCGTAGGCCCAGGTGCGGGCGCGCTCGAGGCGGTCGTCGAGGTGGTCGACGACGATGACGCGCCCGGCGCCCATGAGCCACGCCGACCGGGCCGCCACCAGGCCCACCGGGCCGGCGCCGAGCACCACCACGGTGTCGCCCTCGACGACGTCGGCCAGCTGCGCGCCGAAGTAGCCGGTGGCCGTCATGTCGGTGAGCAGGACGGCGTCCTCGTCGGACATCCAGTCCGGGACCTTCGTCGGGCCGACGTCGGCGAACGGCACCCGCACGCGCTGCGCCTGGCCGCCGTCGTAGCCGCCGGTGGTGTGGGAGTAGCCGTAGATGCCCCCGACGGCCGTCGCGTTGGGGTTGACGTTGTGGCAGTTGGAGAACAGCCCCCGCGCGCAGAACCAGCACGTGCCGCAGTAGACGTTGAACGGCACCATGACGCGGTCACCCACGGTGAGCTCCTCGACCGCCGAGCCGACCTGCTCGACGACCCCGATGAACTCGTGGCCGAAGGTGTGCCCGACCCGGGTGTCGGGCATGAGCCCGTGGTAGAGGTGGAGGTCCGAGCCGCAGATGGCCGCCAGGGTCACCCTGATCACGGCGTCGCCCGGGTGCTCGATCCGCGGGTCGGGCTTCTCCTCCGCCCGCACCTGGTACGGCCCTCGGTACACCATCGCCTTCATCGGGACACCCCCTCGCGCTCGGCTGCGCCCCACGCTGCCGCAGCGTCGGCGCGGGGGCGAACCGATCACGCACGGTGATCACACGGCCCGGCCGGCCAGCACCTCCAGCAGCTGCAGCCGCTCGTGGCTCTCGCTGCCCGGCGCGGCGGTGTAGACGAGCAGGCGGTGCCCCTGGTCGGGGTCGAGCAGCGTCTGGCAGCTCAGCTCCAGCAGGCCCACCTCGGGGTGGACGAAGCGCTTGGTCTCCCGCGGCCTCACGCCCACCTCGTGGGCCTGCCAGAGGGCGGCGAACTCCGGGCTGCGCCGCAGGAGGTCGTCCGCGAGCGCCGCGGCGCGCGAGCCGCGTCCCCGCAGGGCCACCAGCTCGCGCAGGCCGGAGGCGAACAGGCGCGAGAGGTGCTCGTGGTCGTCGGCGGCGTACAGGGCCCGCGTGCCCGGGTCGGTGAACCAGCGGTACCCCAGGCTGCGCGCCGGCCCGGAGCGCTGCGAGGCGTCGCCGGTGAGCGCGACGCCGAGCCGGGTCTGGCGCAGCGTCTCGCCGACCTCGGTGACCACCTCCGCGGGGGTGTCGTCGAGACGGTCGAGGATGCGCAGCATCCCGGGGCTGACGTGCTCCCCCGCGGCGCCGCGCAGCGGTGCGGCGTGGCCGGCGAGGCGGAAGAGGTGGTCGCGCTCGGCCACGGACAGGTGCAGGCCCTGGGCGATCGCGGCGAGCATCGCCTCGGACGGCTGCGGCCCGCGCTCCTGCTCGATGCGGGTGTAGTAGTCGGCCGACATGTGGCACAGCGCCGCGACCTCCTCGCGGCGCAGCCCCCGGGTGCGGCGGCGCGCGCCGCGCGGCAGGCCGACGTCCGCCGGCTGCAGCGCCTCACGACGACGGCGCAGGAACTCCGCCAGGCCCGCCCTGTCGATCACGCCGCCTCCCGTGGTGTGCGTCCGCCGCCCATCCTGCGCGACGGGCGCCACCGGGCACGACGGCCCAGCCAGGGACCGCCGGTCCCCGGATGCGCCGGTCCTGGAGGGGCGCCGTCCCAGGGCCCAGGCTCGGGGCATGGCGAACGAGCGAGCACAGCAGCCGTCACAGGGACGGGCCGAGGGACGAGCCGGGGCACGGGCGCGGGCGGCGGCGGACGCCGTCGTCGTCCCCGACCTGCGCGGGCGGCGGGCGGTGGTGACCGGGGGCAGCGACGGCATCGGGCTGCGGATCGCCACCCGGCTGGCCGCCGCGGGCGCGCAGCTGGTGCTGCCGGTGCGCTCGCGCACCAAGGGCGAGGCGGCGGCTGCGGGCATCCGGCGGTCGGTGCCGGGGGCGGACGTGGTGCTGCGCGACCTGGACCTGGGGTCGCTGGCCTCGGTGGCCGCGCTCGGGGAGCAGCTGCGCGCTGAGGGCTCACCGGTGCACCTGCTCATCGGCAACGCCGGGGTGATGACCCCGCCGACCCGGCAGACCACCGCCGACGGCCACGAGCTGCAGCTGGGCACCAACCACCTGGGGCACGTGGCGCTGGTGGCGCACCTCCTGCCGCTGCTGCGGGCGGGCCGGGCCCGGGTGGTCTCCCAGATCAGCGTCGCCGCGGCGCGCGGGTCGGTGCACTGGGACGACGTCGACTGGGAGCGCTCCTACGACGGCATGGCCGCCTACCGGTCCTCGAAGATCGCCTACGGCCTGTTCGCCCTCGAGCTCGACCGGCGAAGCCGCGCCGGCGGGTGGGGCCTGACCAGCGTGGTCTCCCACCCCGGCGTGGCGCCGACCAGCCTGCTGGCCGCGCGCCCGGAGGTCGGCCGCAGCGCCGACACCCCGCAGGTGCGGGTGATCAGGTGGCTGTCGGCGCGGGGCGTGCTGGTGGGCACCCCCGAGACGGCCGGGCTGCCGGCGCTGCTGGCGGCCACGGTGCCCGAGGACGCGGCGGCGACGGCGGCCGACCGGGGCGTCATGTACGGCCCGCGCGGGCCGGGCCGGGTGGGCGGTCCGCCGGCGGAGCAGCCGCTGTACCCGTCGCTGCGCAGCACCACCGAGGCGGCCCGGGCGTGGGAGGTCTCGCAGGCCCTGGCCGGCGTCAGCCTGCCCTGAGGCCGGGTGCCGCTCAGTCGACGGTGAGCGTGCCCTCGCGGATGGCGGCCATCACCGCGCCGTGGCGGGTGCCCACCTCGTACTTGGCCAGGATGTTGGACACGTGGTTCTTCACCGTGTGCTCGCTGATGAACAGCGTCGCGGCGATCTCCGCGTTGGTGCGCTCCTGGGCCAGGAAGTGCAGCACCTCCCGCTCGCGCCGCGAGATCCTCGTCTTCGGCGCCGGCGGCGGCCCGGGCGGCTCGACCACCTCGGCCATGCGGGAGAAGAACATCTCCATCGACTCCGAGCCCTCCTGCCGGGACAGGCGCGCGGCGAGCAGCCGGCGCACCCGCAGGTACAGGTCGAGCAGCTCGAACTCGGACAGGCCGTCGAGGTCGTCGTGGACCCTGAGGTCCACCACCTTCACCGACGTCACCGGAGCCCCACCGCCGTGGCGTCGTCGCGCATCCGCACAGTCTGTGGTGACTCGCCGCTGATCGCTACCACCCGGTCACTGATCGTCATGGTCTCGCGGGCGGGGGACGCGGCGCCCCCGGCCGTGAGACCGTGCCGCCGTGGGGCGGGTCGCCGACGGCGGTGACGAGGTCGAGCTGGAGCTCGACGACGACGACGACGGCGACGGCGGCCGCCGCGCCGGGGCGGCTGCGCCGGCAGCGGTGCCTGCGCTCGGCCGGCGCGCGCTGCGGCGACGGCGGCTGGTGGCCGCCGCCGGCGTCGTCGTCCTGCTGGCCGCCGTCGCGGTGGGCGTGCGCGTGCAGCGCGGGGCCGACGCGGCCGGGGACGGGCCGGCGCCGCTGGACGGCACCGCCAGCGCGCAGGAGCTCTTCCCCGTGCTCGCCCAGCCCGCGCGCCCGGGCACGGGGCTGCCCGACGACGGGCTGGCGCAGGACGTGGGCGTCGAGCCCGGGTCGGAGCGGCTCCTCGCGGTGGCGCCGGCGGCCTCGTACTGGGTGGCGCAGACGCCGACGGGCGGGGTGTGCCTGCTGGTGCGCTCCACCGACGACCGGCTGGCGCGCAACGGCATCTGCACCTCTCCCGCCCGGGCCGTCGGCGGCCTGGCGCTGCCCGCGGGCGGCGGCCCGAGCGGCACGCTGCTGCCGCGCGGCGCCAGCACCGCCGAGGTCGAGGCCGCCGGGGACGCCGAGCTCGTGCCGGGGCTGTGGGTGGACTCCGCGACGGCGTCCGGGGTGGTGGTCGCGGCCGTGGAGGGCGCCTCGGACCGGCTGCCGGCGGTGCCGGTCACCGTGCGCCGCGGCACCGGGTGGCTGCCGGTGCTGCTCACCACGCAGGGCCGTCCGTACGCGGTGGTGCTCTCGTGCCTGAGCACGGCGCCGGTCAGGCTCAGCCTCGACGCCGAGGAGGTGCCCTCGCGCACCTGCCCCGCCGACGGGCTCGTGCGCCCGTTCGTCGGCACGGGCGAGCCGGTGCAGGTCGGGCTGCAGGCACCGACCGGGCTGCTGTGGGCCGCCGAGGTGGTCACGTGCACCGGCCCGGCCTCCGCCCCCACCTGCTGAGGCTCTGCTGCCCGGCGGGGCGGTGGCGGCGGCGCCCTCAGGCCGCGAGGTGCTCGTAGCGGGGCAGCTCCACGTCGGCCGGCGGGGAGATGAGCCGCTCCCCGAGTCGCAGCCGCTGCACGGGGCGGCTGGCCGCCAGGCCCACCACCGCGCCGATGACGCGGATCGCCGCGGTGGAGCGGGGGTTGCCGACCGCCGGGGTGCCCGGCGGGAGCTTCTGCGCGGCGTCGACGACGGGGCGCACCCGGCGCTCGTAGGCCTGCAGCGCGCCCTCCAGCGACGCGCCGGGCCGCGTCAGCTCCCCGGCCAGCACGTGCGTGCCGACCAGGGCGAGGGTGGTGGACATCCCCGACATCGGCGAGGCGCAGTGGGCGGTGTCCCCGGCCAGCACCACCCGGCCCTGCGACCAGCGGGGCATCCGCGCCTGCCCGATCGCCTCGAAGTAGAACGGGTGCTCGGCGGTCGCCGCGGCCAGCCGCTCGGCGGCCGGGCCCGCGCCGGTGAAGACGCGCCGCAGGACGGCGGACTGGGCCGCGGGCTCCAGCTGGTCCAGCCCCGGCACGTCGGCCCGGAAGGCCAGCAGGCCGCGGGTGCTGCCGACGTCGTCGGGGCGCAGGTGCGCGCTGCGGCCGCGGCCGAGCAGCTGGAAGGTCCACCAGTCGTCGTCGCCGGGCTCGCGCGGCACCGCGAGGTAGGCGAAGTACATGCCCAGCTCGCGGACGTGCTCCCCGCGCTCCAGCCCGAAGACGCGGTCGCGGGTGCGCGAGCGCAGGCCCTCGGCGAGCACGACGAGGTCGACCCGCTCCCGGGCGCCCGAGGCCAGCTGCACGTCCACACCGTCGGCGTCCTCGTGCACGTCGGCGACCTGCTCGCCGAACCTCACCTCCACGGTGCCGGGCAGCCCGGTGCAGGAGTCCAGCAGCAGCCGGCTGAGGCGCCCGCGCAGCACCTCGACCTCGGCCGTCGGGCCGCCGGTGGCGGAGGTGGAGGCAGGGAAGGCGCCCATGGTGCGACCGCGCTCGTCCACGAAGCGGGTGCCGGCCTCCCCGGTCGTGTTGGCCAGCACCTCCTGCTCCAGGCCCATGCGGCGCAGCACCTCGCGGCCCGCGCCGCGCACGTCGATGTTGTGGCCCTCGTCGCGCAGCCGCTCGGCCCGCTCGAGCAGGACGACGTCGACGCCGGCGCGGGCGAGCCAGTGCGCCAGGGCCGGGCCGGCGATGCTGGCGCCGGCGACGAGGACCCTCGAGACGGCCGGGCGGGTGGTCGAGGTGGCCATGGTGACTCCCTGTCGCTAGAGCGTCGTGTCGCTAGACAATCTAGCGGTAGCGTCGCCGTCGTGCCCTTCGAGCCGGACGACGTGACGCGCGCGCTGCAGGCCTTCTCCGACGCCAGCCGCGAGCTGCTGGCGCGCGTCGCCCGCGCCCAGCAGCTGGGCACCACCGACGTCACCGCGCTCTACCTGCTCGAGGGCCACGGGCCGCTGGGCGTGGCCGAGCTGGCCGAGCGCCTGGGCATCAGGACGGCGTCGGCCACCGTGCTCGTCGACAGGCTCGCCGCCGCCGGGCACGTGCGCCGCGAGCCGCACGCCACCGACCGGCGCCGCACCCTCGTGGTGCTGCAGGAGCAGGCCCGGGTGGCCAACGGCGCGGCGTGGGAGCCGTCGCTGGCGCTGCTGGACGCCGTGAGCCGCTCCCTGCCGGCGGGCGAGCGGACGGTGGTGCTGGCCTTCCTGCAGCGGGCGACCGCGGCCCTGTCGCAGGGCGCCCGGGACGCCTGAGGCACCCCGGGCGTCCGGCGTCACCGGCCGGCGGCTGACGGCCCGCGTCAGCGGCGCCGGTGCACGCGCTTCTCGGTGAACATGCGCTGGTCGGCCGCGTGCACGAGGGCCGTGACGGCGTCGCCGTCGGCGGGGTGCAGCGCCACGCCGGCGCTGACGCCGACCGACACCTCCCCGGCGCCCACCGCGACGGGCCGGGTGAGGTCCGCGCGCAGCTGGGCCACCACGGCGGCGGCCTGCTCGGCGGCCAGCCGCCCCGCCTGGCCCGGGTCCAGCCCGGGCAGGGCCACGAGGAACTCGTCGCCGCCCAGGCGGCACACCAGGTCCGCCCGGCGCAGGCGGCGGCGCAGGCGCTCGGCCAGCGCCACGAGCAGCTCGTCGCCCGTGGCGTGGCCGTGGGTGTCGTTGACGGCCTTGAACCCGTCCAGGTCCAGCAGCACCACCGCCAGGCCGCTGCCGGTGGCGCGGGCGTCCCACAGCGCCGCCTCCAGGCGCGACTCGAAGCGGCGGCGGTTGTCCAGCCCCGTCAGCGGGTCGGTGTAGGCCAGCTCCTCGATGCGCGCCAGGTGGGCGCGGCTGCGGTCGCGCTCGGCGGCCAGCTCGCGCTGGGCCTGCACGCGCTCGGTGACGTCGGTCTGCACCCCGATGTAGTGCACGAGGCGCCCGTCGGCGTCGCGCACCGGGGACAGGTGGATCTCGTTCCACCACGGCGTGCGCTCCACCCCCCGGTGGTTGAGCAGCACCCCGCTCCACTCCAGCCCGGCGTCGAGGGCGGCGCGGATGGAGGTGACCACCGCGGGGTCGGTGTCCGAGCCCTGCAGGAAGCGGCAGTTGCGCCCCAGCACCTGCTCGGCGGGGAAGCCGCTGAGCCGCTCGAAGGCCGGGTTGACGTAGACCAGCGGCTGGTCGGGACGGCGCAGGTCGGCGATGGTGACGCCGCTGGTGGAGGCGGCCAGCGCGCGGCGCAGCACGCTCTCGTCCACCTCGCCGCTGCCCTGGCGCGCCTCGGCGCGGGCCGGGCCGCGGCCGCGGCCGGGTCCGGCGGGCGGGCGCGGGCCCTCCTCAGCGCCGCCCTCGGGGCCGGTCGCGCGGGAGAGGTCCTGGGCGACCACCCGGGCCAGCAGCGAGCGCCCGGCCGCGGCCACGGTGGAGCGCTCGTAGGTCAGGGCGTACTCGAAGCGGCGCTGGGCGTCGGGGCCGGTGTCGCCCAGGTCGCGGGCCAGCAGCGCGGCGCTGAAGTGCGGCGCGAGCACCACCACGTCCCACTCCCCGCGCACGGGGTCCTCCGGGGAGAGCGTCGCCCCGCGCACCCCCGGCATCGGCTCGGCCGGCAGGTCCTCGCCCAGGGCGCACACGAAGGCGGTGCGCTCCACGAGGTCGCGGTAGCGGCCGGTGGTGGCCGGGGTGAAGTGGCGCGCCTCCTGGAAGGTGGAGGCGACCACGCAGGTGCTGCCGGCGCGCATCGCCTCGCGCTCCAGCTGCTTGCTCAGCTCCACGAGCAGCTTCTTGGGCGCCTGGCGCAGCTCGGTGCTCGGCGGCAGCAGCGCGAAGGGACTGGTGGCGGCGGCGCCCTGCCCGGTGCCGCTGGGCGGCGGCGGCAGCCGCAGCGACCCGGTCGGCAGGTCGGTGGCGGGCACGGGCTGCGGACGGCCGAACAGCCACCCCTGGCCCAGGCTCGCGCCGAGGGCGTGCGCCAGGCGCAGGTGCCGCTCGTCCTCGATGCCCTCGGCCAGGACCAGCGCGCCGCTCTCCTCGGCGTAGGCGTTGACGGCGTTCATCACCTGGGCGACGTCGGGGCCGGGGGCTGACTGCACCAGGCGCAGGTCCAGCTTGACGACGTCCGGCCGCAGCAGCGGCATGAACGCCAGGGAGAGCTCCTCGGCCCCGACGTCGTCCAGCGCCACGGCCCAGCCGGCCTCGCGGACCCGCTCGACGGTGCGCAGCAGGTCGCTGGGCCGGTGCGCCAGCGCGCGCTCGGTGAGCTCCACCACCACCCGCAGGTGGCCCGGGGCGCTGGCGGCGATCTCCAGCAGCACGTCCAGCGGGGCGCTGTCGAGCACCTCGGGCTCGACGTTGACGAACAGCGCCAGCGGCTCGACCAGCCCGTGCGCCGCGGCGCCCCGGAACGCGGCGGCCCGGCAGGCGGCGTCCAGCTCGGCCAGCAGCCCGTGCCCGCGGGCGGTGGCGAACAGCTGGTCGGGCAGGTGCAGCGGGGAGCCGGCGGGCCCGCGGACCAGCGCCTCGTGGGCGACGACGGCACCGGTCGCCAGGTCGACGACGGGCTGGAACCAGCTCACCAGCCGGTCCTCGCGCAGCAGGCGGCCCAGCTCGGCGGCCTGGTCGACGGGCAGGTCGACGGGCAGGCCGGCGGCGGGCGCGACGGGCAGGCCGGCGGCGGGCGCGACGGGCAGGCCGGCGGCGGGCGCGGTGGCGGGGTCGACGGTGGTGATGGTGGCTCCCCGGGCAGGTGCTGGCGGCCGAGTCGTCGACCAGCCCCTGCTTCGGCCACCCCCGGGCCCGCCTTGAGCCCCCGTGGCGGCGCTGGGCGGGCCCTCCCCCGATCGGGCGGCGCCCTCAGAGCTCGACGACCTCGAACTCCAGCAGGGTGGAGCCCGTGGCCACCGGCCGGCGCTGAGCGGGCCCGCCGTCGCCGTCGCTGTGGGCCACGCGGGCGCTCCCGTCGCGCCACGCCTCGAAGGCCTCGCGGCTGGCCCACTGGGTCACCACGAAGTAGCGGCTCTCCCCGGCCACGGGGCGCAGCAGCTGGAAGCCCTCGAAGCCCTCGGCGCCGTCGACGGCGTGCTTGCGGGCGGCGAAGCGGCGCTCGACCTCCGGTCCGCCGCCGTCGGGGACGTCCAGGGCGTTGATGACGACGACGGACACGGGCTGACCTCCACGGCTCGGGCGAGCCCCCATCGTCACCCGGCCGGTGAGGTCGGTGGAAACGACCCCGCGGCAGCGGCGCGGTCCCTAGCGTCGGGGCGTGATGGTCACCCGCCGCCCCGCCCCGGCGACCCGGCTCACCGGGCTCGCGCTCGCCGGCGCGCTGTGCGCCGGCGGTGCGGTGCTCGGCGGCGCGCTGGCGGCGCCGCCCGCCGAGGCCGCCGTCTCCGCCTCCCAGGTGGCGGCGCAGCGGGCCGCGCTGGCCGCGATCCAGGCGGGCCACGACGCCGAGCGCACCGCGAAGGGCCTGGACGCGCTGCACCGCGACGCCCGCCTCGACGCCGTCGCGCAGCGCTGGTCGGACCGGATGGCCGAGAGGTCCGACGCCGGCGCGGGCGGCGCGGCGCTGGTGCACTCCCCCACCGAGCCCGCCTACGACTACAGCCGCACGATGCCGGCCGGGTGGCGCGGCGCCGCGGAGAACATCGCCTACAACTCCGGCTCGGGGCCGCAGATGCAGCAGATGTGGATGGCGTCCCCGGGCCACCGCGCCAACATCGACAACGGGGCCTTCGACTCCGCCGGGTACGGCATCTCCTACGACAGGGCCGGCCGCATGTGGGGCACGGTGGTCTTCGGCGACTACTACGCCGGGCCGTGGGCGGGCACGGCGGACCCCGCGCCGTCGTCGTCGCCGGCGAGCTCCCCGGCCAGTCCCCCGGCCAGTCCCCCGGCCGACGCGGCCGGGGTGGTGGCGACCACCGTCGTCTCCGGCGAGGACCGCTACCGCACCGGTGCGGCGCTGGCCGGCCGGGTCGCCGCGGCGCCCACGACGGCGGTGCTGGTCTCCGGGGAGCGGCTGGTCGACAGCGTGCCGGCGGCGCCGCTGGCCCGGCGGCTCGGCGCCCCGCTGCTGCTCACCACCGCCGGGCGGCTCTCCCCGGCCGTCGCCGACCTCCTCGCGGCCACCCCCTCGCTGAGGTCGGTGGTCGTGGTCGGCGGGGAGGCCAGCGTCTCCCCGCGGGTGGTCGCCGACCTGGAGGCGCTCGGCGTCCGCGTGACCCGCGTGGCCGGCGCCGACCGCTACACCACCGCCCTGGCCGTGGCGGCGCGGCCCGAGCTGGCCTCCAGCGCCACGGCCTACGTCGCGCGCGGCAGCGGGTCGCTGGCCGACGCCGTCGCCGTCGGCGGGACCGCCGCGGCCCTGGGCGCGCCGGTGCTGCTGGCCCCGCCGCGCGCCGCCGACGTCAGCCCGGCGCTGGCGGCCGCGGTGCGCGGGCGCACCGTGGTGGTGGTCGGCGGCACGGCCTCGGTGCCCGAGCAGGTGGCCACCGCCCTGGGGGCCTCGCAGCGCCTGGCCGGGGACGACCGGTACGCCACCGCCGCGGCCATCGCCGACCACGCCGTCACCAGGGGCGTGGCCACGCAGCGGGTGCTCGTGGCCAGCGGCGACGAGCCGCGCCTGGCCGACGCCCTGGTCTCCGGAGCCGCCGGCCAGGTGGTGCTGCTCGTGCGCCCCGGCGGCTGGGGCGCGGCGACCACCGCGTGGATGACCGGGCACGGGGTCCGTGAGGCGCTCGTGGTCGGCGGGGCGACTCCCACCCGCTGACCCGGCGGGGGCTCAGGCGCCCCCGAGGAGCAGGTTCCGGCGGAGCTCCTCGAAGCGGTCCGGGGGCTCGGCCGGCCCGTGCTCGACCGGCTGGGCGGTGGACCAGGTGCTCGGGTCGGGCCCCGGCGGCAGCGCCCCGAAGCGCGTGAGCCGCGCAGCGGCGCCGTCGTCGGCAGCGGCGCGGGCGGCAGCGGCGCGGGCGGCAGTGGCGCTGGCGGCAGCGGCGGGGGCGGCGGTGTCGCGGACGCCCGTGTCGCGGGGCTGGTCCTCGGTCATGGGCAGATGGTCGGCCTCCGGCGCGCCCAGGGCAACGCCCCACGCCCTGGCGGGCGCCCGCCGCTGCCCGTCCTGCGGTGCGCCGTGCCGGCACCCGCCGTGAACTGTCGGAACCCCGGCGCGAGGTGTCGGAACCCCGGCGCGAGGTGTCGGAACCCGGGCCCGGTTCCGACACGACCGGGCAGGGTTCCGACACGAAGCGGCAGGGTTGCGACACCTCCGGGCGGGCGGCGAGCGCCACGCGGCCGCGGAGGGCGCGCGGTGGGCCGCGGGGCGAGGATGGTCGCGTGGTGGGCCGGAGCGACGACGTCGAGGAGCTCGACGCCGACCTCGACGCCGACCTCGACGCCGACCTCGACACCGGCCCCACCATCGGCCCCGGCCACCGCCCCGGCGCAGACGCCGACCCGGACGGGGCGGCCCCGCCGTCGGAGCTCCCGCGGGCGCGGCGCTCACGGCGCCGCCGGCGGCTGCTCGCGGCCGCCGTCGCCGTCGTCGTCGTGGTGGGAGCAGCGGTGGCCCGCCAGGCGGCGGCGCGCGAGGAGCAGGGGCCCCGGCTGGACGTCAGCGCCCCCGCCACCGAGCTCTTCCCGCTGCTCGGCGCCGCCGGGGCCGCCGCGGGGGCCGGCACGTGGTGGCCGGCGGCGCAGGCCGAGGCCGGCCTGGGGGTCGACCCGGGCTCGGCGCGCCTGCTCGCCGCGGCCGGTGGGCTGCTGTTCTGGGTGGCGCGGGACTCCGGGGGCGGGGTGTGCCTGGTCGTGCGCACCAGCGAGCTGCCGCTGCGCCTGGGCGGGCGGTGCCTCCCGGTGCGCGAGGCGGCGGTCCGCGGGGTGGCGCTGCCCGACGGGGACGGGGTCGCGGCCACCCTGGTGCCCGCCGGCTTCGACACCGCGCCGCTGCGCGAGCAGGGGTACGCCAAGCTGGCCGACGGGCTGTGGGTCGACGACCAGACCGCTCAGGACGTGGCCGCCGCGGCCGTGGGCGCCGTCACGGCGCGGCCGGTGGTGCCGACGCAGGCCCAGGCCGGCGACGGGCGCCTGCCGGTGTTCCTCACCGAGCAGTCCGCGACGTACGCCGTGGTGCTCGCCTGCGTGGGCAGCGCCGAGGGCCCCGACGGCCGCAGCCCCGACGCCCAGGGCTCCGGCGGCGGACTCGCCGCGGACGGGACGGTCGAGCTCAGCGTGGACGGCGCCGCCGAGCGCCTGGAGTGCTCCACCACGCCCGCCTTCGCGCGCTTCACCGGGGACGGGGGCCCGGTGCGCGTGGGCCTCGCCGTGCCCGAGGGGGTGCGCTGGGCGGCCAGGGTGGTGCAGTGCGAGGGCTCGCTGCGGGGACCGGTGTGCGACCTGGGGGGCATCTGATGGACGTGGCGGCCATGCAGCGGGCGCTGCGGGAGTTCTCCGCCGAACGGGAGTGGCAGCGCTTCAACACCCCCCGCAACCTGGCGCTCGCCCTGGTCGGGGAGGTCGGGGAGCTGGCGGAGCTGCTGCAGTGGCTCACCGACGAGGAGGCCGCCGCCATCGCCGACGACGGCGGGGACGACGGCGCCGACCCGGCGGCGCAGCGGCTGCGCCAGCGCGCCGGGGAGGAGGTCTCCGACGTGCTGGCCTACCTGCTCCTGCTCGCGGAGTCCCTCGGGGTGGACGTCGAGCGGGCGTTCACGGCCAAGCTGGCCGCCAACGCCGAGAAGTACCCGGCGCACCTGGCGCGCGGCAGCGCCGCGAAGTACACCGACCTGCGCCCCGAGGGATGAGCAAGCCGCTGAGCGGCCCAGGGAGCGGCCCGGTGGGCGGCCGTCAGTCCTTGACGAGGTCGAGGGCCAGGCCGCCGGACAGGAACGGCACCCGCTCCAGCAGGCGCTCGAGGCGCTCGGCCCACGGCGGCACCTGCTGCACGGTGGAGGGGAAGATGTACAGGCGGTCCCTGCCGGCCAGGCGCCAGCCCGCGGCCCGGGCCCGGCGCAGGAAGTCGCCGGCGTCGAAGGTCCGCTCGCCCGCGGTCACGGTGTGCCACAGGAAGACGTAGGGGTGCAGCCGGTTCGGCTCCATCGCCCGCCAGCGCGCGCCGGGGGCTGCGACCCGGGAGGCCTCGGCGATGACGGCGTCCAGGTCCTCGACGTGGTGCAGCGCGTCGACGCTGATGATGAGGTCCACCGAGCCGTCGGCCACCCCGGCGGGCAGCGCCTCGCCCGTGCCGACCTCGAAGACGACGTTGGTCAGCCCCAGGTCCGCGGAGCGGGCGTTGGCGAACTCCACGTAGTTGGGCAGCGGCTCGACCCCGGTGAAGCGGCGGTCGGGGTGGGCGCCCGCCAGGCGCCGCAGCAGGGTCCCGGTGCCGGAGCCGACCTCCAGCACCCGGCCGGGCACCCGGCGCAGCACGCCCTCGAAGTACTCCACGCGGCGGCGCGTCATGTGGCCGGCGGCCCGCAGCGACTCGTAGGCCTCTGGCTGCTCGTCGTACCCGGCGTTGTAGCGCCGCTGCTCGTCCGCCGAGCGAGCGGGCTGCGCCTGGCCGGCGGCGGGGCGGTCGCTGGGCATCGCAGAAGAGTACGGGTCGCTCACTGCGCCACGCCCGGCGGCTCGGGCGAGGCGGTGGCCCCCGTGGTGTCGGCCTGGCGGAGCTCCCACAGCTCCACGCGCAGCCAGTTGTGGTCGGTGCTGGAGACCAGCCGGCGCCCGTCCATGGCGGCTCGCGCGTTGCCGGTGGTGCGGCCCAGGTCCTCGGTGGCGGTGGCCACCGAGCCCACCAGCCACACCCGCTGGTGCGGGGCCAGCGCCGCCACCTTGTCGCCGACGCGGCGCACCTCCAGGCCGCCGAGGGTGTCGCTGTCCTCCGGGGAGGCCACGAGCAGCGCGTCGTCCAGGCGGTCACCTCCGGCCAGGCCGGGCGGGTAGTACGCCTCGAGCATGGGCCGCACGACGTTGCCGACGTAGACCACCGCGTCGCCGGGCTGCGCCTGCGCGGCGATCTGCCGGGCGGCGCCCTGCGGGTCGTCGAAGCCCGCCCGCTGCGCGCGGTAGGCCAGCCCCCCGGGGGCCAGGGCGCCGAGGAGGGCGACGACGGCGGCCACCGCGGCCCAGCCCGCCCAGCGGCGCCCGCGCGCCGCCCGCCGGGCGGCGGCGGGCGCCGCGGTGAGGGCGACGGCGGCGAGCACCGCGGCCGGCGGCACCGCCGCGCTGGCGTAGCGGGCGTTGAAGTACCCGCCGGTCAGACCCAGCACGGTGATGGCCAGCACCGGCACGGGCGCCCACAGCACCGGCACCAGCGCGTGCCGGGCGCCCGGCTCGCCGCGGCGGGCGCGGCGCGCCAGCACCGCCGCCCCGACCACCGCGAGCGCCAGGAGCGGCCAGCCCAGCCAGGGGACGTCGCTGGCCAGGCGCCAGAAGGTGAAGTACTCCGGCAGCGTGGCCGGCGCCGGGGGGCGCGCGGCGGCCTGCAGCGAGCCGGCGACCACCAGGGCGGCGCCCGCCAGGCCGGCGGGCAGGGCCGTCAGCACCAGGGCCCAGCGGCTGGCGCGGCCGGGCCGCAGCCACACCGCGAAGAACGCGGCGCCGACCGAGGGCAGCGTCACGAGGGGGTGCAGCGCCACGGCGAGCAGCGCGACCGCACCGGTGAGGGGCCACAGCCACGCCCGCGGGCGGTGCGTGGCGCGCAGCAGGAGCAGCACGGTGACCACCACGGCCGTCAGCGCCATCGGGTAGGGGCGGGCCTCCTGGCCGTGCACGTAGACCGCGGGGGCCAGCGCCGCCAGGGTGCCGGCGACCAGGGCGCCCCACGGGCCGGCGAAGCGCCGGGCGAGCACCGCCACCAGCGCCACGAGGACCACGGTGGCCACCGCGCCCGGCAGCCGGATCCACCACGAGGCCTCGCTGACCGCGAGCCAGGGGTGCATCACCAGGTAGTAGCCGACCAGCCCGGCGTCGCGCTCGGACAGCAGCCCCATCATGTCGCCGACGCCGCGGCCGGCGGTGCTCAGCGTGTAGACCTCGTCGCGCCAGAGCGGCTTGGCGTCGTACCGGTAGGCGGTCAGGGCGGCGGCCAGCAGCGCGGGCAGCAGCACCGGCAGCCAGCCGGAGGCGTCGCGCCAGCGCGCGCGGCGGGTGGCGGCCCGCTGCACCGGCGGGTCGTCGATGAGCAGGGTCACACGCGCGATCCTCGCAGGAGGGGCCGCGAGCGGCGCGCCGATGATCTCCGTCGCTGGTCAGCGCGACGCGCCCGTGCACAGTTCACGCGGAAGAAACCCGCGCGGAGCCCGCGCGACGCTAGGTTCACGCCATCCTCACCGAGATCGATCCCTTCGTCGGGACCGCTGCGACCCGGCTGCCGGCGCCACGCGGTCTCGCCGCCGCGTGGTGGTGGCCCAAGCCGCAGGTCGGCAACACCCACCCGGGCGCCACCAGCCCGCTGGGCATGGTCAGCGCCTGCGCGTACTCGGGGGCCTACCCCACCGGGTACGGCCAGTACGACAAGAGCCTCGAGGGCCTGCCCAGCGAGGTCTTCGACACCCTGCAGGCCAGCGGCTTCACGCACTTCCAGCAGTCCGGCACCGGCGCCATCCGCAAGTACTACAACTACCTGCGGGTCACGCCGATGGTGCAGCCCCTCGACGACCTCGGGCAGAGCTGGGAGCTCACCGACGAGGTGGCCGAGGCCGGCTGCTACGCCGCCACGCTGGAGTCCGGGATCCGCTGCGAGCTGACGGTCGGTCCCAAGACGGCCGTGCACCGGTACACCTTCCCCGCGCACCGCTCCGCCCGCGTCGTCGTCGACGCCTCCTGCGGCGGCCTGGCCATCGAGCACGGGCGGACGGTGCCGCTGCGCGCGCAGGTCGAGAACCTCGGCCAGGGCCGCGCGCAGGGGACCATCGTCGTGGAGGGCGTGCCGCTGTCCTTCGCCCTCGAGGTCGACACCGACGTGCCCGGCCCGTCCGGCCCGGCCCGGCACGCCGCCCCCTGGCGCCCGATGCTCTGGCACGACCGGCGCCTCATCGAGGGCGGCACCCGGCTGGACTTCGACAGGATCCGCCAGACCACGCTGCGCCCCTTCGGCCTGCTCTTCATGGGCCCCGCCCGCGCCGGGCAGACCGTGGAGGTGCGGATCGGCTTCTCCCTGCGCGGGGTGGAGCAGGCCCGCGCCAACCTGGCCGCGGAGGGCGCCGCCCGCCTGCCCGGCAGCCCCGGGGAGCCCGTCTTCGACGCCGTCCGCGAGCGCACCCGCGCCCGGTGGGCCGACCACGTGGGCCGGGTGGCGGTCGAGGGCGGCACCCCCGCGCGGCGCACGGTCATGGCCACCGCGACGTACCACTCGCTCATCAAGCCGTGCATCGCCGACGACGAGAGCCCGTTCTGGCCCTCCGACGGCCCCTTCGCCTTCGACGTCTCCACGATGTGGGACATCTACAAGACCCAGCTGCCGCTGCTCGCCGCCATCGCGCCGGGGCGGGCTGCGGACCTGCTGGAGTCGCTCATCAGGGTCAGCGAGGAGGAGGGCAACTTCCCCATCGGCTACCGGATGGCGCGCGGCGCGGACAGGTTCTTCCGGCAGGCCAGCGCGCTGGCCCACACGGCGCTGGCCGACGCCCACGCGACCGACCTGGCCCCGATCGACTGGTCGTGGGCGCTGGTGCACATGGACGACGACCTGCGCCGCGGCTACGGGGAGATGTTCATCGACCACGGGGTGGTGCACCCGATCTCCCACACCCTCGACCTGGCCTTCGCCCACCACTGCACCGCGCAGGTGGCGCGGGCCGTGGGAGACCGGCGCCTCGCGGACGACCTCGCCGAGCGCTCGCTGCGCTGGGTCAACGCCTTCGACGCGAGCACCGGGCTGCTGCGCGACTCGGAGTACTACGAGGGCGGCAAGTGGAACTACTCGTTCCGGCTGCTGCACGACATGGCCGGCCGGATCGCGCTGGCCGGCGGTGACGAGGCGTTCACGGCCATGCTCGACAGCTTCTTCGGCTTCGGCGCGCCGCCGGTGCGCCAGCCGGGGCTGCGCCCGGGCGCCGCGGAGATGGCCGCCGGGTACGCCCTGAACCGGTTCGAGGGGCTCAACAACGAGCCGGACATGGAGGCCCCGTGGGCCTACCACTGGGCGGGCCGGCCGGACCGGACCGCGCAGGTGGTGCACGCGGCGCTGACCCACCAGTTCGGCACCGGCCGCGGCGGCCTTCCCGGCAACGACGACTCCGGCGGCCTGTCGTCCTGGTACGTGTGGGCCTCCCTGGGCCTGTTCCCCGTCGCCGGGATGGACCTGTTCCTGCTGTCGGCGCCGGCCTTCGAGCGCTCGGTGCTGGCGGTGCCGGGCGGTGAGCTGGTGGTCGAGGCCGTCGGGCACCGCGAGCAGCCCATCAGCTGCGACGACGGCGTCGACGCCGAGGCCCCGTCGTCGTCGGCGACCCGGCCGCAGCACCTGCTGTCGGCCACGCTCGACGGCGAGCCGCTGCCCGGACCGCACCTGTCGATGGCGCGGGTGCACCGCGGCGGCCGGCTGGTGCTCCACCTCGGTGAGGAGCCGAACGGCTACGGGCGCGCGGTGCGGCCGCCCTCGCCGGCGGCCCGCCCCCGCTGACCCTCCCCCGGGGGCGGCTCGGCCGTCCCCGCTGACCTGGTCCCGCCGGGGCCGGAGCTCCACCCCGTCCGCAGCACCCACCACACCCGAGGAGGACCTCATGACCGGCATGAGCAAGCCCGAGCGCCGTCTCGTCATCCTGGTCCGCGCCGACCCGGTCATCTGCGGCCACTCCGGGGAGGCCCGCAACCTCGCCGAGGCGGCGCTGCTGCGCGGCTTCGACGACGTGCGGATCCTCACCTGGCCGCTGGAGGCGCTGCAGGCGGCGGGCCTGCCGCTGAAGCCCCTCGACGCGCTGCTGCCCTACTCGGCCGGCATCACCGTGGAGCGGCCGGACCCGATCGGCGACAACCGCGTGCCCGACGGGCGCTACATCGCGGGCCTGACCGGGCGCCTGGTGGAGCTGCTCGCCGAGGGCGTGCCGACCGTCGTGCTGTCGATGTACCTCACCCCGCACACCGACGTCGTCGTGCAGGCGGTGGCCGGCGCCCGCGTGGCGGGCTTCGCCCCCGACGTGCGCACCCTGGCCAAGGCGGTCGGCTCCGACATCACCAACGTCGTCTCCAACGCGCTGCGCACCGGGGCGTGGGGCGCGGCGGCCGGGGTGCTGTCCACCTACCTGCGCAGCGACGACCTCCTCGCGGTGTCGGAGTTCACCAAGGAGGAGGTGGTGCGCTGGGCCGAGCAGGTCGACGCCCTCGCCGGCACCCGCTTCGCCGCCGAGCTCGCGCACCGGGTGCGGATCAGCTACCCCCCGATCGACACCTCGGCCTTCCTCGACCTCGACCCGGCGGCCGTCGACGCCGCGCTGGCCGCCCGCGGCCTCGAGCGCGACGGGTACGTGCTGTTCCTCTCGCGGATCACCCGCGCCAAGGGCGTGGACGACCTCATCAGCGCCTGGCGCGCCTCGCGCGCGCAGGCCACGAAGAAGCTCGTCATCGCCGGGGCCGGCAACGCCGTCGAGGCGGCGCGCGCGCAGATCGCGGAGGTGCCCGGGGACTCCGAGCGCATCCTGCTGCTCACCGACGTCTCCGACGCCGAGAAGCCGCTGCTCATGCGCGGGTGCGCCGCGTACGCGCTGCCCACCAAGCCGGTGCCGGAGTTCGTGGAGACCTTCGGCATCGCGCTGACCGAGAAGATGCTCGCGGGCGGCGGGCCGGTCATCACCACCATCGTCGGGGGCACCGGCGAGGCCGTCGGCGACACGGCGCTCATCGTCGAGCCGGGCGACGTGCCCGGGCTGACGGCGATGATCGACAGGGCGGTGCTGGAGATGGACGAGGTGGAGCGCCTGGAGCTGGAGCAGCGCGCCCGCGAGCACGCGCTGCGCTTCGACAGGCTCCGCGTCTTCGACGAGATGCTCCCCGCCGGCGGGGGCGTCGGGCAGCTCGTGGAGCTGCCCGAGGAGCAGCAGCGCGTCGTCGAGCTCCCCCGCGAGGGCGCTCCCCTCTGATCTGGCGCTCAGCTCCGTGATCGTCGCGGGAGCCCCCCTCCCGCGACGATCACGGGCGTCCGCGCCACACCCCCGCGACGATCACGGAGCTGGACGTCACGAGCGGCCGGCGGTCATGTCCAGGAGGCGGGAGAGCACGCGGTCGCCGTCGGCGCGCAGGCCGTTGTGCAGCAGCTCGTCGGTGACCCACGTGCGGGCCCCCAGCAGCGACGCCGTGGCGCGGGAGTGCTCGGCGAGCACGTACGGGTCGTCGAGGTAGACCGCGGCGGCCACCGGCACCCCCGACGCGCCGCGGGCGACGCCGTCCAGCACCGCCGGGTCGTACAGGCGCGGCCACGGCCGCTGCGCCAGCAGCCGCGCCGCCTCGGCCACCGGCGCCAGCGCGCCGACGCCGCCCCGCTCGGGGTCGAGCAGCCAGTCCCCGACGTGCTCGCCGGACAGCAGCGACGGGTCTCCCCCCTCCTCGACGTCACCGACGTCGTCGGGACGGGTGCGCTCGGCCGACCACGCGGTGGTGGTGCCGTCGGCGTAGCAGGCCTCGTGCACCAGCAGGTAGAGCGGGTTGCGCGCCAGGCCGAGCGGGTCGGCGGCGTCGGCGCGGAACGCCGGGGAGCCCACGGGCCGCTCCAGCAGCGCGTGCAGGCCGTCCGCGCCGTCGCTCATGCCCAGGGAGTGGCCCGCCGCGCGCAGCGTGCGGGAGGTGACGCGGTCCCCCGCGGTGGTCCTGACGTCGTGCGCGGCGAGGTGGGCGTGCAGCGCCCTCAGCCGCTCGGCGTCGTGCGGGTAGCGCTCGTGGTAGCGGGCCGAGAGCACCCTCATCTGCGCCCACGTGGCGGCGTAGACCTCGTCGGGGTGCACGCCGACGGGCGGCAGCCCGCCGGTGACGTGGACGGCGGTCAGCGACGCCGGCGCCAGGGAGAGGTAGGTGAGCGCGCAGAAGCCGCCGAAGGACTGCCCGAGCAGGCTCCACCGGTCCACGCCCAGGGCCTCGCGGAGCAGCTCGGCGTCGCGCACGATGCTGTCGGCGCGGAAGTGCGCGAGGTGGTCGGCCTGCTCGGCCGGGGTGAGACCCGGCAGGTCGCCGACGGGCGTGGAGCGGCCGGTGCCGCGCTGGTCGAGCAGCACGAGGCGGAAGTCCCGCAGCGCCCTGGCCATCCACCCGCTGGTCAGCGGTGCGCCGGCGGGGCGGGTGGCCTCCTGCCCTGGCCCGCCCTGCAGGAACAGCAGCGCCGGCTTGGCGCTGCCGGCTTCGGGCGCCCAGGGCGCCTCGGCGGCGGCGACCTCGCGGGCGAAGACCGTCAGCTCCCCCGCGGCGGGGTCGGCGTGGTCGAGGGGGACGTCGAGCTCGTGCTCGAGCACCCGCAGCCCGGGCAGGTGCAGCTCGGCGGTGCGCAGGTCCGGTGCAGCCATCGCCCCACCCTGCCGCACGGGCCGCCGTCCGTCGCTGGCCGTGCGCGGCGCTGCGGACCCGGGCGCTGCAGACCAGACTGGGACGCTGTGAGGACCGTTCTGGTCACCGACTGCGACATGGGCCCGGCCGACCTGGAGCGCGCCGTCCTCGCCCCCGCCGGGCTGGCCCTGGTCGAGGCGTCCTGCCGCACCGAGGACGACGTCGTGGCCGCCGTCCGCGGCAGCGGGGCCGAGGCGCTGCTCGTGCAGTACGCGCCCGTCACGCGCAGGGTGCTGGAGGCGTGCCCCCAGGTGCGAGCGGTGGTCAGGTACGGCGTCGGGCTCGACGTGGTCGACCTCGAGGCCGCCGCCGAGCTCGGCGTCACCGCCCTCAACGTGCCCGGCTACGGCTCCCGGGAGGTGGCCGACCACGCCACCGCGCTGCTGCTCTGCCTGCTGCGCGGGCTGCCGGCGTGGTCCGGCGCGGTGGCCGCGGGCGCCTGGCCGGTGCGCGGGGACCTGCCCGACCCGCCCGAGCTGGCCGGGACCACCGTCGGGCTGCTCGGCTTCGGCGCCATCGCGCAGCAGGTGGCCCGCCGGCTGCGCGCCTTCGACGTCGTCGTGGTCGCCAGCGACCCGGTCGCCGACCCCGGGGCGGCGCAGCGGCTGGGCGTGGAGCTGGTCGAGCCCGCGCAGCTGTGGGCCCGCAGCACCGCGGTGAGCGTCCACGTCCCCCTGACCCCCGCCACCCGCGGGCTGGTCGGGGCGCAGCAGCTGGCCGCGATGCCGCGCGGCGGCTTCCTGGTCAACACCGCCCGCGGCGGCCTGGTGCAGCGGGCGGCCCTGGAGGACGCGCTGGCCTCGGGCCAGCTGGCCGGGGCGGGCCTGGACGTGTGGTGGACCGAGCCCGCCGACCCCGCCGACCCGCTGCTGCGCGACCCGCGCGTGCTGGTGACCCCGCACGTGGCGTGGCTCTCGACGGGGTCGTTGGGGCGTCTGCGCACCGGCGCGGCCGAGTGGGTGCTCGAGGCCCTGGGCGGTCCGGGCCGGCGGTGACGCGGGCCGCAGCGCCGCCGCGGTGGCCCGGCGCCGGTCGTCAGGGGGCCGTCAGCGGGTCGTCAGCGAGCCGTCAGCGAGCCGTGCGGGAGGCCTGGGAGAGCACGCAGGAGGCGATCTCCCCGCCGTCGCCGGCGTAGCCGTAGGCCTGCACCTGCACGCTCTGGCCCGGCGCGACGTCGTCCTGCACCGCGTAGAGCTGACCGACCTCCTGGCCGGAGGCGTCGAGGGCCGCGAGCCCCACCACGTAGTCGGCGGCGGCGCCGGTGCTGTTGGTGATGGTGACCTGCCCCGTCGCCGCCCCGGCGACGACCGCCTGGCAGCTGTCGACGACGACGTCGGCGCTGCCGTCCTCACCGCCGAGGACCCCCTGCAGGTCGGTGGGCAGGCCGGTGGGCAGACCGCTGGGCAGGTCGGTGGGCAGGCCGCTGGGCAGGTCGGTGGGCAGGCCGCTGGGCAGGTCGGTCGGCAGGCCCGACGGCAGCTCGGAGGGCAGCGACGGGATCCCCGAGGCCACGGACGTCACCGTGGCGTAGGTGCCCCGCACCAGCGCCACGGCGGCGATGGCCGCGACCACCCACAGCACCGTGCCGAGGACGCCGACGACGACGCCGGCGACGGCCAGCCCCCGCCCGGCCTTGCGGCCGCCGCGGGTGTCCCCGATGCCGAAGGCCGAGACGACGACGCCGACCGGGCTGAGGACGAACGCCAGGACGAGGCCGACGACGGCGACCACCGAGGTCGGTCGCGGCGGGGCACCGCGGTAGCCCTGCCCGTACCCCGGCGGCGGGCCCTGCCGGTACCCCTGCTGGTAGCCCTGCCGGTCGTCCTGCCGGGGGTCCGGCTGGGCGCCCTGCTGGCGCGGCGCGTACTCCTCGTAGCCGGGCGGCGGGACGTAGGCGGGGGGCTGCTCGCGGGAGGGCTCGGCGGGGTGGTCGGGGTAGCGGGCGGTCGGGTCCGACACGGTGGCCTCCGGACGAGGGTGAGGGCCCCGACGGTACCGGCCCGGGGTGACCGCCGGGGCGCGCCGCGGGCAGGATCGGGAGGTGCCCGACGCCCCCGCCGCACGGCCCTGGAGCCCGCCGTCCGTCCCGCCGTTCGTCGACGCCGCGTGGCTCGACGCCCAGCCCGAGCGCGTCGTGCTCGCCGACGTCCGGTGGTACCCCGACGGCAGGTCGCCGCAGGAGGCGCACGCGGCCGGCCACCTGCCCGGGGCGGTGCGCGTCGACGTCGACGCCGTGCTCGCCGCCCCGCCCTCCGACGCGGGCGGCCGCCACCCGCTGCCCGCGCCGGACGCCTTCCTGCGCGCGCTCGCCTCCCTCGGGCTGCGGCCCGGCAGCGGCTCCGGCGGGCCGGTGCTGGTCGCCTACGACGACGCCGGCGGCGTCATCGCCGCCCGCCTGGTGTGGATGCTGCGCGCGCTGGGCCGGCAGGCGGCGCTGCTGGACGGCGGGCTGCTGGCGTGGACGGCGGCGGGGCGGCCGGTGGCCCGCGGCGACGTGCACCGCGACCTCGTCGAGCCGGCCGCCGGGCCCGCGGAGGAGCTGCCGACCGCGTGGCCCGCCGCGCTGCTCGCAGACGCCGACGACGCCGCCCGCGCCGCCTCCGACCCGCGCGCGGTGCTGCTGGACGCCCGCCCCGCCGAGCGCTACGCCGGCGCGCCCGACGCCCTCGACCCGCGCGCCGGGCACGTGCCCGGCGCGGTGAGCTCGCCGGTGCGCGACGACGTCGACGCCCTCGGCCGGCTGCTGCCCGACGACGTGCTGCGCGAGCGGCTCGCGGCGGCCGGCGTCGTCGTCGGCGACGACGGCGACGGCGGCGGGGGCGACGGCGGCGGGGGCGGCGGGGCGCAGGACGTCGTCTCCTCCTGCGGGTCCGGCGTCACCGCCTGTCACCGCCTGCTGGTCCTGGAGCACCTCGGGGTGCGCGGGGCGCGGCTGTGGCCCGGCTCGTGGTCGCAGTGGTCGCGCGACCCCGCGCGGCCCGTCGCGACGGGTACCCCGCCGGGCGCGCGGGGTGCGAGAGTGGAGCCGTGACGTCGCTCGGATCCGAAGCCCTCCCCGCGCGGTTGTTCAAGGCGATCCCCCAGCTGCGCGAGGCCCTGCTGGCCGCCGCGGAGGAGGGGCGGGTCGTCCCCCCGTCGGAGGCCTCCGAGGCCACCGACGGCGCGGTCACCTCCCGCGGCCTGGGCAAGGCGCTGGAGGTCATCACCGCCGACTGCGCCCGCCGCGGCGAACCCGACCTGTCGGCCCTCGTGGTGCGCGAGGCGACCCTGGTGGACGGCACCGACACCGGCGGCGGGGCCCGCCGCCGGGTGTGGATGCACTTCGGCGGGCAGCCCGCCGTGGACGCCGGCGACGCCGACGAGCGCGACGTGGTCGACCGGCTGACCCGGCACGCCGGGGCCTCGCGCCCGGCGGGCAGCACCCCCAGGGCCCCCAGGGCCCCGCGCGAGCCGAAGGCGCCCCGCGCTGCGGCCGCGCCGCGGGCGAGCACCGCCCGGGCCGCCGCCCCGAAGAAGGCGGCGGCGGTGCCCGCGGCGCCGCCGAGCATCTGCCCCGACTGCTTCACCGTGAGGTCGGCCAGCGGCACCTGCATGTGCTGAGCCACCCCCGCGCAGCACGCCCCGCGTGCTGAGATGGGCGGGTGCCGACCACCGACGACGTCGTCAGGCTGACGTGGGGCGCCGGTGACGGCGCCGACCGGCGCGTGCACTGGCCGGACCCTCGGCTCACGGGCAGGTCGCTGTGCGACCGCCGCCTCTCCACCTTCGAGCACGAGGACGCCGCGCCCGAGCGCTGGGAGCGCTGGTGCCGCAAGAACGGGTGCCGCCAGCAGTACGAGCTGTGGCTCTCCCAGCACGCGCCGTCGCTCGCCCAGGAGTACCGGGCGAGGGTGGCCGCCGACCGGGCCGCCGCGCCGGACGACGACGGCCTCACGCTCGGCTTCTGACGCCGGGCGGCCGGGGCGGGCACCGATGAGTCCCGGCACCGGCCGCCGTCACACCAGCACGACCACCTGAGCACCGGGAGAGCGACCGTGGGGAAGATCAAGGTTCACGAGTTCATGGCGATCGACGGCGTGGTGGAGACCCCGTCCTGGACGGCCGCCTACCCGTGGACGGAGCCGATGATGGCCGCGATCGGCGGCATCACCGCCGGGTGCAGCGACATCCTGCTCGGGCGGACGACGTACGAGATGTTCGCGCCGGCGTGGTCGACGCGCACCGCCGAGGACGACCCGGGCGCCCCCTTCTTCAACGACTCCCCCAAGCACGTCGTCACCTCGCGGCCGGAGGGCCTCGACTGGGGCCCTGCCCGGGCCGTGGCGTACTCGGCCGACGCCGTCCAGCGCGTCAAGGACCAGGCCGCCGGCGACGTCTACGTCAGCGGCAGCGCGCAGCTGGTGCGGGCGCTGCTCGCCGACCGCCTCGTCGACGAGCTGCACCTGGTCACCTACCCGCTGGCGCTCGGCGAGGGCCTGCGCCTGTTCGCGGACGGCTCCCGCGTGGAGCTGTCGCTGCTGGGCGCGACGCCCTTCGAGAACGGCGTGGTGCACCTCGTGTACGGCCCCGCCTGACGGAGCACCTGGCACGACAGGTGTGATGCCGGACGGGCAGAACCCGTCTGGGAGCGCCTGAAGGGGCCCCCGGGCGGACTTCTGCCCGTCCGGCGTCACGCCTCAGGGGTGGCGGACCTCGAACAGGCGGGCGCTCGGGCCGGCGGTGCCCGGGCGCAGCACCACGCGGCCGGCGTCGTCGTCGTGGCGCACCGACCAAGGGGGCAGCACGCGGGGGTACAGCTCCACGAGGTCAGCCGCCCGTAGAAGGGCCGAGTCGGGAAGGTCCAGCGCGATCTCCGCGTCGGCGCCGCCGCGGTGCCACACCGCCAGCACCAGGCGCTCGCCCGCCGACAGCCCCAGCGCCACGGCGTCGCCGTCCCAGACCGGGTGCCCCAGGGGCCGCACGGGCACGGAGCGGACCAGGTGGTGGCGCAGGTCGTCCTTCCACAGCGCGGTCGCCGCGTGCACCAGCGCCAGCTGGTCGGCGCTCAGCAGGTCCAGCCGCCCGGCCTGGTACAGCCGGCCCGCCAGACCGGTGACCTGCGTGAAGGCGACCTCCTCGGCGCTCATCCACGCCTGCGGGTAGGCCCAGTTCCCGCACTGCTCCGGGAGCACCTGCGCGGGCGCGCCGGCGGCGATCGGCGGGTACAGGCGGAAGTCCTCCTGGTCGGTGGTCGACTGCAGGTCGAGCAGCTCCAGCACGGCGAAGTCGGCGCGCATCGCCCCCGACGCGCAGTTCTCGACGACCAGGTGGGGGTGCCGCGAGCGCACGCCGCGCAGCCAGGCGAGGTGGGCGCGCTGGTGCTCGAGCAGGCCGTCGCCGGCGCTGAGGGCCTCGCGGTCGGTGCCGGGACCGGGCGTGACGTTGAAGTCCAGCTTGAAGAACCCCACGCCGAGCTCGCCGACGAGCCTGTCGACGCACGCGTCGAGGTGCGCGACCGCGGCGGGGTGGCGCAGGTCGAGGAAGTACCGGCCGTCGTCGTGCACGCGAAGCCCGTGGCGCTGCAGGAAGGCTGCGTCGGGCAGGCCGCCCTGGCCCTCGGGAGCCGCGACGGGAGACTCCACGCCCACCACCTCGGGCTCGAGCCACAGCCCTCCCCGCATGCCGCGCCGCGTGATCTCGCCCAGCACCCGCGCGAGGCCGCCGTCGGGGAAGCGCGTGGTGCTGGGCACCCACTCCCCCACCGACCGCCACCACGCCTCGAAGCCCCGGCCGGTGTCGTCGTACCAGCCGGCGTCGATGCAGAACGCCTCCGCGCCCGCCTCCGCGGCTGCGGCGACCAGTGGCAGCAGCCGCTCGGTGGTCGGGTCGCCGTCCAGCGTGTTCATGTAGTCGTTGAAGACCAGCAGCGGCACCGGTTCCACCGGCGTCCCGTAGCGGCGCCGCAGCCAGCGCCGGTGACGGGTGAGCTCGGCGAGCACGCCGTCGAACCCGCCGTCCTCGGCGACCGCGACCGAGGCCGGGACGGTGGTGAAGTCCTCCCCAGGTGCGAGCTGGCGGGCCCACTGGTGGTCGAGGTCGCTGGGGCCGCTCAGGACGACGGCGAGCGCGTCCTCACCGGTCCGCACGTCGCCGACCTCCCAGCGCCAGCCGCCCGAGTGCTCCACCTGCCAGGCGAAGGCCCTGCCCGTCGGGTGCTCGAGCACCGCGGTGGGCAGGTGCCGCGCCGTCGACCAGCTCGACGTGCTCGCGGCGACCACGGCGCCGCGGCCGAACGGCGTCTGCCGGTCGGTCGTGGAGTCGGCAAGGCCGGTGTTCCCGTACAGGGGCCGGGTGGACCAGCGGAACTCGGCGACCTGCTCGCTACGCCCGGTGTGCAGCTGCAGCGCCAGCGGGTCGGCGCCGGCTGCGAGCACGGCACCCGTGGCCAGCGTCGAGACGGCCTCGAGCACCACCGCGTCGGGGCCGGTGTTCCGCACCGCGGTCACCACGCGCACGCCGGCGGCCGCGGGGCCGCCGGTGAACCGCGTGCTCACCTGCAGGCTCGTGGCCTCGTCGCGCTGGACGACGACGAGGGAGCGCCCGCCGTCGCCGTCCTCCTCCTCGTGGTGGGAGGCGTACCGCAGGCGCCGCCCCACGCCGGTGTCGGTCAGGCGCGGGCCGGTGCGGGCGCGGCCGTCACCGGTGAGGAGCACCTCCACCAGCGGCTGCGTGGCCCCCGTGGGCTCGGTGCGCCCGGGAGTCCCCAGGGCGACCAGCCGGACCGGCGCGCCGTCGCGGTGGGTGAGCACCAGCTCCAGCGCGCCGGTCGACCAGCGGAGCACGTCGGGCGGCCGGGTCAGGCGGTGAGCGCCGGGATGACGGTCTTCTCGAAGAGCTCCACGCCGGAGGTGTCGGTGGCGATCTCGGGGAAGTAGACGATCGGGTAGGTCATGCCCGCCGCGACCAGCGGCCGGAGGTTCTCCACGACCTGCTCGGGCGTGCCGACGGTGATCGACTCGTCGTAGGACTTCTTCACCTCGGCCTGCGCGACCTCGGCGCCGACGCGCTGGGTCAGGCGGTCGAGGACCCACGCGCGGCGGTCGGCGACCTCCGCCTCCGTCTCGGCGATGATGACGTTGTAGTTGGCCGAGCGGGTGATGGCGCCGTAGTCCGTGCCGAGGTCCTCGCAGTGGCCCTTGAGCACCTCAGACTTGTGCTGGAAGCCCTCGAGGTCGCTGGAGAAGTTGGTGTACTGCGCGTGCTGGGCGGCGATGCGCAGCGTCTTCTTCTCACCACCGCCGGCGATCCACAGCGGGATGCCGCCCTGCTGCAGCGGCAGCGGGTTGCACAGCGCGCCGTCGGTCGTGTACTGGCTGCCCGAGAAGGTCGACGTCCCGGTGGTCCACAGCTGCCGGAAGATCTCCACGCCCTCGGCGAGCTGCTGCAGGCGCTCGCCGGCGCGGGGGAAGCCGTAGCCGTAGGCGCGCCACTCGTGCTCGTACCAGCCGGCGCCGATGCCCATCTCCACGCGGCCGCCGGAGACGACGTCGACGGTGGCGGCGACCTTGGCCAGGTAGGCGGGGTTGCGGTAGCCCATGCACGTGCACATCTGGCCCAGGCGCACGCGGGTGGTGGCCGCCGCGAGCGCGGCCATGAGGGTCCAGGCCTCGTGCACGGCGTCGTCGGTGGGGGCGGGAACCGGGTGCACGTGGTCGTAGACCCACACCGACTCCCACGGGGTGCCCTCGCGGTCGGCGAGCTCGGCGACCGAGCGCATCGCGCGCCAGTGCTCGGCCGGCTCGAGGCCGACGAGGTCGAGTCGCCAGCCCTGCGGGACGAAGAGGCCGAAGCGCAGGGACTGGTCGGGGGTGCTGGTGCCGGTGGCAGCGTCGCTCACGGGTGTCACGTTAAACGACGGGGCCGCCGGGCGTCACCACCCGTGACCGCGCACCCTGGGGCCGTGCCCGCCGACCCGCCCGCCGCCCCGCTCGCCGTCCCCGTCGCCGTGACCGGCTCCACCGGGGCCGTGGGCGGCCGCGTGGCCCGCGCCCTCGCGGGGCGCGGCGTCCCGCTGCGGCTGCTCGTGCGCGACCCCGCGCGGGCGCCGCGGCTGCCCGGTCTCGACCCGCGGGCCGACGTGCGCGTGGCGCCCTACGACGACGGCGCCGCCGCCCGCAGCGCCCTGGCCGGGGTCGAGGTGCTCCTCATGGTGTCCGGGTCGGAGAGCGCCGACAGGGTGGAGCAGCACCGCACCTTCGTCGACGCCGCCGCCGACGCCGGGGTGCGCCACCTCGTCTACACCTCCTTCCTCGGGGCGGCGCCCGACGCCGTCTTCACCCTCGCCCGCGACCACCACGCCACCGAGGAGCACCTGCAGGCCGCGCAGCGGCGCACCGGCATGGCGTGGACGGCGCTGCGCGACGGCCTGTACGCCGACTTCCTGCCCGCCATGGTCGGACCGGACGGCGTGCTGCGCGGTCCCGCGGGCGAGGGCCGGGTGGCGGCGGTGGCGCAGGACGACGTCGCGGACGCCGCCGTCGCCGTCCTGCTCTCCGCCGCGGCAGGCTCCACCGAGCACGCCGGCCGGCGCTACGACCTCACCGGCCCGGAGGCGCTCACCCTGCGCGAGGTGGCGCAGGTGGTCGAGCGGGTCACCGGCAGGCCCGCCCGCTACCAGCCGGAGACGCTCGAGGAGGCCTTCACCTCGCGGGCCTCCTACGGCGCCCCGCCCTGGCAGGTCGAGGCGTGGGTCTCCACCTACACCGCGATCGCCGCCGGGCAGCTGGGCACCGTGAGCCCCGACGTCGAGCGGCTCACCGGCCACCGGCCGCTCACCCTCGAGGAGGTCCTCGCGCGGGCCGCCGCATAGGTTGCGGGCGTGGCGGGACGCGCGTGGATCACCGGGGGCGGCTCCGGGGTGGGCGCCGCGTGCGCGCTCGCCCTGGCGGCCACCGGGCTGGAGGTGGTGGTCTCCGGCCGGCGCAGCGAGCGCCTGGAGGCGGTGGCCGCGGCGGTGCGGGCCACCGGCGGCTCCGCCAGCGCGCTGCCGCTGGACGTCGCCGACCCCGCCGCCGTGGCGGCGGCGGGCCGCGAGCTGGACGCGACCGGCGGCGTCGACGTCCTGGTCGCCGCAGCGGGCCTCAACACCCGCCGGCGGCACTGGGACGACCTCGACCTGCCCGCCCTGGACGCCATCGTCGCGGCCAACCTCACCGGGCTGGCGCACTGCGCCGCGGCGGTGCTGCCCGGCATGCGCGACCGCGGGGACGGCCTGGTCGTCGTCGTCAGCTCGCGGGCCGCGGTGCGCGACTCCCCCGGCGCCGGGGCGGCCTACCGCATGAGCAAGACCGGCGCCGGGGCGCTGGTGGCCAGCCTCAACGACGACCTCGCCGGCACCGGCGTGCGCGCCACCCACCTGTGCCCGGGCGACATCGCCACCGACTTCGTCGACGCCCGCCCCGAGGTGCCCGACGAGGAGGCCCGCGCGGTGATGCTCACCCCCGACGACGTCGCCCGCGCCGTCGCCTTCGTCGTGACCACCCCGGCGCGGGTGCGCATCGACGAGCTCGTGGTGTCCCCGGCCGCCACCCCCTGAGTACGGTCGTCCCCCGTGGCGAAGAAGAAGGTCCACCGGCCCAAGAAGGCGAACGCCCAGAAGCCGCGCCGGCGTCCGCTCGGTCGCGGCTCCGGCCCCGTCGTCGACGACGGCGCGTGGGTCTCCGACCCGGCCGCGCAGCGGTACCTGGGCCCGGGCGACGCCGTCGACCTCGCCCGCGACGGCTACGAGGACGAGCCCGAGACCGCCGCCGAGCGCGAGGCCCGCCTGGCGCTGCTCGCCGAGGTGGAGTCCATCCCGCCGGAGCGGGTGGCGGCCGCGCTGCTGGCCAACCCGCTGGTCGCCCACCTCGGGCAGGTGCTCCTGTCCGGCGCCGACGACGACGCCGACCCCGTGGTGGCCACCGGCGGCGGGCTGCGCCCGCTGGAGGAGGACGAGGTGGAGGTGCTGCGGCGCTGGAACCGCGCCGCGCTCCTCCTGCACGACCGCGGCGAGGCCGACGCGCTCGCCGCGGAGTGGCGCGAGGGCGGCGAGGCGCAGATGCTGGCCGCGCGGGCGGCGCTGGCCCAGCACCTCATGGCGGTCGTCGAGGGGGACGACTCCGCGCTGGAGGCCGAGTCGCTGGCGTGGCTCGGCGGCGGCGCCACCGACCCGCTGCCCGAGGGCGCCGACGCCGACGAGCTCGCCGCCGCCCTGCGCGACGTCGAGCGCGGCGAGGTGGTCATCGACCTCGTCGCGCGCCTGGCGCTGACCGGCTCGGTGCGCCTGGCCGACGTCGTCGGCACCTCCACCGCCGCCCAGGAGGTGCTGCGGGACGTGCGGCTGCTGGCCGCCGCGGGCCTGCTCACCGTCACCGAGAGCGGCGACGCCGCGGACCGGGACGTGCAGGTGCACGTCGACCCGGACCTGCGCGGGGTGCTCCTGGACGTCGCCGACGACCTCGTCACCGCCCTTCACGACCCCGACCTCGACGGCGCCGACGCGTGACGGCGCGCGGGTGAGGGGCCGGTGAGGCACGTGCTGCGGCCCGAGGAGCTGGTGGTCGGGCGGCGCGTGGTCGTGCGCCACCGCCTGCCCGACGGGTCGGCCTCGGACGCCCTGGGCGAGCTGGTCGCCGCCGACGGCGAGCGGCTCGTGGTCGCGACGCGCCGCGGGCCGGTGGCAGTCGCCCGCGCCGACGTGCTGGCCGCCAAGGCGGTGCCGCCGCCGCCCGAGCGCCCGCAGCGCGAGCCCCTCCACCGGGCCCTCAGCGCCGGGGAGCTGCAGCGCACCGCCGCCGAGCACTGGCGCCCGGTGGAGCGCGAGGACCTCGGCGAGTGGCAGCTGCGGGCCGCCGGCGGCTTCACCGGGCGGGCCAACTCCGCGCTGGCCGTCGGCGACCCCGGCTGCGACCTCGGCACCGCCCTGCAGCGGGTGCGGGACTTCTACGCCGCCCGCGACCTCGAGGCGGTGGTGGCGGCCCCGACCGGCGCGCTCACCTCCGAGCTCGAGCGGCGCGGGTGGGCCGTGCGCACCCCCACCCGCGTCATGACCGCGCCCGTGCCGGCCACCGGCGAGGCCGAGGTGCGCTCCGCCCTGGCCGGGCTGCGCCTCGACGACGAGCCCGACGACGCCTGGCTGGCCGGCTACCAGGGCCGCGGGCCGGTGGGCCCGGCGGGGCGGAAGGTGCTGCTGTCCGCCGACGAGCGGGTCTTCGCCAGCCTGCGCGAGGACGGCGAGGTCCTCGCCGTCGCGCGCGGGTCGCTCTCGCGCGGCGCGGGCGGGACGTGGCTGGGGCTGTCGGCGGTGGAGACCTCCCCGGCGCACCGCCGGCAAGGCCTGGGCGCCCGGATGACCCGGGCGCTGCTGGCCTGGGGCGCGCAGCGCGGAGCGACCGCGGCGTTCCTGCAGGTCGCCGTCGCCAACGACGCCGCCCGCCGCCTCTACGAGGGGCACGGCTTCACCCAGCACCACGAGTACCGCTACCTCGTGGCCCCCGCCTGAGGAACAGCCGGGGCGCCGGAGCGGTTGCCCCGGGCATGAGCGCGCACGTCCCGCTGTCGGTCCTCGACCTCGCCCCCGTCGACCGCCGCAGCGCTCCCGGCCGGGGCGCCCGCGAGACGCTGGCCGCGAGCGTGGAGCTGGCCCGGGCCGCGGAGCGCTCCGGCTACCGGAGGGTCTGGTACGCCGAGCACCACAGCATGCCGAGCATCGCCTCCTCCGCCCCGGCGGTGCTCGTGGCGCACGTCGCCGCGCACACCTCCACCATCCGCCTGGGCGCGGGCGGGGTGATGCTGCCCAACCACGCGCCGCTGACCATCGCCGAGCAGTTCGGCACGCTGGCCGCCGCGCACCCGGGCCGCATCGACCTCGGCCTGGGCCGCGCCCCCGGCTCCGACGGCGCCACGAGCGCGGCGCTGCGCCGCGACCCGTCGGCGGCCGACACCTTCCCCGCTGACGTCCTCGAGCTCGCCGACCTGCTCGCCGGCACCCCGCGCCCCGACGGCGTCCAGGCCGTCCCCCACGCCCTCGACGACGACGGGCTGCCCGTGCCGCTGTACGTCCTCGGCTCCTCGCTGTTCGGGGCCCGGCTCGCGGCGGCCCTGGGCCTGCCGTACGCCTTCGCCTCCCACTTCGCCCCCGACGCGCTCGAGCAGGCGATGGACCTCTACCGCCGCGACTTCACGCCCAGCGACCGGCTGGGCGCCCTGGAGGCGCCGCACGCCATCGCCGCCGTCAACGTCTTCGCCGCCGAGGACGAGGCCACCGCCCGTGAGCACGTGCAGGCCGCCCGCCGCCAGCGCGCCGTCGGCCTGTTCGGCCGGGGCCGCCTGCCCGAGGGGGTCGAGACCGCCGACGACGCGACGTTCGACGCCGCCGCCGACGCCCTCCTCGACGCGGGCGCCTCGGTGCACGTCGACCGGATGACGCGGCTGGCGGCCGTGGGCACCCCGGACGACGTCGTCGCCCAGCTCGACGCCTTCGCCGCGCGCGTCGGCGCCGACGAGCTCATCACCGCCCACGGCGCCCCGACCTCCGCAGGCCGCGTGCGCTCGGTGGAGCTGGTGGGCAGCGCGGTCGGCACGGCGCTGGCCGCCTGAGGCACCCTGGCGGGGTGGACGCCCCACCCGCAGCCACCAGACCGGCGCGCGTCGACCTCAACGCCGACCTCGGCGAGGGCTTCGGCCGCTGGTCCCTGACCGACGACGACGCGCTTCTCGAGGTCGTGACCACGGCCAACGTCGCCTGCGGCTTCCACGCCGGCGACCCCGAGCAGGTGCTCGCGGTGTGCGCGGCGGCGGCCCGGCGGGGCGTGGCGGTGGCCGCGCACCCCTCCTACCGCGACCTGGTCGGCTTCGGGCGGCGCTACGTCGACGCGAGCCGCTCCGAGCTGCTCGCCGACGTCCTCTACCAGCTGGGGGCGCTGGACGGCCTCGCCCGCGCGGCGGGCACCCGCGTCACCTCCGTCAAGCCGCACGGCGCGCTCTACACCGCCGCGGCCAGCGGCGGGGCGCACGGCGAGGCGGTGGTCGAGGCCGTGCGCCGCTTCGACCCCGACCTGCCGCTGGTGGGGCTCGCGGGCTCGCCGCTGCTGGAGCTGGCGCGCGCCGCCGGCCTGCGGACCGTGGCCGAGGCGTTCGCCGACCGCGGCTACACGGCCGCCGGCCACCTGGTCGGCCGCCGCGAGCCCGGCGCGCTGGTCACCGACCCCGGCGAGGTCGCCGAGCGCGTCGTGCGGCTCGTCACCACCGGCGTGGTGCGCGCGGTGGACGGCACGGACGTGGCCGTGGCCGCGCAGTCCGTGTGCGTGCACGGCGACTCCCCCGGCGCGGTGGCCGTCGCCCGCGCCGTGCGGGCCGCCCTGGAAGGGGCCGGCGTCGAGGTCGCTCCCGCCGTCGCTCCCACCAGCACCTCCGGCCCGTGAGGCTCCTGCGCGCCGGCTCCTCGGCCGTGCTCGTCGAGCTGGAGGACCTCCCTGCGGTGCTCGCGCTGCGCAGCGCGCTCGACCCGGGCCGGCGGCTCGGCGTCCTGGCGGGCGTCACCGAGGTGGTGCCCGCCGCGAGGACGCTCCTGCTGCGCTGGGACGCCCGTCCCGCCCCCGACCTGCCGGCGCTGGAGGAGGCGCTGGACCGGGCGCTGGACCGGGCGCTCCCCGGCGGGGCGGAGGGCGGGCCGCATCACCCCGGCGACGACGGGGCGCGCACGGTCGAGGTGCCCGTGGTCTACGACGGCGAGGACCTGCCCGACGTCGCGCGCCTGGTCGGGCTGCCCGCGGCCGAGGTCGTGCGGCGCCACGCCGCGACGCCGTGGTCGGTGGCCTTCACCGGCTTCGCGCCCGGCTTCGCCTACCTCGTGGGCGGTGACCCGGTGCTGCGGGCGCCGCGCCGCCGCGAGCCCCGCACCCGGGTCCCCGCGGGCGCCGTCGGGCTCGCCGGGGAGTTCAGCGGCGTCTACCCGCGCGCCTCCCCGGGCGGCTGGCAGCTGCTCGGGCGCACCGACCTGCCGGTGTGGGACCCCGCCCGCGAGCCGCCCGCCCTCCTGCGCCCCGGCACCCGCGTGCGGTTCACCCCCAGCGCCGCCTCGCCCAGCACCCACCCCGCCCGTGATCATGGGCAATCGGCCACCCGCGGACCCGCCCGCCACCCGGGCTCGCTGCCGCGGGGCGGCCTGGAGGTGCTCGACCCCGGCCCCTCCACGGTCGTCACCGACCTCGGCAGGCCCGGCCGCGCCGACGTCGGCGTCAGCCCCGGCGGCGCCCGCGACCGCGGCGCGCTGCGCGCGGCCAACCGGGCCGTCGGCGGCGCCGCCGGGGCGCCCGCGCTGGAGGCCGCCGGCCCGCTGGCGGTGCGCTCGCTGGGGCGGCTCGTCGTGGCGGTGGCGGGCGCCGACGTCGTCGTCGAGGTCGTGAGGGCCCGCGGCACCGGCGGCGGGCGGGTGCCGCCCGGGGTGCCGGTGGCCCTCGACGACGGCGACATCGTCACCGCCGGCCCGTGCGCGGCGGGCGCCGCCTGCTACCTGGCGGTCCGCGGCGGCCTCGACGCGCCGCGGGTGCTGGGCAGCGCCGCCACCGACGTCCTGTCCGGCCTCGGCCCGCCGCCGCTGCGCGCCGGCGACGTCCTGGCGGTCGCCGGCCCGCGGTGGCTGGAGGCAGCGGTGCCGCTGGTCCCGCAGCGGCGCCCGGGGCCCGCGCTGCCGCGCGCCGGCGCCACGGCGGTGCTCGACGTCGTCCTCGGCCCCCGCGAGGACTGGTTCACGCCCGCGGCGCTCGAGCTGCTGCTGCGCCAGCCGTGGCGGGTCACCGCCCGGGGCGACCGGGTGGGCGTGCGGCTGGAGGGCGCCCGGCCGCTGGAGCGCACCGAGCCCGGGCGCGAGCTGCCCAGCGAGCCCGCGGTGCGCGGGGCGCTGCAGGTGCCGCCCAGCGGGCAGCCGGTGCTCTTCGGGCCCGACCACCCCGTCACCGGGGGCTACCCCGTCATCGCGTGCGTCGCCGCGCACCACCTCGACCTGGCCGGGCAGCTGCCGCCCGGCGCGGACGTGCTGCTCAGGGAGCACCGACCCGGCTGAGCGGGGTGAGGGCCTCCAGAAGCGGGGCCGGCCACACCTGGTCGGGCGGGTGGGGCAGGACGACGTCGGGCCGGCCGGCGAGCAGCACCGCGGCGCAGTGGTTGGAGCAGATGAGCCGGTCCGGCCGGGACAGCGATGCGCCGAGGCGCTGCAGCGGCGGCAGGTGCAGCAGGTGGCCGGCGATCCGGGTGATCTCACCCCAGTCGTAGCCCTGGTCGAGCAGCTGGTGGCTCCGCAGCAGGCCGAGGTCCCGCTCGGCGGGGGTGCGCCAGGGGCGCACGAGCACCAGCGGCTCGCCGTCCAGCGGCCTGACCCGCTCGCGCAGGCCCGAGCCGCCGCCGTAGGGACCGTCCCCGCCGAAGGCCTCGTGGGTGCGCCACGTGCCCGGCTCGAGCTCGCGGACCAGCAGCCCGCAGTGCGCCACGGTCGAGCGGCTGGCCCGCCGGATCACCCAGCCCTGCAGCCCGCGTCCGCGCGAGAAGAACAGGTCGCCCGGCTCCGGTCTCACCCCTGCAGCCTGCGGGCGGCGGCGACCCGGCGCGCGAGCGGGGTGGTGCCCGGGTGGTCCGGGGCGCTCCACGGCTCGGCGTGCAGCTCACCGGAGAGCAGCTCGGTGAGCACCTCCCCCTCGGGGCCCCAGCCGGCGTCGAGCAGCAGGCGCCACCCGGCGGCCCGCAGGCCCTCCAGGACGACGGCGACGGCCTCCCCCGGCCACGCCGGGTCCGCCGCGGCGCTGGCGGCGGCGGCGTCGAGGCAGACGACGGGCACGCGGGTGCGCCGGGCCGCGGGCGGGGCTGCGGCCACCGCGGCCAGGACGGCGGGCGTGGGGCAGACCAGCGCGGTGCCTCCCGGCGGGGCGGGCAGCCACGTCGGCGGGGCGCTGCGCAGCTGGGCGAGGGAGAGCAGGGCCGGCAGGCCCGCCGCGGCCAGCGCCGCGAGCGCGGCGCCGGTCGGGCCATCGGGGGCGGCGGGCAGGTCGAGCGCCAGGACGACGTCGGCCAGGGCCGCGCCGGCCTCGTCGGCGGCGTCGTCGTCGAGCTCGGCCCACCGCGGGGCGGGGGGCGGCGCGGGAGCCGGGGCAGGGTGCGGGGCGCTGGCTTGGGCAGGGCGCGCAGCGGGAGCCGGGTCGGGCCCCGGGGCAGGGCGCGGCGCGGGAGCCGCGGCGGCGCGCGGCGCGGGAGCCGCGGCGGCGCGCGGCGCGGGAGCCGCGGCGGCGCGCGGCGCGGGAGCCGGAGGACCGGCGACCGCGGCAGGCGGCGTGGGGGGGAGCACCACGGCGGCGTCGTCCCCGTCCTCCCCGTCGAGCGCGGTGACCGCCGCCGCCAGGCCGCCCTCCCAGCCCGCGACCTCGGCCAGCAGCTCCTCGAGGTCGGTGACCCGCACGGACAGGTGGGTGCCGCGCACCAGGGCGGCCGGCCCCAGCACCGCGCGGGCGCCGGCGCGCTGGGCGGCGGTGGCGCTGTGCAGCTGCAGCACCGCCACCGGGTCGGCACCGGTCTCCAGCTGGCCGCGCACGCGCTGGACCACCCAGGCCAGGCCCGGGTCCGCCAGCAGCCCGTGGACGCGCTGGAGGGCGGCGGCGCGCGGCGGCGCGGGGCGGCTCGTGAGGGCTGCGGGCTCGCCCCGGGAGGGACGGGGGGTCACCCGCTCATCGTCCCTCCTCGGCGTCCCCCGCGGGGGTCACCGCGAGCACGTGTCGCAGACCGGTGCGTGACGGATCGCTCACCGAGGGTGGCCGATGTCGGGGGCGGGGTCCACGATCGAGCCATGGCCGCCGTCCCCAGCTGCGTGATGCCCCCCGTCCTGCTGGAGCACCTCGTGCTCCGCGGCACCGACGCCCAGCGGGAGCGGGCGCTGCGCACGCTCTCCCTCGACGCGTCGCTCCGCTCCTCGCGCGCCCAGAGCGCGCTCCTGCGGCGCGGGCGGCCGCGGGCGGTCGTCGCCCACGCCCGCGCCGGCGCGCAGCCCTCGCGCACGATCTTCGACTGCGGCGCCAGCGAGGACCTCAGCACCGCCGTCGTGGTCCGCGCCGAGGGCGCACCGGCGACCGGTGACGCGGCCGCCGACGAGGCCTACGACGGCCTGGGCGCCACCTTCGAGCTGTTCCACCGCGCCTACGGGCGCGACTCCATCGACGACGAGGGCCTGCCGCTGCGCGGCTTCGTGCACTACGGGCAGGACTACGCCAACGCCTTCTGGGACGGGCGCCAGATGGTGTTCGGCGACGGCGACGGCGAGGTCTTCGCGCGCTTCACCGTGGCGGTCGACATCATCGGCCACGAGCTGGCGCACGGCGTCACCGACGACGAGGCGCAGCTGGTCTACAGCCAGCAGTCCGGCGCGCTCAACGAGTCGGTCTCGGACGTCTTCGGGTCGCTGGTCAAGCAGTGGGCGCTGGGGCAGCGCGCCGAGGAGGCCGACTGGCTGATCGGCCAGGGGCTGCTGCTCGGCCACCCGGACATGGCGCTGCGCTCGATGGCCGCGCCCGGCACCGCCTACGACACCCCCGAGCTGGGCCGCGACGCCCAGCCGGCGCACATGGACGACTACGTGGTGACCACCGCCGACGACGGCGGGGTGCACACCAACTCCGGCATCCCCAACCGGGCGTTCCACCTGGTGGCCACGGCCGTGGGCGGCTACGCGTGGGAGGTGGCCGGCCGGGTCTGGTACGACGCGCTGCGCGACCCGTCGCTGCCGCCGACGTCGTCCTTCGCGACCTTCGCGCAGACCACGCTGCGCGCCGCCGAGGCCCTGGGGCACCGCGCCGGCTCCACGGTGCACGACGCCGTCGGTGACGCGTGGTCGCAGGTCGGGGTGCTCTAGCCGGCTGCGGGTCCTGCGGGTGGGGCGCTGCGAGTGGGCGCCGGGTCGGCTCGGCGCGCCGTCGCGCCGTCGCGCCGTCGCGCCGGAACCCTGGCGCATCTGGTCGCAACCTCGGCACGTCCTGTCGGAACCCTGGCGCGTCGTGTCGGAACCGGGTCGCCGTTCCGACACCTCGTGACGGGGTTCCGACACCTCGTGGCACGGTGCCTCGCACGGGGTGGGGCGCAGGGCGCGCGGTGGTCGCCCTCTGTCCCGGCAGGTGAGCGCAGGGTCAGCGCCTGTGGACGGCGCCAGCGGCGCTCCCTCCGGCTGCGCCACGGTGCTCAGGTGGCCCGACCCCCCGCCCCGCTGCCCGCCCGCCTGCGCCACCGCCCCTTCACGACCGAGGAGGCGCTGGCGCTCGGGGTGACGGCGCGCCGGCTGCGCGCCGCGGACCTGCGGGCACCCCACCGCGGGGTGCGGGTCAGCCGGGGCGTGGAGTGGACGCCGCTCGTCGCCCTGCAGTGCGCCGTGCTGGCCGCCCCGCCGGGCGCTCTCGGCACGGGCGCGCACGCCGTCGTCGCCCTGGGTCTGCCCACGCCGTTCGGGGAGCCGGACCCGCTGCTGTCCGAGCCCCAGCTGGCCGTACCCCGCGGAGCCCGGCTGCGGCACCAGTCCGGTCTCGCGGTGCGACGCCAGCGCCTGCACCCCGAGACCCGCGAGACCCGGGTGCGGGGCGTCAGGCTCCTCTCTCCGGAGGACCTCTGGGCGCAGCGCTGCGGTGAGCTGGACGAGGAGAGCGCGGTCGCGCTGGGCGACGGGGTGCTCCGCCTCCTGCGCGACGACCTCCGGGCGATGCACGCGGCGCTCGAGAGGCTGCCGGTCGAGGAGCGGGCCACCGCCCGGCGGGTGCTGGACCAGGTGCGCTACGAGGTCTGCTCCCCGGTCGAGACCCGGCTGCGCCTGCTCCTGGTCCGCGCGGGGGTGCCCGAGGCCAGCCGCTTCGCGGCTCCGCTGCCTCGCGAGGGCCGGGCCGAGGTCTGGCCCGACCTGCAGTGGGACTCCGTCCGCGTGGCCGTGGAGGTGGATGGCCCCCACCACGGCACTGACGAGCAGCACGAGCGCGACATCCGGCGGCGGCGCCGCACCGAGCAGCACGGCTGGACGCAGGTGGTGGTCTCCTCGCGCGAGGTGATGGCCCAGCCGGACGACGTGGTCCGCTGGGTCAGCGAGGAGCTGCGGCGCGCGGGGCTGCGCTGGTGACGGGTGTGGTCGGAACCCTGGCGCGTCGTGTCGGAACCAGAGCGCAGTTCCGACATGACGCGGCAGGGTTCCGACACCTCGCGCCGGGGTTCCGACACCTCCGGCCCCGGCAGGACGCGCGGCGCCGGGCGCGGGAGGGCGACAGCGGACGCGGCTTCCCGTACCCGGGCCGGTGGGCGACGATGAGGTGATGAGGGTGGTGGTGGAGCGCAGCGGGGGGTTCGCCGGCCTGGTCCGGCGCGGTGAGGCCGACTCCTCCCAGCTCGACGAGGCCACGGCCCGCCAGCTGCGCGCGCTCGTCGCGGACGCGGAGGGGGCGGGAGCTGCTGCGCCGGCGGGCCGCCGCGACGGCTTCTGCTACGAGGTGACCCTCGAGGACCCCGACGACGACGGCGGCGACGGCGACGGCGGGGACGGCGCCGCGGCCAGCGGCGCCCCCGGGCTGCGGCGGGTGGTGCTGCGCGAGGGGTCCTTGCCGGTCGGGGCGCGCCAGCTGCTCGAGGGGCTGCTGCGCTGAGACAGCACGCCGCGTCCTGAGGTCGATCAGCCCGCGGGATGACCGCTTCGTCCGCTCCGTCCCCCCGTGGTGCCCAGTCGCCTCCCAGGGAACGCACCGCTGGGAGGGTGACGCGCCCCAGCGAGGGCGAGCACCCTGGGACCACGACGGACGAAGGGCGTGGTCACCGTGGTGGTGCTGGGAGCTGTCGGGCTGGGCGTGGGGCTGGGCGCTGGGGCGCTGCTGCTGGGGCTGGTGGCGCTGTCGGGCAGGGCCGCGCGAGCCGGCCAGGAGCTGCTCGGGGCGGACGGCCTGCCGCTGGTCGGGGCGCGCCAGGCGCAGTTCGGGGACGCCACCGCCGCTCTCCGAGCCGCCAGCGCGCACCCCGCCCAGCAGGCCGACGACGCCCCCGCGCCCCAGGGGGGCCCGCCGCTGCGGCTGGTCCGCCCCGCCGCCGGCGGACCGGACCAGCCGCGACCCGCGCGCGCCGCCTGACCCGCGCGCCGCCTGACCCCCGCGCGCCGCCTGACTGCCGCGCGCCGCCTGACCCGCGGCGACCGCCAGGCCGGCAGCGCCCGTCACACCGCCCGCAGCTCCTGCTGCGCCCGCACCGTGGTGACGGTGCCGAGCAGGTGGGTGCCCGTGGGCGCGGCGTGGCGGCCCGTGCGGGCCGACAGGCCGGTGAGGCGCAGCACGTCCGACCAGCTGCGCGCCCCGGCGACGGGGCGGCTGCGGTCGGCGCGCCGCCCGCGCACCGAGGACGGCGTCCACGCCGGGTCCAGGGTGGGTCGCTGCGCGGCGACGACGGCGGGGTGGACGGCGGAGGTGAAGACCAGGTCGGTGTCCAAGAGGCTCATGGAGCAGACCGTGCTCCCCACCGCTTGCGAGCCGCTTGCAAGCGGCATGCTGCCCCTGTGAGCGCATCCTCGGGCTCCAGCACGGAGCCGCTGCCCGGCAACCCGGGCCCCGCCACCAGGGTCAGCCTGCCGGTGCCCGTGCTCTCCCTGCCGGTGCGCCGCTTCCTGGCCACCGAGTCCGGCAGCGCCGTGCTGCTGCTCGCGGCCACCGCGGCGGCGCTGGTGTGGGCCAACCTGCCGGGGGGCAGCTACGAGGCGCTGTGGGCGACCACCGCCGGCGCCACCGTCGGCGACGCCGGACTGACCATGGACCTGGGCCACTGGGTCAACGACGCGCTCATGGCCCTGTTCTTCTGCACCGTCGGGCTGGAGATCTCCCGTGAGGTCACGGTCGGGCACCTGCGCAGCCCGCGCGCCGTCGTCGTGCCCGTCCTCGGGGCGCTCGGGGGCCTGGTGGTCCCGGCGCTGCTGTTCCTCGCCTTCACCGCGGGCACGCCCGCCGCGGTCGGCTGGGGCATCCCCATCTCGACCGACACCGCCTTCCTCGTGGGCATGCTCGCGCTGTTCGGCCCGCGCTGCCCCGACAGCCTGCGGCTCTTCCTGCTCACCCTGGCGATCGTCGACGACATCGGCGCTGTCACCGTCATGGCCCTCTTCTACAGCCACGGCGTCTCGGTGCCGGCGCTGCTCCTGTCGGCGCTGCTGCTCGCCGTCCTGGTCGGGCTGCGCCTGCTCGGGGAGTGGCGCCTGACGCCCTACGTCGTCGTCGGGATCGCCCTGTGGGGCGCGGTGCACGCCTCCGGCGTGCACGCCACGCTCGCGGGCGTGCTCGTGGGCCTGGTGGTGCCGGCCACCGCCGTGGAGCCCGAGCAGCGCGAGCGGGTCCGCGCCTTCGGGCGGGCGCTGGTCGAGCGCGCCGACCCCACCCGCGCGCGGCTGGCGACGTCGGCGGTGCGGGCCTCCGTGCCGCCCAACGACCGGCTGCAGGACGCGCTGCACCCGCTGTCGGCGTTCGTCGTCGTCCCGCTGTTCGGGCTGGCCAACGCCGGCGTCGCGCTGTCCGGGGACGTGCTGCGCGCCGCGGTCACCTCACCGCTGACGTGGGGCGTCGTCGTCGCCCTGGTGGTCGGCAAGACCCTCGGCATCTCCGTGGCGGCGGGGCTGGCGCTGCGCTTCCGCCTGGGCGACCTGCCCGGGCGGGTGCGCTACGGCCACCTCGTGGGGGGCTCGATGATGGCCGGGATCGGCTTCACCCTCAGCCTGTTCATCACCGACCTCGCCTTCGATGACCCGGTGCTGCAGGACGAGGCCAAGATCGGCGTGCTGGCGGGGTCGCTGCTCGCGGCCGTGCTGGGCGCCCTGGTGCTGCGGGTGCTCGGCGAGCGGCTGCCGCTGTGCTCCCCCGACCTCGACGACGACGGCGGCCTGCCGCCCCTGCCCTCAGGCCCCTGGACCGACCCCACCCGCGTCCAGGACCGCTGAGGACAGCGCGGGCCACGCCGTCGTCGCCCACTCCCCGAACGGCTCCGACGACGCCGTCACCAGGGCGAGCCCCGCGCGGCGGTCGACCCACAGCGCGGTGCCGCTCTGCCCGAAGTGGCCGAAGGTGGCCGGGTCGTTGCGCGGGCTGGTCCAGTGGGGGTCCTTGTCGGCGCGGACCTCGGCGCCCAGGCCCCAGTCGTTGTGGGCCTGCCGGCCGAACCCGGGCAGCACGCCCACCAGCCCGGGGCGGCTGGGGGTGCGCAGGGCGTCCACGACACCCGCCGGCAGCACGCGCGGGCTGAGCAGCTCACCGGCGAGCAGCGCCAGGTCTCCCGCGGGCGCCACCAGCGCGTGCGCCGCGGACCCCTCGAGCCGGGTGCGCGCCATGCCCAGCGGCTGGGCCACCAGCTCGCGCAGCAGCTCCGCGAACGGCGCGCCGGTGAGCTGCTCGACCCGCGCCGCGGCGACCTCGATGCCCGTGTTGCTGTAGGTGCGCCGCTGTCCCGGCTCGCCCCGGAGGCGCCACGCGCCGGGACCCCCCGCCTCGAAGTCGAGCCCGGAGGTGTGGTCGAGCAGGTGGGACAGGGTCGCGCCGGGCGGGGCGACGTCGTCGGGGAGCACCTCGTCGAGGTCGGCCTCGCCGTCGTGGACGAGCACGAGCACGGTCAGGGCGGAGACCAGCTTGGTCACCGACGCCCACCGGCGCTCGAGGTCGAGGTCGCCCGCTGACGCGACCACGCCCGTGCCCTCGCCGACCCGGCCGACGACGGCGACGCTGGCGGCGGGGTCCGGCCACTGCGCGACGTGCTGCTCCAGCACCGGGACGAGGGGCTCGCTCACGGCTCCAGCCTGCCAGCGAGCGCCGGGACCAGCGCCGCGGCCACCTCCTGCACCGTGACGCCCGGCGCGTGGTCGGCGACCGCGCCGACGGTGGCCGGGTCCAGGTCGAGCCCGAGGGCGGCGTACACGTCGGTGGTGACGGCGCGCAGCGGCGCCGAGCCGTCCACCACGAGCAGCGCCGAGACGAGGTAGGCGCGCCGGGTCTGGCGCTGCGCGGTGCCCGCGACCTTGGTGGTGCCGGCGATGTTCACCGAGTGCTGGCCGGGGCAGTACTCGCGGGGCAGCTCCCCGGTCCGCGCGTCCAGGCCGAAGCCGGTCAGCACCTCCACCAGGGTGTCGGCGAGCAGCTCGAAGCGCTCGATCGTGCCGCCTCGGGGGTCGTCGCTGCGCCCGATGACGTCGATGACGAGGGTGTCCGGGTGGTAGGGCGCCATCCTGCCGCCCACGGGGCGCACCACGGGCGCGAAGCCGTGGGCGCGGGCCACCTCCTGCGCGGCGGCGAAGCCGGGCAGCAGCGCGTCGCGGCGGCTGAACGCCGCGGCCGGCGCGGGGCGCACCAGCCGCACCAGCTGCGGGCTGCTGCCCTCCCCGACGGAGCCGAGCAGCGCGAGGCGGCGGGCGGCGTCCTCCTCGGCGCCCAGGGGGGCGTGGACGCCGGGGTCGAGCCGGTCCTCCAGCGCGAACGGGCCCCTCACAGCCCAGCGCGCGCTCAGCGGCGCAGGCCCAGCTCGCGCCGCAGCGCGGCCAGCTCCACGCGGCCGGTGTACAGGCGGCCGTCGACGAACAGCGTCGGCGTGCCCCTGACACCGGCCGCACCGCCGTCGGCGTAGTCGGCCTCCACGGCGGGGCGGTGGCGCTGGGCGGCCTCCCCCACCACCGCGCCCGGGTCCTGCACCCCGGCGCGCGAGGCCAGCGCGACCAGCTGCGGGTCGGACAGGTCCGCCTGGTGGCGGAAGAGCAGGTCGTGCAGGTCCCAGAACCTGCCCTCGGCGGCGGCGGCCTCCGAGGCCAGCGCCGCGGTCAGCGCGAACGGGTGCCGCGTGAACAGCGGGAAGTGCCGGAAGACCAGGCGCACCCGCCCCCCGGAGCCGTCGACGAGCTCCTTGAGCACCGGGGCGGCGGCGGCGCAGTACGGGCACTCGAAGTCCCCGTGCTCCACCACCGTCGACGGTGCGTCGCGCTCGCCGTAGACGTGCCGGTCCCAGCCCACGCCGCGCAGGCTAGTGCGCCGAGCGGGTGCCCTGGGGCGGCCGGGGTGCAGGCGCGGCGGCGCCGCGCCGATGGGCGGGGTGTGGACCTCCCCCGCGGGCGGGGTCCCGCCAGACCCGCGACAGCTCGGAGCGCCACCCATGACCACCGGTGTCCAGACGACGGACGAGGCCGCCGCCCCCGAGGAGGAGGCCGGCCCGAGCATCGGCGACCTGCTCGAGCTGGTCGACCAGCTCGCGGCCCGCCGTCCCGTGGCCGCCCGCGTGGTCGCCATGACCGACGACGACTCGGTCGGCTCCAAGGAGCTGGCCGGCACGCTGTCCGCCGACGTCGCGCTGACCACCCGGGTGATGAAGCTGGCCAACAGCGCCTACTTCGGGCTGGGCGGGCGCGTGCGCACCGTGTCCTTCGCCGTGACCGTGGTCGGCTTCTCCACCATCCGCGCCATGGCCGCCACCGCCGCCGCGGGCCTGGACACCGACGACGTGCTGCCGGCCGACTTCTGGCCCCGCTCCAAGGCCACCGCGGTGGCCTGCAGCTCGCTGGCCCCGCTGTTCGGGGTGCCCGCCCCCGACGCCTTCTGCCTGGGCCTGCTCACCGGCCTGGGGCAGGCGATCCTCGTCCAGCACGACCAGCCGGCCTACCAGGTGCTGCTGGACCGCGAGGACGTCGCCGCGGGCGGGCGCCGGGCGCTGCTGCTGGCCGAGCAGGAGGTGCACGGCTTCCGGCACACGCAGGTCTCCGCCGCCGCGCTGTCGGCGTGGCGCTTCCCGCGGGAGTTCACCGAGGCCCTCGACATCGTCGACGACCCCTCCGGGCGGGCCAGGACCACCCCGTGGTCCAGGGTGCTCGCCACCTCCATCGAGGCCGCAGGCCGTCTGGTGGCCCCCGAGGCCCCGACCAGCGACGTGCTGGGCCTGTCCGAGGGCGCCGTCACCGAGGACCGCCTGGCCGCCATGATGCCGAAGCTCCACGAGGCCGTGGTGGCCTCGGACTGGTGAGCGCCCGCCGCAGCCCCGCCGACCTCGCCGCGGGCGGTGCCGCCGTCTGCTCGGCCGCGGGGGCGCTGCTGCTGCACGCGTTCCGCCCGCTGCCGCTGCCGATGGCCCTGACCGCGGCGGTGGTGCTGCTCGGCTGCTTCGTGGGAGCCGGGGTCTGGGTCGCGCGCCACCTGCGCGAGACCGCTGCCGCGGCCGCGGACCGCGCGCAGGCTGCGGGCCGTGACCCGCTGACGTCACTGGCGGACCGGTGCCGCCTGCTGGCCGAGCTCGAGGGCGCCCTGGGGAGCGCCGCGGCGGCCGCCGAGGACGACGACGACGAGGGCGGCTCCCTGGTGGCGCTGCTGCTGGTCGACCTCGACGGCTTCAAGGAGGTCAACGGGCGCTACGGGCACGAGGCCGGGGACGTGGTGCTGCGCCGCACCGCCGAGCTGGCCCGGGCCAGCGCCCCCGACAGCGCCGTGCTGGCGCGCCTGGGCGGGGACGAGTTCGCGGTGCTGCTGACCGGCGACGAGGCCGCCCGGGCGCGCCTGGTCGGGGACCGGCTCGTGGCGGCGGTCGCCCCCCTGCACCCGGTGAGCGTCGGCCTCGCCTGGGCCGACGCCTGGGAGGCCCCCGGGCAGGCGCAGCTCGAGCCGGCGCCGGAGCTGCTGCGCCGCGCCGAGGTGGCGATGTACAGCGCCAAGGCGGCCGGCGGCGGGCTGGCCCTGTTCGACCCGGGTCACGACCTGGCGGTGCGCGAGCGGGCACTGCTCGCCGACGAGCTGCGGGAGGCGCTGTCGGAGTCCGGCGAGCCCGACCGCAGCCCCTCCGCGCAGCTGGTGGTCCACTACCAGCAGCAGGTCAGCGCGGCCACCGGCCGCATCGCGGGCCTGGAGGCCCTGGTCCGGTGGCGCCACCCGCGCCACGGGCTGGTGGGCCCGGAGGTGTTCCTCGCCATCGCCGAGGAGCAGGGGCTGGTCAGCCGCCTGACCGAGCACGTCCTGCGCACGGCTCTGCTGGACGCCCGCGAGTGGCACGCCGCCGGGCAGCCGCTGCGCATCGCCGTCAACGTCTCCCCGACCTGCCTCACCGACGCCACCTTCGTCCCGCTGGTCGACGCCGCGCTGAGCGAGAGCGGCGTGCCGGCCGAGCTGCTGGTCGTGGAGGTCACCGAGACCGTGCTCATGTCCGAGCCGCAGCAGGCGCTGGCCACGGCCCGCCGCCTGCGGGCGCTGGGGGCGCAGCTGTCCATCGACGACTACGGCACCGGCTTCTCCTCGCTGAGCTACCTGGCCGACCTGCCGGCCACCGAGCTCAAGCTCGACAGGTCCTTCACCGCGCGGGTGCTCACCGACGCGGGCACCGCCGCGATCGTGGCCTCCACAGTCGACCTCGCCCACCGCCTCGGGCTGCGCCTGGTGGTGGAGGGCGTCGAGGACGAGGAGACCCTGGCCGCCGTGGTCGCCGCGGGCTGCGACGACACGCAGGGCTTCTGGCACGGGCGCGCCGAGCCCGCGGCCGAGGTGGCCCGCCGGCTGGGCCTCAGCCCCGCGCGGACGACGGCTGCGGGGCCTGCTGCTGGTCCTGCGGCGGCTCCGCAGGCCGCTGCGCGCTGACCGGCTGGCCGACGGAGTTCTCGGCGCGCAGCAGCGCGATCGCCGCCTCGAAGTCCTCCAGGGAGTCGAAGCCCTGGTAGACCGAGGCGTAGCGCAGGTAGGCCACCTCGTCGAGCTCGCGCAGCGGCGCCAGCACCGCCACGCCGACGTCGTGGGCGTCCACCTCCGCCCGCCCGGCGGTGCGCACCTGCTCCTCCACCTGCTGGGCCAGCCGGGCCAGCTGGTCGGCGGTGACCGGGCGGCCCTGGCACGCCTTGCGCACCCCAGCGATGACCTTGTCGCGGCTGAAGGGCTCGGCGACGCCGGAGCGCTTGAGCACCGTGAGGCTGGCCGTCTCCGACGTCGAGAAGCGGCGCCCGCAGCGCGGGCACTGGCGGCGCCGGCGGATGGACTGGCCGTCGTCCGACGTCCGGGAGTCGACCACGCGCGAGTCCGCGAACTGGCAGAACGGGCAGTGCACCGCCCCACGCTAGGGGGGCGCTCACGCTGCGTGCAAGGCTGCGGCACGCTGGTCCGATGAGGCAGCGCGTGAGGGCAGCATGAAGGTCACCGTCGTCGGCGCCGGGTCCACCTACACCCCTGAGCTGGTGTCCGGCCTCGCCGCGCAGCGCGAGCACCTGCGCGTGGACGAGCTGGTGCTCCTCGACGTCGACGGCGCGCGCCTCGACGTGGTCGGCGGCCTGGCCCAGCGGATGCTCGCCGCGCAGGGCCTGCAGGTCACCACCACGCTGACCACCGACCGCGACCGCGCCCTGGACGGCGCCGACGCCGTGCTGCTGCAGCTGCGCGTCGGCGGGCAGGCCGCCCGCCTGGGAGACGAGACCTTCCCCGGGGAGTGCGGCTGCGTCGGCCAGGAGACCACCGGCGCCGGCGGCGCCGCCAAGGCCCTGCGCACGGTGCCCGTCGTCCTGGAGATCGCCGAGCAGGTGCGCCGCCGCGGCGCCGACGGCGCCTGGGTGGTCGACTTCACCAACCCCGTCGGCATCGTCACCCGCGCGCTGCTCGACGCCGGCCACCGCGCCGTCGGCCTGTGCAACTACGCCATCGGCGTGCAGCGCTGGGCCGCCCGCCTGCTCGGCGTGGACACCGCCGACCCCGAGCAGCTGCGCCGCGTGGCGGTCGACCCGGTGGGGCTGAACCACCTCTCCTGGACGCGGCGGGTGCTCCTGGACGGCCAGGACGTGCTGCCGCGCCTGCTCGCCGAGCGGATGGACGACGTCGTCGCGCAGTACCCGTTCCCGCCCGAGCTGGTGCGGCTGGCCGGCGCCATCCCCTCCTACTACCTGCACTACTTCTACGAGCACGACGCCGTGGTGGCGGCCCAGCGCACCGAGCGGCCGCGCGCCGCCGTCGTCGCCGACCTGGAGGCCGAGCTGCTGCGGGCCTACGCCGACCCCGCCCTGGTCACCAAGCCGGCGGCCCTGGAGGGCCGCGGCGGCGCGTACTACTCCGAGGCGGCGGTGGACCTGCTGGCCTCGCTGCTGGGCGACCGGCCCGCGGTGCACGTCGTGGACGTGCGCAACGAGCGGGACGGGCGGCCCGTCGTCGAGGGCCTGTCCACCGACGACGTCGTCGAGGTGCCGTGCGAGGTGAGCTCGGCCGGCGGCGGGACGGTGCGGCCGCTGCCGCAGCCGCCGCTGGCCCCGGAGGCGCTGGGGCTGGTCCAGCACGTCACGGCCTACGAGCGGCTCATCGCCCGGGCGGCGCTGACCCGCGAGGACGACGACGTGCGGCGGGCGCTGCTGGCGCACCCGCTGGTGGGCCAGTGGGACCTCGTCGAGCGGCTGCTGCCGGGCGTCACCCGACGAGCGGGCTGATGGACGGGCTGCTGCTGGGCGTCGACGTCGGCGGCTCCAAGACCGCCGTCGCGGTCGCCGACGCCTCCGGTCGCGTGCTGCACGCCGGCCGCGGCCCGGGGGGCTCCCCCGACGAGCTCACCGACGCGGGCTGCCTCGACGTGGTGCAGGCGACGCTGGCCGCCGCCGGCGCCCCGACGCGCGGGTACGCCGTGGCGGCGCTGGCGGTGGCTGGGGTCGACCAGCCGGACGAGGAGGAGGCGCTGGCGGTGGTGGCGCGCGAGCGCGGGCTCGTCGACGCCGGCGGAGCGCTGTCGGTGGTGAACGACCTGTTCGCGGTGCTGCGCTCCGCCGCTGACACCGGCCCCGGCGCCGACGGCACCGCCGGCGACGGCGGGGGTGCGCGCGGCATCGCCGTGATCGCCGGGACCGGCACCAACGCCGTCGGGCTCGACGGCGAGCGGACGGTGCGGTTCCTGTCGCTGGGGCCGGTCTCGGGCGACTGGGGCGGCGGTGCGGACCTCGGGGTGGCGGCGCTGGGCGCGGCGTGCCGGGAGGAGGACGGGCGCGGGCCGGCCACGGCGCTGACCGCGGCGGTGCGCGCGCAGTACGGCACCGCGAGCGCGCACGAGGCGGTGCTGGCGCTGCACCGCGGCCACGCGCCGGCGGGCTCCGAGCGCCACCTCGCCCCCGCGGTGCTCGCGGCGGCCGACGCCGGGGACGCGGTGGCCGTGGCGCTGGTGCGCCGCCTGGCCGGGGAGGTGGCCGACTTCGCCGCCGCCAGCGCCGCGCGGCTGGGGCACCCGCTGCACGAGCTGCCGGTGGTGCTCGGCGGCGGGCTGCTGCAGGCGGGCTCGCCGCGGCTGGCCGCCGAGGTGCGCGCGGCGCTGCTGGCGCGCGACCCCGCGGTCACCGACGGCTCGGTCCGCGTCCCCCGGGTGGCGCCGGTGGTGGGCTCGCTGCTGCTGGCCTTCGACGCGCTGGTGGCCGCCGGCTCGCTGCCCGCGAGCGCCCGCCCGCAGCCGGCGCAGCTGGCGGCGCAACTGGCGGCGCAGCTGGGCCGCGGCCGCTGACGGCCGGGCTCAGCCGTCCAGGACGGTCCAGAGCCGGGCGATCCGGCCGTCGACGACCTGGACGACGTCGAGGCCCCGCAGGAAGGGCTCCCCGCCGGGCGGGCCGAGGCTCCAGGCCCGCATCCCCAGGTCGCCGACACCGCGGAACGGCCCCTGCGGGACGAAGACGGCGCCGGGTCCCTGCGCGAGCAGGGCGGTCACGGTGGCCGCCAGCTCCTCGTGCCCGGTGGCGGTGCGGTCGGCGTCCACGAAGACGGCGTCCTCGGTGAAGACCTCCGCCACCACCGCCGCCCTGCGGTCGGCGTCCGCCTCGTTGAAGACGCCCTCGAGCATGCGCTCCAGCAGCGCCTCGGCCTGGTCGCTCACCCGGGGACGCTACCGGCGCCGCGGGCGCAGCGGCGCGGGACGGCCCGGGACAGGCCGGGGGCGGTTCACAGGCGGACGTCCACGGAGGGGTCGTCAGCCGCCCTGCCGAGGCGCTGGCCCTGCTCGCTGCGGCGGCGGTCCAGCCGCGCCATCACCGGGGTGGCCAGGGCGCCGTGGACCACCACCGAGAGGGCCACCGCCAGCGCGACGGTCGCCCACAGCGACTCGCCGGGGAAGTCGCCGTGGGCCAGGGCGTAGGACAGGTAGTACAGCGAGCCGATGCCGCGCACGCCGAAGAAGGCGATGGCCAGGCGCTCGCGCCACCCGCCGTCGGTCCCCAGCGCGGAGACCACTCCCACGAGGGGCCGCACCACGGCCACCAGCAGCACCGCGACGAGGGCGAGCTGCCAGGTGAGCCCGCCGAGGAGCCCGTCGCTGATGGCCGCTCCGAGGAGGAGGAGCAGCCAGGCGGTGAGCATGCGCTCGGTCTGCTCCACGAAGCCGTGAGCCACCCGGTGCGACCCGTGGGAGCGCTCGGCGGCCCGCAGCGTGACGGCGGCGACGAAGACGGCCACGAAGCCGTAGCCGTGCAGCAGCTGCGCCGCCCCGTAGGCCAGGAAGGTCACCGCGAGCGCCGTGAAGCCCTCGACCTGCTCGGACAGGCGCAGCGCGTCGTGGCGGGAGCGGAAGAACACCTTCCCCAGCACCCAGCCCGTGCCCAGCCCCACCGCGACGCCGACGGCCAGGCGCAGCAGCAGGTCCGAGAGGGCCCAGCCCCACAGCCAGCTGCCCAGCGCCCCGCCGTGGGCGGCCAGGGCCAGGGCGAGGTAGACGGCGGGGAAGGCGGCGCCGTCGTTGAGGCCGGCCTCGCTGGTGAGGGCGAACCTCACCTCGTCCTCGTCGGAGTCCTCGCTCGGCTCGGCGACCTGCACGTCACCGGCGAGCACGGGGTCGGTGGGCGCCAGCGCGGCTCCGAGCAGGACGGCGGCGGCCAGCGGCAGCCCGCCGAGCGCGCTGCCGGTCAGGGCGACCAGCGCGATGGTCAGCGGCATCGCCACGGCGATGAGCTGCCACGTGGTGCGCCAGCGGCGCCACCCCGGGGGGCGGTCGATGGCCAGGCCGGCGCCCATCAGCGAGATGATCACCACCACCTCGGTGAGGTGCTCGGTGACCGCCTCGTGCTCCAGGGGGTCCACGGCCGGCAGGCCGGGCAGGAACCCGATGGCCACGCCCAGGCCGAGGAAGGCCATCGGCAGGCTGAGGGGGCGGCCCGCCAGGACGCGCGGGAGCACCGCGGCCAGCAGGGCGCTCGCGCCGGCCAGCAGGAAGATGACGAAGGCCGTCACAGCGGTGCCTCACCTCGTGCGTCCCCCGCGGACCGGGCTGCTGCAGCGCTGGGGGGCCCCGCGACAGTAGACGGACCGGCGCCCGCCCGCCCGGTCAGCCGCCGCGCCGCTCAGGCGCCGGGCCGCTCAGCCGCCATGGCGGTGAGCAGGGGCCGCAGCCGGGCGACCAGGGCGTCCCCGGTGGGGCCGAGCAGGGAGGCGTCCAGGGCGTCGAGGGCGCTGGCCCCCGCCGCGAGCGCCGGCTCCGGCGGCGGCGGCAGCGGGCGGCCGCGCCAGAAGGAGGCGTCGGCGGGCAGCGGGCCGCCGGTGGCGGCCCTGCGGGCCGGGCGCCCGCCGCCGCCGCCGTCGTCGTCCGGTGCGTCGAGGGCGGCGCGGCGCTCGGCGACCAGCGACAGCAGCGCGTCGCGCTCCACCCCGCGCAGGCCCAGCGCGGTGAAGGGGTCGGTGTCCAGGCGCTCGGCGAGCAGGTAGACCACGGCGGCGGCGTGCTTGCACGGCTCGACGAGGTCGGGGCAGGTGCAGCTGGTGCGCAGGTCGGACAGCGAGCGCGGCAGCAGCACCAGGCCGGCGTCCAGGCACAGCTGCTCGAACGACTCCGGCAGCCTCCCCCCGAGCACCGCCGTGAGCGCGGCGGGGTCGGCGGCCAGGGCGTCGGCCAGCTCCGCGCGCGTCTCGGCGTCCCACGTCCCCAGCGCCAGGACGACGTCGTAGGGGGTGGTGCGGCTGCCCTGCACGGTGGCGGTGACCCGCCCGGCGGTCCGGGTGCCGGGGGTGCCGACCTCGAGGTGGACCACCTGCCCGGCGCGGGCGTAGGTGCGGCCGCGCGCGAGCCGGCCCGGCCCGGCGGCCTCCTCGACGGCGTCGGTGAAGCGCCGCCCCCACCAGGTGGTGGCGAAGGCGCCGCGCTTGGAGCGCGGCCTGATGCCGTCGGCCGGGATGCGCGCGCCGGGGGGCCAGGAGGAGTCCCACGGGGTCCTGCCCGTCGCGCCCGTCGGGCCGGCCACTACTCGCCCACCGCCTCGGCGCCCAGGCGGACCAGGTCGTGCAGCTCCGCCGTCGACAGCTCGGTGAGCCACCCCTCCCCCGAGCCCGCGTCGGTGGAGCGGACGACCGCGGAGGCGAGGTCGGCCTTGCGGGCCATGAGCTCGTCGACGCGCTCCTCGACCGTGCCCACGCAGACGAGCTTGCGCACCTGCACCTGCCGGGTCTGCCCGATCCGGAACGCCCGGTCGGTGGCCTGGGCCTCCACGGCGGGGTTCCACCACCGGTCCACGTGCACGACGTGGTTGGCCGCGACGAGGTTCAGGCCCGTGCCGCCGGCGCGCAGGGAGAGCAGCATGAGCGGGCTCGACGCCTCGCGGTCGCCGCCGGAGAAGTCCTCGACCATGGCGTCGCGGGCCCTCTTGGGCACCCCGCCGTGCAGGTAGGGGACCCGCACGCCGTAGCGCTGCTCGAGGTGCGGCGCGAGCAGGGCGCCCAGCTCGCGGTACTGGGTGAACAGCAGCGCCTTCTCCCCCTCGGCGAGGACGGTGTCCAGCACGTCGTCGACCAGCGCGAGCTTGCCGGAGCGGTGCTGCCCGCGGCGCAGGAACGGGGAGCCGTCGGCGAGCAGCTGCGCGGGGTGGTTGCAGACCTGCTTGAGGCGGGTGAGCGTGGCCAGCACCAGCCCGCGCCGCTGCACGCCGTCACGGGCCAGCTCGGCCTCGCGGACCTTGGCGAGCATCTCGTCGACCACGGCCTTGTACAGCGCCGCCTGCTCGGTGGTGAGGTTGGCGCGCACCACCAGCTCGAGCTTGGCGGGCAGGTCCGGGGCCACCCCGGGGTCGGTCTTGGTGCGCCGCAGCACGAACGGGCGGGTCAGGGTGGTGAGCAGCTGGGTCGCCCGCTCGTCGCCGTGGCGCTCCACCGGCACGCTGAACCGCTCCCGGAAGCGGGTGGCGCTGCCCAGCACGCCGGGGTTGGTGAAGTCGACGACGGCGTGCAGCTCGGCCAGCCGGTTCTCCACCGGCGTGCCGGTCAGGGCGATCCGCTGCGTGCCCTGCGGCGGGTGCGGCGCGCCGGCCACCTGGCGCACGGCGCGGGCGGCGCGGGTGGCGGGGTTCTTCACGTGCTGGGCCTCGTCCAGGGCCACCCGGCGCCAGGGCAGCGCTGCGAGGTCCTCGGCGTCGCGGGCGACCAGCGGGTAGGTGGTCAGCACGAGGTCGGGCGCCGTGGGGCTGCCGTCGAGCAGGGCCAGCAGCTCGGGCCCGCGCAGGCGCTCGGGCCCGTGGTGGACGTGCACGCGCAGGCCGGGGGCGAACCTGGCGGCCTCGCGCTCCCAGTTGCCGACCACCGACATCGGGCAGACCAGGAGCGTCGGCCCGCAGCCCGGGTCGCGCTCGCGCTCGGCCAGCAGCAGGGCCAGAAGCTGCACGGTCTTGCCCAGGCCCATGTCGTCGGCCAGGACCCCGCCCAGGCCGTGGGCGTCGAGGAAGGCCATCCACGCCAGGCCGCGCTCCTGGTAGGGCCGCAGCCGGGCGCGCAGCCCGGCCGGAGCGGGCACCGGCTCGAGGGTGCGCTGCGTGCCGCCCAACCCGCCGGACAGCCCCCCGGACAGCAGGGCGCCCAGCGGCCCGTCGCCGTCCAGGGACACCAGCGGCGCGGGCAGGGTGCCCGAGGCCAGCTGGCCGAGCACCCCGGTCAGCGACGTCAGGGAGGACTCCTGGTGGGTGCTGCGGCGCAGGAAGCGCAGGGACCTGGCGACGGCGTCGGCGTCGACCTGCACCCACTGCCCGCGCAGCTGCACCAGCGGAGCGCGCTGCTCGGCCAGGACCGCCAGCTCGGCCTCGTCGAGCTCGACGTCGCCGAGGACCACCTTCCAGTCGACCTCCACGAGGTCGCTCCTCGCCAGGCCGCCCGGCGCCCCGACGGCGGCGGGGACGTCAGAGGTGCCCTGCGGCGCGGGGCCGTCCCCGGGGCGGCGGGCGCGCACCGACAGCCCCAGCTGCGGGCGCAGCCACCGGCCGGGCAGGGCGACGGCGAAGCCGGACTCCACCAGCGCGGGCACCCCGTCGGTGACGAGGTCGACCACCTGCTGGGCGTCGAGCTCGGCGTCGTGGTCGGGTGAGGCGCCCAGCTCCAGCAGGCCCGGGTGCACGGCGGCGGCGCGACCCAGCTCGGCCAGCGCGAAGGCCCACGGGTCGAGGTCGCCGTCCCACTCCTGCCCCCACGGACCGCTCACGCCGCGGCGCACCTCGCCGGGGGTGGCGACGGCGCTGGGGTCGTCCAGCGAGCGCAGCCGCACCTGCAGGAGCCACGGCTCGTCCTCGCCGGCGGGCTCGGCGACGCGCAGCAGCAGCTCGGCGGGCTGGGTGGTGGCGCTGGCGCGCCAGCGCTGCGCGCGCGCGGCCAGCTCGACCAGGGCCCGCGCGGGCGCCGCGGGGCCGACGGGCTCCCCCGTGCGCAGGGAGGCGAGCCACGCCGCGGCGGCGTCGGGGTGGTCCGCGGGCACCTCGGGCGCGAGCCCCTGCGGCAGGGCGGCGGCCCGCTGCGCGCCCACCAGGGCCGTGACGTCGGCGACGACGGCGTCCAGGAGCTCCAAGGCGGGGCGGCCGGCTCGCCCGGGGTCCTCGCTGCGGGCGGCGGGCGGCGCGGCGGCGGCGGCGGCGTCGCACCAGCGCCGCCAGGCCCTGTCGGCCAGCGGGTGCCAGCCGCCCCACCACTCCCCCTCGGCCTGCTCCAGGCCGGGCACGAGCAGACCGGCGCGCGCCCGCGCGGCGGCGGCCGCGGCGACGCCGGCGAGCCAGCGCAGGTCCTCACCGACCTCCAGCGGCCACGGCAGGCCGGGCGCCGCTCCCGCACGCGCCTCCGCCTCGTGCAGCTCCAGCAGCACCGCCAGGGCGCGGTCGGGGTGCAGGACCACGGCGGGCAGCCGCTGCACGGCCAGCGACGGGGGCCCCCCGCCGGCCGGCGGCTGGGGCAGCTGGAGCTCCACCGTGCCGCGCGAGCGGGCCACCAGGGCGTGCGCCAGGCGCGGCAGCGGCCCGGACAGGGCCTCGCGGACGGCCTCGGCGTCGGCGCCGGCCAGCGGCAGCCGCGCCGGTGCCTCCGCCCACAGGCACAGGGCGCCGCGCCGCGCCCAGACGCCGTGGACCGCGAGCACCCGCCGGACTCTAGTGAGCGGCGGTGACGGCCCGGTGCTCCCGGCCGGTCGTCAGGTCCCCGTCAGGTCCGCTCCCCTACGGTGGGGCACCGTGCCGGCAGGCGTCGACGAGGTCGCCGGGCCGCCGGCGAGCCGTGGTGAGAGGGACCGTCTGACGTGGAGTGGTGGCACGCCGTCCTGCTGGGTGCTGTGGAGGGGTTCACCGAGTTCCTCCCGGTCTCCAGCACCGGGCACCTGACGATCCTGGAGAAGCTGCTCGGCTACCGCATCGACGACCGCGACATCACCGCCTTCACGGTGATCATCCAGTCGGGCGCGGTGCTGGCGACGCTGCTCTACCTGCGGCGCGACATCGTCAGGCTCATCGCCGCCTTCCTCGACGGGCTGCGCAGCCCCCTGGCCCGCCGCAACGCCGACTGGCGCATGGCCGTCGGCGTCATCATCGGCTCCCTGCCCATCGGCGTGGTCGGCCTGCTGTTCTCGGACTTCATCGAGACGTCGCTGCGCAGCCTGTGGGTGGTGGGCGTCGCGCTGATCGGCTGGAGCTTCGTCATGCTCTACGCCGACCGCACCGCCAAGCAGGACCGGCCGGAGAGCTCGGTGACCTGGCGCGACACGCTCGCCATCGGCGTCGTGCAGTGCCTGGCCCTGGTGCCGGGGGTCTCCCGCTCGGGCGCCACGATGTCCATCGGCCTGGTGCGCGGGCTCGACCGCGTGACCGTGACGCGGCTGTCCTTCTTCCTGTCCATCCCCGCCCTGGCCGCGGCCAGCGTCTACCAGGGCTTCAGCGCCGCGCCGCAGATCTCCAGCGGCATCGGCTGGGGCCCCACGCTGCTGGCCACGGCCGTGAGCTTCGTGGTGGCCTACCTCACCGTGGACTGGCTGCTGAAGTTCATCGCGCGCCACAGCTACTCGCTGTTCATCGTCTACCGCGTCATCGCCGGCACCGTCGTCCTGCTGCTGGTCGGGACCGGCGTCGTCTCGGCCACCTGAGGGTGGCACCGTGGGGCCGGTGACCCTGCTCACCGACGCCCAGCAGCTGCTGCCCGACCTCGTCGCCCTGCGGCGCGCCCTGCATGCCGACCCCGAGGTGGGCCTGCAGCTGCCGCGCACCCAGGCCGCGGTGCTCGACGCCCTGGCCGGCCTGGGGCTGGAGATCTCCACGGGCCCCGCCGGCAGCGCGACCACCGGCGTGGTGGCCGTGCTGCGCGGCGGCGCGGTGCCGGCCGGCGCCCCGCGGCCCAGCGTGCTGCTGCGCGGAGACATGGACGCGCTGCCGGTCGTGGAGCGCAGCGACCTGCCCTACGCCTCCACCAACGGCGCGATGCACGCGTGCGGGCACGACCTGCACGTCGCGGGGCTGGTGGGCGCGGCGCGGCTGCTCGCATCCCGCCGCGAGGAGCTGGCCGGCGACGTCGTCCTCATGTTCCAGCCGGGCGAGGAGGGCTTCGGCGGCGCGAAGATCATGGTCGAGGAGGGGGTGCTGGCCGCCTCGGGCACCCACCCCAGCGCCGCGTACGGCGTGCACGTGGCCCCCGGTCGGCGCGGGGTGTTCACCACCCGCCCCGGCCCGCTCATGGCCGGGTCCAACCAGCTGCACGTGACCGTCACCGGGGCCGGCGGGCACGGCTCGCGCCCCTACGCGGCGCTCGACCCCGTGCCCGCGCTGGCCGAGCTGGTCACCGCCCTGCACGCCATGGTCACCCGCCGCTTCGACGTCTTCGACCCCGTGGTGCTGTCGGTGACGCAGCTGTCCGCCGGGGAGGCCGTCAACGTCATCCCGCCCTCCGCGCGGCTGGGCGCCACCGTGCGGACCCTCTCGGACGCCTCCGTGCAGCGGCTGCGCGAGGAGACGGCGCGCCTGGCGCACGGCATCGCCGCCGCCCACGGCTGCACCGCGGAGGTCTCCTTCGAGGTGCAGTACCCGGTCACCGCCAACGACGCCGGCGCCGCGGCCACCGCGCTGGCGGTGGTGCGGGGCCTGCTGGGCGAGGACCGCGGCCAGCTCATGACGAACCCGCTGATGGGCTCGGAGGACTTCAGCTTCGTGCTCCAGCGGGTGCCCGGCGCCTTCCTCTTCCTCGGGGCGAGCCCCGACGGGGTCGACCCGGCCACCGCGGCGTGGAACCACTCCCCGCTCGTCGTCTTCGACGACGCGGTGCTGGCCGACCAGTCCGCCGCGCTGGCGGCGCTGGCCCTGCACCACCTGTCAGCCGGCTGAGCGGGCGCCCTCGACGGCGCCCTCCCAGGCTCCGGTGACCGCTCCGGTGGTGGTGGCGACCACCCGCTGCACCAGCTGCTGGGAGCGGGTCTCCAGGGCCGTGGTGTCCACGCCGGGGACGCTGACCCGCGGCAGGGCGAAGGCCACCAGGACGACGACGAGGGCCGCGAGCACGAGCAGCGTGGACGCGGTGTGCGTGAGGGAGCGGACGGCGCGCACGGTGACCTCCGGCTGGGGCGGACGGACGGGACGGGGTGGGGCGTACCGGACATCCCACACCGCGCAGCTGCGCAGCGCCTGGGGACCGCCTGGGACCGGGGGCCGCCCGGGCCGACGGGACCGACGGGACCGCCCGGCGGCCCCGCGGCAGCGGGCCGCCACGATGGGCGGGTGCGCATCGTCGTCATCGACCCGAACCTGCCGGCCGTGGCCGCGGAGCTCCAGGCCGCCGTGGAGGCCGTCGCGCCGGGCGCGCAGGTCGCGTGGCACCCCCGCTTCGACGCCGCTGCCGTGGCGCGGGACCTGCCCGGCGCCGAGGTGCTCGTGGCCAGCCGCTACACCGCCTCCCTGGCCCCGCTCAGTGGCGGGCTGCGGCTGCTGCAGTGCCCGGCCGCCGGCCTGGACGCCATCGACACCGCCGCCCTGCCGGCGGGGGTGCTGCTGGCCAACACCGGCCACCACGAGCGCAGCATCGCCGAGCACGTGCTGGCCGGCGTCGTCGTCCTGCGGCGGCGGCTGCGCGAGCAGGACGAGGCGCTGCGCCAGCGCGGGCAGTGGGCCTCCTCCACCTTCGACCCCGCGGTGCCGCTGGCCAGCGGGCTGGACGGCGCGCGGGTGGGCTTCGTCGGGTTCGGCGCGATCGGGCGGGCGTGCTGGGCGCCGTTCGCGGCGCTCGGCGCGGTCGGCGCCGCCGTCACCGGCAGCGGGCGGCTCGCCGCCGCCGGTGCCGCCGCCGCCGAGGGACTCGCGTGGGGCGCCGGGGTCGACCAGCTCGACCGCCTGGTGGAGGGCTCCGACGTGCTGGTCCTGTCGGCGCCGCTGACGCCCGCGACGAGGGGGCTGCTCGACGCGCGCCGCCTGGCGCTGGCCCCGCCCGGCGCGGTGCTCGTCAACGTCGGGCGCGGCCCCCTGGTGGACGAGGACGCGCTGTTCGAGGCGCTCGCCTCCGGCCACCTGGGCGGGGCGGTGCTCGACGTGTGGTGGAGCTACCCCGGCGGCGGGGCGGCCGGCGGCTCCGGGGGCGCCGCGAGCGCCGGGCCCGTCACCGGCGCCCCCGGGCGGCGCGACTGGGGCTCCCTGGAGCACGTGGTGGCCTCGCCGCACAGCTCCGGGGTGACCCGCCAGACGCTGCTGGCGCGGGTGGCCGACGTCGCCGAGAACGTCCGCCGCCTGGGCAGCGGCGAGCCGCTGCTCAACGCCGTGCCGCGCTGAGCCCCTCGCCGGCAGCCGCGCCGGCGCCCGCGCCGGCCCGGGCGCCGGCCTCCGGCACCTGCCCGGCCCGCTCAGCGGCGCGGCGGGCCGCCCGCAGGGCCCGGGCGCGGGCGTACTGCGCGGCGGCCAGCTGGGCCGGGGTGGGCAGCTCGGCCGTGAGGTCCGCCGGGCTGGCCACCGGGCTGGCGACGGCGCTGGCCACCGGGCTGACGACGGGGCTGGCCACGGGGCTGGCCACCGGGCTGACGACGGGGCTGGCCACGGGGCCGTCGAGGGGTGCGTCCGCGCGGTGGCGCCCGGTGCGCTGGGCCGGCAGGTGGTGCTGCGGCGGGTGGGCGCCGAAGACCCGCTCTCCGCCGGCGCGCTGCAGGGCCGCGACCGGCGGGGGCAGCGGTGCCGGTGCGGCCGCGGGGGCCGGTGCCGGGGCTGCGGCCCTGGGTCGGGCGCGCATGAGGAGCATGGGCAGTTGCACGTAGGAGGAGAGCAGGCCGAAGCAGACGACCGCCCACGTCTCGTGCAGGCCGTAGCGCACCGTGGCGGCCACCAGTCCGGTCCACACGCTGAGCTGGGTCAGCGCGACCGTCACGCGCATGACCCGGGTGATGGTCACCGCCAGCGGGGTCGTCTTGTGGTTGGCCGACCCGGTGGCCACCCACTCCTTGGTCCGCCGCGTGACCACGTGGACGATCGCCACGGCGTGGGCGAAGGAGTACAGCTGCTGCACCCGCAGCACGTCCATGCGCCAGTAGCAGTGCATCACGGTGGGCAGCACGAAGTACCACAGCAGCACCGCCCCCAGCAGCCACGCGGTGTTACCGGGGTGGATCTCGTGGGGGAAGGCGTAGAGCATCACCAGGCCCGGCGCCGGCGCCAGGAAGATGTTGACGCCGGTGGAGATGTAGTAGAGGAAGCCGCTCCAGAAGGAGATCCGCTGGCGCCAGGTGAAGATCGGGTTGGCGTGGAAGGAGCGGTCGGCCAGCAGCGACATCGAGCCGGTGCACCAGCGGTACTGCTGGTTGAGGAAGCCGAGCAGCTGGTCCGGGCACAGCCCCTTGCTCACCAGGACCGGCACGTAGCGCAGCTGGTACCCGGCCTTCATGAGCTTGACGCCCGTGTGGACGTCCTCGCTGTGGCCGATCTGGGCGAAGCCGCCGGCCGCCTGCAGCGCGCTGCGGCGGTAGATGGCGCAGGTGCCCACGCAGATCGCGGCGCGGGAGGCGTCGCGGGCCGGCTGGATCCAGCGGTAGAAGAGCTCCTGCGTGGCGCCGGCGGTCCGCTGCAGCCACGGCATGCCGCGCACGGCGTCGAAGTACTGCGGGCTCTGCACGATGCCGGTGGTGGGGTCGAGGAAGTAGGGCACCAGCTCGCGCAGGTAGTCGGGCCGCGGCACGAAGTCGGCGTCGAAGATCGCGATGAGGTCGCCGTCGGACTGCTGGTAGCCGAACAGCAGGTTGCCCGCCTTCTTGAGGTGCCCCCGGTTCGGGCGCACCCGGTAGGCGAAGCCGTGGCGTGCGGCGAGGTCGCGGACCTCGGGGCGGTCGGCGTCGTCGAGCACCCAGGCGACCACGCGGCCGGGCCAGTCGAGGCGGGCGACGTGGCGGTAGGTGTTGTCCAGCACGTCCAGGGGCTCACCGGCGGTGGGCAGGAAGACGTCGACGCTGGGCCAGACCGCGGGGCTGTAGCGGGCCACCCGCTCCAGGTGGTCGGCCAGGGAGGTGCGCTTGGTGCGGGTGGAGCTGAGCAGCGAGACCGCCCCGGTCACCACGTACAGCGCCGCCGGCAGCAGGAAGGGCAGCAGGCGCCAGTCCGACAGCGCGAACTGGGAGACCGAGCACACCACGAGGAGCATGGCGCTGGCCTGCACGCCGAGCAGCCAGCGGTGCTGGCGTCCCATGTAGGCGTGCTTCTCGGCGTCGGTGGGCGGCTCGGGCAGCGCGGTGCGGGCCCGCACGAGGGCGCTGCCCGAGAGGGGCTCGACCCAGGCCGCCGGCGCGGAGGTGGTGGCGGTGCTCATCGGGTCGCTCCCGTGGTGGGCGTGGGCGCTGCCGTGGAGGACGGGCGCGCCGTCGGCGTCGTGGGGGTGGAGGCCTGCGCGGTCGGCGTCGTCGTGGTCGGCGGCGTCGTCGGCGGCGTCGTGGTGGTGGTGGTCGGCGGGCTCGTCGTCGTCGGCGTGGTCGTCGTCGGCGTGGTCGTCGGCGTGGTGGTCGGCGGGCTCGTCGGCGTGGGGGTCGGCGTGGGGGCCGGTGCCGTGGCGCCGACCGGCTGCAGGCGGAAGCTCTTGCCGATCTCCAGCCCGTACTGGGACGCGGTCAGGCCCGTGGAGAACGCGGAGAACGCGGCGGCGGTGGAGTCCAGGCGCCAGTCGTTGGTCGCGCCGTCCTGGCTGATGGCGTACTGGAACCACACGAACCCGACGACGTCGCTCTGCTGGGCGAGGCCGGTGAAGAAGGCGCTCACCCAGGCCGGCTTGTTCCTCCCCGTCTCGGTGGCCCCGACCTCGGAGATGAGGATCGGCGTGCCGGGGGCCACCAGGCGCAGCTGGGTGAGGGTGCGCTGGTAGGTGGCCTCGAAGGTCAGGGGCTGCCTGCCGACGTCCTCGGGCCGGTAGTAGCCGGTCATGCCGACCCAGTCGACGTAGCCGGCGCCGGGGTAGAGCGTGCTGATGGCGGGGAATCGGGCGCTGCTGATGTTGTCGATGCGGTTGGGCGACCACACCCAGACCACCAGGGAGTTCGCGCCGGCGGCCTCGAAGACGTCGTGGACGTGCCGCCAGGCGGCGACGTACTCGGCAGGGGTGTTGCGGGCGGTGTTGGCGCTGCTGGTGCCGCCCGTGGCCGTCGACCAGCGGTACCAGTCGCCGTTCATCTCGTGGTCGAAGCGGATGGCGACGGGCAGCCCGGTGGCGCGCAGGTCCTGCGCCCAGCGGGTGAGGTAGTCGTCGAAGGCGCCGGCGGAGATGGTGCGCAGGGCGTAGTCGACGGCGCCGGTGTCGGGCGTCTCCAGGGGCCGCGACTCCCACGTGATCATCGGCAGGGTGCCGGCGCGCCAGGCCTCCACCACCCGCTGGGGCTGGAAGTCGGTGTCCCACCCCTGGTAGGTGCTGGTGATGGTCGCCTGGCGCTGCAGGCGGGCCTCCAGCGCCAGCGCCTCCTGGGAGGTGGCGGTGCTGAGGCCGAAGAAGCGGCCGGAGGTGACGATGTCGGCCTTGGTGGGGGCGGTGGGCCAGCGCGGCGTGGACACCGGCGGGGTGATCCGCACGGTGGGGGTCACGCGGCTGCGCAGCTGCTCGCAGGCCTTGCCGTCGCCGTCACCGTCCAGGTGGGCCAGGCCCGCCCGGTCGGCGTCGAAGGCGGCCTGGGCGCTCTCCTGGTCGGGGAAGCCGTCGCAGCGGACCGCCGGCGGTCCCGCCGTGGGCCGCCCGGTGGGGGCCGTGGACGGGGTGGTGGTGGGCCGCGCCGTCGGGGAGGCGCTGGGGCGGGCGCTCGGGGTGGCGCTCGGGGTGGCGCCGGGTCGGGCGCTCGGGGCGGTGGTGGGCCGGGCCGCTGCGCCGCCGGGGCTGCTGGCGCCGGAGCCGCTGGCGCTGGAGCCGCTGCCGCCGCGGCGGACGGGGTCGGGCTTCTCCGAGGGCACCGCCACGGGCGCCTGCCGGGCTGAGCGCAGCTGCTCGCAGGCCCTGCCGTCCCCGTCGCCGTCGAGCACCCGCAGGCGGGTGCGGTCGCGCTCGAAGGCCGCCTGGGCGGACTCCTGGTCGGGGAAGGTCAGGCAGGTGTCCACCCGCGCCGGCGCGAGCGCCGGCACGGCGACCACGGGGCCGGTCCCCTGCGCGGCCCCGGAGGCGGCGGCCGGCGCGGCCGTGGCGGGGCCGTCCGCGGCGCCTGCGCCGTCGCCCGCGCCGTCCTCGCCGCCCGCGCCTCCTGCGCGGTCGGCGCGGGCGGGCGCGCCGGACCCGCCGGAGCCGTCGGCGCCGCCACCGCCGCGGGCCTGCTCCAGGGCCTGCTGGGCCTCCTGGAGCTGGGTGGCGCTCGTGGCCGCGGCGGCCAGGGCGGCGCTGAGCGCGGCGTCCGGGCCGAGCCTGACGTCGAGGTGGCTCCAGCTGCCCGCCGCGAGGGCCGTGACGAGCACGGCGGCGGTGGCGTAGCGGGCGGGGCGGCGGCGAAGGTCGGGCACGGTGGCCTCCGGCGGGGACGGGCCACCAGGCGGTGGCGGGTCGGACGTCGGGTCGCGACGACCAGCGGCGCTGGCCGGCCTCCCCCCGAGGCGTCACCCAGAGTGCCCGCAACTTGACGCTGAGTGACCTATCCCTCAGGAGTCCGCACAGCAGAGCACCCGGTCGGAGCAGCGCTGGCGTGCGCTGCCCCCGACCGGGTGCTGTGGCGGTGCTGTGCTGCGGGTCAGCCCTTCAGGCCGGTGCCCGCCACCCCCTCGATGATCCGCCGCTGGAAGATCATGTATAGGATGACCAGGGGCAGCGCGCCGAGGACGGCCGAGGCCTGGATGTCGGCGAAGCGCTGCCCGAAGGAGCCCTGCACCGTCGCCAGGCCGACGGGGATGGTCATGAGCTCGGGGTTGGAGACCACGAACAGCGGCAGGATGAGGTTGTTCCACACCCCGACGAAGGTCACGATCGCCATGGCGGCGATGACCGGCCCGCTCAGCGGCATGATCACCTGGCGGTAGATGCGCCAGTACCCGGCGCCGTCGATGCGGGCGGCCTCCTCCAGCTCCTTGGGCAGCCCGTCGAAGAACTGCTTGAAGACGAACAGCGCGATCACCGCGGGCACCTGCGGGAAGATCACCGCCCAGTAGGTGTTGAGGAGCCCCGCGGCGTCGAGCATCTGGAACGTCGGCACCACGAGGACCTGCGCCGGGACCATGATCCCCAGGATCATGAGCAGGAAGACCCAGTTGCGGCCGGGGAAGCGCAGCCGCGACAGGGCGTAGCCGCCCATGGAGGCGAAGACCACCGTCAGCACGGTGGCGACCGTCGCCGTGATGAAGCTGGACAGGTACCAGTTCCAGATGTCCCCGGCCTGGAACAGCGCGATGTAGCTGCCGAAGGTGATGCTGTAGTCGCTCAGGACGCCCGGGGCGCCGAGCGCCGCGGTGGAGTTGCTCCCGAGGGAGGTCTTCAGCGCGAACAGGCTCGGGATGAGCCACAGCACGGCGAAGACCGTCAGGACGATCGCCGCTCCGATGTTGAAGGCCCGGCTGGAGTCCTTGGCCTTCTCGTGCGGCACCCGGGCCGCGGGGGCGGCGGCGGAGACGCCGTTGCGGCGCGTGGTGGTGGAGGACATGTCAGGCGCTCCTGTCCTGGTTGCGCTCGAGCAGCTGGCGGAGGAGGGCGATCACGACGATGACGATGAAGAGCAGCACCGAGAACGCCGACGCGGCGCCGATGCGGTTGTCGGTGAAGCCGATGGCCGCGATCTGCGTCAGGGCCACCTGCGTGGAGATGCCGGGGCCGCCGGAGGTCATGAGGTAGACCTGGTCGAAGATCTTCAGCGAGGCGATGATCTGCAGGAGCACCACCAGCGTGGTGGTGCGGCTGAGCAGCGGCAGCGTGATGGAGCGGATCTGCTGCCAGGGCGTGGCGCCGTCCACGGCGGCCGCCTCGTACAGCTCGCGGGGGATCTCCTGCAGGCCCGCGAGGTACAGCACGAAGTTGAAGCCGATGGTCCACCAGATCGTGGCGACGGCGATGCCGACCATCGCCCACTTCGGGTCGGCCAGCACGGCCGTCGGGTCCATGCCGAGCCAGCCCTGCACGGTCGGCCACAGCCCTGTCGCCGGCGTGAAGATGAAGACCCAGATGAGGCTGATGGTGGCCGAGGGCAGCACGAAGGGCAGGAAGAAGGCCAGCCGGTAGAACCACTGGCCGCGCTTGAGCCGGTTGGCCAGCACCGCGAAGACGAAGGACAGCACGACCAGCGGCGGGGTCGTGTAGAGGGTGAACTGCAGGGTGTGCCACATGGCCGACCAGAAGTCGGCGCGGCCGAACATCTCGGCGTAGTTGGCGAAGCCGGCGAAGCTGCCCAGCCCCGGCCGCACCAGCGAGGTGTTGAAGAAGCTCGCGACGATCATGTAGATCGTCGGGACGATGAGGAAGAGCACGTAGAAGAACGCGAACGGCGCCAGGAAGAGCCAGCCCGCGCGGGCGTCCTGGGTCTTGACCTTGGTGCCGGTGTCGGGTGAGCCGTCGGGGCGCAGCGCGGCCGACGAGCTCGGGGGCGGAGTGGTCAGGGTGGTCATCTGGGGGTCCCCTCGAGGTCTGCTCGGTGGCTGCTCGGGTCGTGGCTCACGAGCCGAGCACGGGGCTCGGGGTGTCGAGGTAGGTGCGCAGCTGCTCCTTGATGGCGTCCAGGGCCTGCTGCGGGCTCGCCAGCTGCTGCTGCACGAGGCCGATCTGCGCACCGACGATCGTCTCGAAGGTGGAGCCGGAGCCGGAGTACCAGCCCGGCGGGTCGTACTTGGCGATCTCGGCGGCCGCGGCGTAGTCCGCCTGGGGCTCCAGCGCCTGGTACTCGGGAGACTCCAGCGTGGCCCTCAGGGCCGGCACGTGGCCGCCCTCGGCCCAGGTGAGGGACTGGTCCAGCAGCGACTTGATGAAGCCCATGGCCAGCTCGCGCTGCGCGTCGGTGCGCTCCATGCGCGGGATGATGAACGTGTGGCTGTCGGCCTGGGCGGCCGGCGCGTCGAAGACCTGCGGGATCGGCACCATGCCGAACGTCAGGCCCTCGATGCCCTGGGCGGTGGTGATCTCCCACTCGCCCTGGGTCTGGAAGCCGACCTTGCCGGTGTACAGCAGCGTGCTGGCGCCGGCGTAGTCGACCGTCGGGGTGAGCAGGCCGCGTGCGGCGAGGTCGCCGATGTAGCCCATCGTCTCCAGCGCCAGCTCCTCGTTGACGGTGAGCTGCTGCCCGTCGTCGCCGAGGAAGTCGGTGGCGCCGTCCATCTGCCAGTACAGGGTCTGGAACAGGCGCCAGGATCCGGAGGTGTCACCGACGTTGGAGGCCGACCAGGCGGCTCCCCCGGTGACCTGCGAGATGGCGGTCAGCGCGGCCTCGAAGGCCTCCCTGCCCTGGATCGGCGCCAGCTTGCCGTCCCCGTCGAGCAGCCCCGCCTGCCCGCAGACGTCGGCGTTGAAGAACAGCACGTAGGGGTGGGTGTCCAGGGGGATCGTGTAGTAGCTGTCGCCGACCTTCCCGGCCTCCCACACCGACGGGGTGAAGGAGGAGCTCGACAGGCCGGCCAGCCCCAGCAGGTCCTCGGTGATCGGCTCGAGCAGGCCGGCCTGGGCCAGGATGGTCGCCCGGGTGGCGTGCGCGACGGCGACGTCCGGCGGCTTGTTGCCCAGCGTCGCCAGCACGACCTTGGTGTAGTAGGGGTTGCCCCAGGCGAAGGTGGCGGCGGTCAGGGACTCCTGCGAGCCCTGCTGCCTGCGGTACTCGTCCAGCATCGTCTGGAGCCGGGCGCCGTCGCCGCCCCCGAACAGGTTCCAGAACGTCACCGAGTCGGGGTTGAGCGGGGCGCCGGCCACGCCGGCCGCCAGCGGTGAGCCGCAGCCCGCCAGACCGCCGGTCACGCCCAGGGCCCCCAGACCCGCCAGTCCCCCGGCCAGCACCTTCCGGCGGCTGGGGTGCTGCTCGGGCAGCGTCGTCCTCATCGTCGACCTCCTCGTCGTGCGTGGTCGGAGTCTGCATGGTCGAGGGCCCCCTTTGCAACGATGGAAACGTCGGCGTCCGTCGCGCGGCGCGGCGTGGCACACTCCGCGGCGTGGCGACGACGGCGCACCTCCCCCGGGCCAGCACGCAGAGCGGCGAGCACCCCCGCCCCCAGCTGCTGCGCGAGCGCTGGACGGACCTGTCGGGCACCTGGCAGCTGGGCCTGGTGCCCGCCGGCGCCCCCGCCCCGCGAGGCCTGTGGCGCAGGACGGACCTGGCCGACCGCACGGGCTTCGAGCGCGACGTCGTCGTCCCCTACCCCCCGGAGAGCGAGGCCTCCGGCGTCGGCGAGCAGGGCCCGTTCGCTGAGCTGTGGTACCGCCGCGGGCTGCGCCTGCGCGACGTCGCCGGCGCGGAGGACCTCGCCGGCGGCTCCCGCCTGGTGCTGCGCTTCGGCGCTGTCGACCACGCCGCGCGGGTGTGGTTCGACGGCCACCTCGTGGCCGAGCACACCGGCGGGCAGACGCCGTTCTCCGCCGACGTCACCGAGCTCCTCGACCCCGCCGCCTCGGACCTGCTGGACCGCGAGCACGTGCTGGTGGTCCGCGCCGTCGACGACGCCCGCGACCCGGAGCTGCCGCGGGGCAAGCAGGACTGGCACGACGCCCCCCACGCCATCTGGTACCGCCGCACCTCCGGCATCTGGCAGACGGTGTGGGCCGAGGTCGTCCCCGCGGTGAGCATCGAGCACCTCACCTGGCGCGCCGACGTGCCGGGGGCGGTGGTCCACCTGGTCGCCGAGCTGTCCTCGCTGCCGCCTGGGCCCGTGTCCCTGGCCGTGCGCCTGGCCCTCGGCTCCCCCGACGGCGACGACGACGGCGAGCGGGTGCTCGCCGAGGCCGTGGTCGCCGTCCCCGGCCCGGACGAGCGCGGCGGGCCCCTGGTCGAGGCCTGCCTCGCGGTGCCGCTGCTGCGGCACGGCCAGGAGCGCGAGGCGCTGCTGTGGCACCCCGAGCAGCCCCACCTCGTGGACGCCCAGGTGCGGCTGCTGGCCGGCCCGCCCGGCTCCCCCGGCGAGCAGCTGGACGCCGTGGCCAGCTACCTGGGGCTGCGCTCGGTGTCCGTCGGCGCCGGGCAGCTGCTGCTCAACGGGACCCCCCGGCAGCTGCGGTCCGTGCTCGACCAGGGCTGGTGGCCCGACACCCACCTCGCGGCCAGCGCCGACAGGCTGCGCCGGGAGGCCCAGCTGGTCGCCGACCTCGGCTTCGACTCGGTGCGCGTCCACCAGAAGGTGGAGGACCCGCGCTTCCTGCACTGGTGCGACAGGCTCGGCATCACCGTGTGGGCCGAGACCGCCAACGCCTACGCCCACACCGCCCGGGCGGTCTCCCTGCTCACCGCGGAGTGGCTGGAGGTGGTCCGCCGCGACGCCAGCCACCCCAGCGTGGTGGCGTGGGTGCCGCTCAACGAGAGCTGGGGCGTGCAGGACGTCGCCGTGCAGCCCGGCGAGAGGGCGTACGCGACGGCGCTGGCCGCGCTCACCCGGGCCCTGGACCCGACGCGGCCGGTCATCAGCAACGACGGGTGGGAGCACACCGACTCCGACCTGTGGACCGTGCACGACTACACCGACACGGGGGCGGACCTGCTGGCGCGCTACGGCTCACCGCAGGCCGTGGCGGCGCTGGTGGGCGTGCCCGCGCCGTCGTCGCCGTCGCCCCGGGTGACGGCCAACGGGCGGCGCCTGCGGGTGGCCGGCGGCGCACGGACCGGCGAGCTGCCCGACGCCGAGCGGCCGCTGGTGCTCAGCGAGTTCGGCGGGGTGCGCTTCACCCCGCCCGTGGACGGCGGCTCGCGCCCGGAGGGCGCGACCTGGGGGTACTCCACCGCGGCCGACGCCGAGGACTTCGCCCGCCGCCTGGGCGACCTGCTGGGCGCGGCCAACGCCTGCCTGGCCAACGGCGCCCTGGCCGGCTGGTGCTACACGCAGCTGGCCGACACGCTGCAGGAGGCCAACGGCCTCCTGTCCGAGGACCGCACGCCCAAGCTGCCGCTGGCGCGGCTGCGGGCCCTGGTCACCGGCGAGGTGACCGGCGAGGTCGCGGGTGGGGTGACCGGCGGGGTCACCGGCGGGTGAGCGCCCCCGCCCCGCGGGTGGACGGGGTCAGCAGCAGCTGCCCGAGGAAGCCCAGCACCAGCGCCACCAGCACCCCGAGGTTGGCGTAGGCCCAGTCGCCCTCGCGCCCGCCCAGGCCCAGGGGCCCCAGCAGGTAGCCCTGCCAGGCCAGCCACCCGGCGCCGGTGTTGACCACCAGGCCCCAGCCGACCGCCGTGGCGAGCACCAGCAGGGCCACCGGGCCCCAGCGCACCGAGCCGTAGGGGCCCGCGGGGTCGAAGAGGGCGGAGTCGTCGTAGGCGCCCGAGCGGCGGACCAGGTCGGCGATCGCCGCGCCCGCCCACGCCGCGATCGGCACGCCCAGGGTGATGAGGAAGGCCTGGAAGGGGGTGAGGAAGTCGGCGGAGAAGAAGACGACGCAGACGGCGCCGGCGACCATGAGGGCGCCGTCCACCAGGGCCGCCACCCAGCGCGGGGCGGGCAGGCCCAGGGACAGCAGCGCCAGTCCGGAGGAGTAGATGTCCAGCACCGCCCCGCCGACCAGCGACAGCACGGCGACCACCGCGAACGGCACGAGGAACCACGTGGGCAGCCCCGCGGCGAGGGCGCCGATGGGGTCGGAGGCCACCGCGGCGGAGAAGTCCGCCGAGGAGGCCGCCAGCAGCACCCCGAAGCACAGCAGGACCACGGGGGCCGCGGCCCCGCCCAGGGTGGTCCACCACACCACCCCGGGGCGGGAGGAGTGGCGCGGCAGGTAGCGGGAGTAGTCGCCGGCGGCGTTGACCCACCCGAGCCCGAAGCCGGTCATGGTGAAGACCGTCGCGCCGATGAGGGCCTGCGCCGACCCGCTGGGCGTGGCGGTGACGGCGCCCCAGTCGACCAGGTCGGTGCTCAGCAGGAGGTAGACGACCGTCAGGACGCCGGTGACCACGGTGATGACGGTCTGCAGCTTCATGATCGCCTCGAAGCCGAGGACGCCGGCGCCGACCACCAGCAGGACGACGACGAGCAGGGCGACGCCCTTGGTCACCGCGCCGCCGCCCCAGCCCAGGGTGGTGAAGACGGTCGCGGTGGCCAGCGCGGCCAGGGAGACGAGCACCGTCTCCCAGCCCACGGTGAGCACCCAGCTGATCGCCGACGGGAGCCGGTTGCCGCGCACCCCGAAGGCGGCGCGCGAGACGACCATGGTCGGCGCGGAGGCCCGGGTGCCGCCGAGGGCCACGAGGCCGCACAGCAGGAAGGAGGCGACGACGCCGACGACGCCGGCGAGCAGCGCCTGCCACCAGCTGACCCCGAAGCCCAGCACGAAGGCGCCGTAGCTGATCCCGAAGACCGAGACGTTGGCCGCGAACCACGGCCAGAACAGGCTCGAGGGCCTGCCCCGCCGCTCGGACTCGTCGATGACGTTGAGGCCGTTGACCTCGACCCGCGACAGCGGCGGCGTCTCCTGGGGCAGCACGACGGCACACTACGAGGTCCGCCGCCGCCGGGTCCGCCGCGGCGCACCGCGCGTCGAACGCGTGTTTGATGCGGCGTCACCGATCCACTACGCTGCGTCCGTGGCGACGACCGCCCGCAAGGGCTCCCCCAGCCGCGCTGACGACCTGACCAGCCGCCAGCGCGCCGTCCTGGACACCATCCGCGACTCCGTCGCCAGCCGGGGCTACCCGCCGAGCATGCGGGAGATCGGCAAGGTCGTCGGGCTGCACAGCCCCAGCAGCGTCGCCCACCAGCTGGTCACCCTCGAGCGCAAGGGCTACCTGCGGCGCGACCCCAACCGCCCGCGGGCCATCGAGGTGGTCGACGTCGCGCGCACCCCGGCCCTGGCCGAGGCGGCGCCCGAGAGCGAGGAGACCGCCCTCGTCCCGCTGGTCGGGCGCATCGCCGCCGGCGCTCCCGTGCTGGCCGAGCAGGAGGTCGAGGACGTCTTCGCCCTGCCCCGCCAGCTGGTGGGCGAGGGGGAGCTGTTCACGCTGCGGGTGGTCGGTGACTCCATGGTCGAGGCGGCCATCTGCGACGGCGACTACGTCGTGGTCCGCCGCCAGCCCGTCGCCGAGAACGGCGAGGTGGTCGCCGCCATGATCGACGGCGAGGCGACGGTGAAGGTGCTGCAGCGCCGTGACGGACGGGTCTGGCTCATGCCGCGCAACGCCGCCTACTCCCCCATCGACGGCACCGACGCCACCGTCCTGGGCCGCGTCGTGACGGTGCTGCGCTCCCTGTGACCCGCACCGGGCGGCTCAGCCGCCCGTGAGGTTCCTGACCTGCTGGCCGATCGTCAGCACGGTCGCCGTGCCGTAGATGAGGATCGCCAGCACGAGCAGCACCAGCCGCACGCCCTTGACGCGCAGGGGCGCCGGCAGCAGCTTGCGGTTGGTGGCGATGAGCAGCGCCGAGTAGATGGTCATCATGAGCCCGCCGACGGTGGCGGAGACGACCACCAGGGCGATGGGCTGGTCGAAGCCGACCAGCAGCACCGTGCAGCCGATGACCACCAGGCCCCAGGTGAGCCAGAAGTAGATGCGGCTCTCGTCAGCGGTCTTGAGGTAGCTGGTCTTGAGCACGTCGGCGGCCATCCGGCTGGTGTAGTCGGTGATGCCCAGCGCGGCCCCGAACAGCGAGAACGCCCCGATGATCCAGAAGAAGACGCCGAACCAGGTGCCCACCGCCTCGGCCAGCTGCTCGCCCTCGACCCTGACGAACTGGATGTCGTTCGGCAGGTCCTCCAGCCCGAAGACGGTGGAGTAGGCCAGCAGCGAGGTGAAGAAGATGGAGACCACGGTGATGGCCACGAAGGTGCTCAGCTGCTCGACGTTGGCGAAGCGCCACCAGCCGCGCCAGCGCCGCAGGTTCTCCTCGCCCTCGGGCCCCTCGGTCCTGAAGACGTAGCCCGTGCTGGGCACCGCCTCGGGCTCGCCGGTGACCGGGCTCTGCAGGCGCGGCACGTAGTGGCCCATCCCGAAGCCCTTGTCGCGGATCCAGTTGGACTGCACGAGGTTCTGCCCCCCGCCGGCGCCGGCGAAGATCATGGCGCCGAAGAGGGTGGCGAAGCCGAGCTCGGCCGCGGGGAAGCGGGCCTCGGTGACGATGGTCGGCACGTCGCGCCACGCCGTGGCGGTGATGGCGGCGAAGGCCCCGACGACCAGGAGCAGCAGCACCGCGGCCACCTTGACCATCTGGATCTTCTCCAGCGCCACGTAGACCACCGGGGCGAGGGTGAGGATGAGGCCGATGGCCACCAGCAGGCCGATCGCGATGAAGCGCGGGGTGCCGCCGGTCAGGAAGCTGATCAGCGTGGCGGAGCTGGTGGCCCACCCCGGCCACAGGTTGGCGCCGTAGGTGAGGATCGCGAAGACCAGGCCCCAGTGCGGCCAGAACCGGCTGAAGCCGGTGACCGCGGTCTCCCCCGTCGCCAGGGCGTACCGCTCGATCTCCATCGTCACGAAGTACTGGGTGACCACGCCCACCAGCGCGGCCCACACGAACACCAGCCCCACCTGGGAGGCGATGAAGGGGAACAGCACGAACTCGCCGCTGGACAGGCCCACGCCCGCCGCGATGATGCCCGGGCCGATGAGCGGGAGCCACCGCGACGGCGGTCGCGGCATCTCCCGCACCTCGGGGACCGACAGCCGGGAGCCCCGGAAGGGCTCCAGGACCGACGTGCCGGTGGCGCCGGACGCGCGGGACGCGCCGGAGCCGTGGTCAGACGGGGTGCCGCGGTGGCCTGCCGCGTCGTCGCGGGTGGACATGCCGCTCACCGTGGCGCAGGTGGCGCCGGCGCGCGAGACGATCAGCAGGCGGGCGGCGCCGGCGTCAGCCCGCGAGCAGAGCCGGCGTCAGCCCGCGAGCAGAGCTCGACCCATCCCGCGCAGCACGCGGGGGGTCAGGCGGCCCCGCGCCAGGCCGATGTCGGCGACGTCGTCGAAGACGCCGGCGTCGCGGGCGGAGGCGCGCAGCGCCGCGTGCAGCAGGGTGTCGCTGCGCACCAGGCGCGCCGCCAGGTCGGTGTGGCGCAGGTGGCTGCCGAGGGCGGCCCGCAGCGCCTCGGCGTAGGGCCTGCCCCCCACCGCGGCGCGGCCGGCCAGGACCCCCGACAGCACGGCGTAGTAGATGCCCTCCCCCGTGACCGGGTTGACCAGGCTCGCGGCGTCGCCGACCAGCAGCACGCTCCCCACGGACCACACCGAGCTGCGCCCCGTCGAGAGCGGCAGCGGGTGCCCGGCGACCTGCTCGGCGCCCTCCGCCGTGCCGGGCAGCAGCTCCTCCAGGCGCTCCAGCAGCCGCGCCCGCGTGGGTGCGGCCCCCGCCGAGGAGCGCGAGCCGACCAGCTGCCCGAACCCCACGTTGGCGCGTCCGTCGCCCACGGGGAACGACCACGCGTAGCTGGGCCTGTCGGTGTCCTGGGAGAAGGCCAGCACCTGCACGCCGTCGTGCTCGGGGCGCACCGGGGCGTACGCGCGCACGGCGATCGCCGTCGTCCCCCGCCGCTGCGGCGGCACGGCCGCCGGTCCCAGGGCCCGGCGCACCTCGGAGTGGGCGCCGTCGGCGCCCACCACCACGCGGGCGCGCACCACCTCGCCGTCGGAGAGCACGACGCCGGCGCCGCCGCCGTCCTGCAGCACGTCGCGCACGCGCCCGCGCCGCAGCACCGCGCCGCGCTCGGCGGCGGCGCGCACGAGGCGGGCGTCGAGCTCGGCGCGCGGGACCACCTGCGCCGGGCGGGTCATCGCCTCCTCGACCACGGGCACACCGGGCGCCCCGACCACGGAGATCCGCAGCCGCGGCGCCACCGGCCAGTCGTCGAGCAGGCCGGTGACGCCGACGGTCTCGAGCACGTCGAGGGCGTGGGGGGCGACCCCGTCCCCGCAGACCTTGTCGCGGGGGAAGTCGGCCCTGTCGAGCAGCAGCACCCGGGCGCCGGGGCGCTGGTGCAGGGCTCCCAGCGCCGCGGCGGAGCCGGCGGGCCCGGCACCGACGACGACGAGGTCCCAGTCCGGCCCCGGACCCTGCTGCTGCGCCACGCCCGCGAGTCTGCCAGCGCGGCTCAGGCGGCCAGCTTCACGGTGAGGTCGGAGCCGGCCAGGGCCTTGGTGAAGGGGCAGATCTGCTGGGCCTGCTCGAGCACGCGCTCGGCGACGTCGTCGGCGAGACCGCTGACCTCGAGCGTGATGTGCGAGGTGTAGCCCGCTTCCTCGGCCGTGGTGAGGACGACGTGCGCGGTGACCTGCGCGCCGCTGGCGTCGACGTCCTGCGTGGAGGCGGCGATGCCGATCGACTGCTGCAGGCACGCGGCGGTGGCCGCGGCCATGAGGTGCTCGGGGGTGGTGCGGTCACCGGCGGCCTCGCCCGCGAGCTGGGTCTGGGCCTCCAGCACCCCGTCGGAGGTCTTGACGCTGCCGGCCACGGCGGTGGCCGTGGCGTCCTGGACGGTGGTCTGCTCGCTCATGCCGCGACGCTAGGCAGGCTCGGTGACCTTCGCCTCTTGATCACTGGCTGCGGCGTCGAGGCGGCGCAGCGCCCCCAGCACGACCTCCCTGTCGGTGGTCGGCCACAGCGGCGGCAGGCTCGCCCGCAGGAAGGACCCGTACCGCTTGGTGGCCAGGCGCGGGTCCAGCAGCGCCACCACGCCCCGGTCGGAGGTGCTGCGCAGCAGCCGCCCGGCGCCCTGGGCGAGCAGCAGGGCGGCGTGGGTGGCCGAGACGGCCATGAAGCCGTTGCCGCCCGCCCTGTCGGCGGCCTCGGCGCGGGCGGAGGCGAGCGGGTCGTCGGGGCGGGGGAAGGGGATCCTGTCCAGGACCACCAGCTGGCAGGACGGGCCCGGCACGTCGACGCCCTGCCACAGGGTCAGCGTGCCGAACAGGCAGGTGCGGGGGTCCTCGGCGAACTCGCGCACGAGGTTGGGCACGGTGTCGTCGCCCTGGCAGAGCACGGAGATGCCGTGCTGGGCGAGCCGGTCGCCGAGGGCCTCGGCGGCGGCCTCGGCGGCGCGGCGGGAGGAGAACAGCCCCAGCGCGCGGCCGCCGGCGGCGACCACCAGCTGCTCGACCTCCTCCAGCACCTCGGGGGCCGGGCCCTCGCGGCCGGGCTGGGGCAGGTGCTTGGCGACGTAGAGGATGCCCTGCCGGGCGTGGTCGAAGGGGCTGCCGACGTCGAGGGCGGTCCACTGCGGCGCCCCGGCGCCCTGCAGGCCGAGCGCGCCCGCGGCGGCGTCGAAGCTGCCGCCGGGGGTGAGCGTCGCCGAGGTCAGCACCACCGTGGAGCCGCCGAAGAGGTGCTCGCGCAGCGTCATCGCCACGGACAGCGGCGCCACGTGCAGCACGCGGGGACGGGGCTCCTCGTCGCGCCGCCACGCACCGGGGGCCTCGAGCCACGCGACGTCCTCTCCCGGAGCGTCTCCCGCGGGGCCCACCTCCACCAGCCGCTCGGCCACGTCGAAGACCTCGCTCAGCGCGGCGCGGGCGACCTGCTTGCCGGCCGCCGCCTCGCCGTCGTCGTCCTTGGCGCCCTGCCCGCCCTCGCCCTTGAGGCCCGAGAGGGCCTCGCGGGCGGCGTCGCGCACGCCCGCCACGGCCAGCCGCACGCCCTCGGGCAGGCCGCGGGGGAAGCGGCCGACGGGGGCCTCCTCCAGGACGGCGCCGAGGTCGTCGGAGGCGACGCGCAGCCGCTCGGCCGACGTCGGGTCGAGGCCGCCCTGGCGGCGGGCGGTGGTGGCCGCCTGCGCCACCGCGGAGGCCGACAGCGAGCCCGTGGCCACGGAGGTGACCCTGTCGACCAGCTCGTGGGCCTCGTCGATGACGACGACGTCGTGCTCGGGCAGCAGCTGCACGTCCTCGACGGCGTCGATGGCCAGCAGCGCGTGGTTGGTGACGACGACGTCGACCTCCTTGGCCCGGGCCCGCGCCAGCTCGACGTGGCACTCCTCGGCCACCGGGCAGCGCGTGGCGCCCAGGCACTCGCGCGAGCTGACGGAGACCTGCCGCCAGGCGCGCTCGGAGACGCCGGGCACCAGCTCGTCGCGGTCGCCGGTCTCGGTGTCCTGCGCCCAGCGGTGCAGGCGCGCGACCTCCCGGCCGAGCTGGCTGGTGGCCGTCGGCGAGGACGGGGCGCGGCGGTCGGTGGCGCGCTCGGCGCCGCCCACCAGCTCCATGCCGGGCAGGGCCTCGGGCTCGTCCTCGGGGAAGCCGCCGAGCAGCTTCTGGCGGCACACGTAGTGGGCGCGGCCCTTGACGGTCTGCCACGTGAGCTCCCGCCCGAGCAGCGGGCGCAGGGCCTCGCTCAGCCGGGGCAGGTCCCTGTCGACCACCTGCGCCTGCAGCGCGAGGGTGGCGGTGGAGACCACGCCCGGCGTCCCCGTCTCGGCAGCGTGCGCCGCCAGCGGCACGAGGTAGCCCAGCGACTTGCCGGTGCCGGTGCCGGCCTGCACGAGCAGGTGCCTGCCCGAGCGCACCGCCTGGGCGACGGCGGCGACCATCTGCTGCTGGCCCTCCCGCGGCGCCCCGCCCAGGGCCTGGACGGCGGCCTCGAGGAGGTCGGCGGGCTCCGCGGCTCGGGGTGGCGTGGGCACCGGGCAACCCTACGCAGCGCCACCGACGCCCTCCGGCGTTCGTCCACACCCCCCGGCCTCACCGATGGAGGGGTGATCATGCAGAAGACCCGCACCCGGTGGCCGGCCCTGCGGGTCTTCTGCATGATCACACGGCGCGATCAGCCTGCAGGGCTCGACGCACCTGGTCGACCAGCTCCAGGGGCGTGCGGCGCACGTCGTCGGCCACCACCTCGATGACGGTCCACCCCGCGTCCCGCAGGCGGCGCCTCCTGGCCTTGTCCCGCTGCCACTGGCCGCGCTCCGTGCGGTGGACGTCACCGTCGAACTCGAGCACGACCCGCTGCGCCACCCACGCCATGTCGACGAGGCCGTAGAAGACGCCGCCCTCCCGGAGCGGGTGCCCGCAGCGCGGCTCCGGCAGGCCCTGGTCGACGAGGAGGAGCCTGACCTCGGTCTCCATCGGGGAGTCGACCCGCCAGCGCACCTCGGTCCGCCTCGCGCGCAGCGCCACCACGCCGGGCCTGCCGTCCCGCGCCGCCACCGCCGCGTCGAGGTCCGCCTCGGACGCCCAGTGCCGCCGCACCGCGTCGCCGAGGGCGACGCCGTCGACGCGCGGGAGGCCGGGGGCGAGCTCGCACCAGACGTCCACGGGCTCCTGCACGCGCAGGCCGCGCACACCGGGAGCCAGGAGGGGGAGCACCTCGTCCTCCAAGCGCCCGCCCCACGTCGTGCGGACGCGCTCGGGGTCCAGCCCCGTGGTGCAGACGATGCCGGCGATCCTCATCGGCGCGCCGCGGGCAGCCGCGGCCGTGATGCGGCCTGCGCCGGGGTCGCGGCGGGTCCGCGGAGTGGGAAGGCCCGTCAGCTCGACGGCGGTCCACCCGCTGAAGGCGGCGTGCGGCGGTAGCGCGAGGGAGGCCGCGACGAGGTCCACCGCTCGCGACGGCGCGAGGGCGACGGGCACGCGGACGCCGCGGTGGGGCGTCCGGAAGCGCGCTCCCTCGAGCACGCGCGCCGACACCCCGCGAGCGAGCGCCTCGACGACCGTGAAGGGACGCCGCTCGAGGTCTGCGGGGAAGTCCGACTGCCGAGGCACCCCCGGATGCTGGCCGGAAGCGCGCACCCCGCGCTGCGGCCGTCCACAGGCTCGCGCCCGTCGTCGTCGGCGATCATGGAGAAGACCCGCACCGCCGAGGTGGAGGTGCGGGTCTTCTGCATGATCACCGACCGAGGCCGGCGGCTCAGGCGGGAGCGGGGGCCCCCAGCTCAGCGGCCAGGTGCGGCGCCACGCGCGCGACCACGCGCGTGCCGGCCTCGGTGTGCTCGGTGGAGAGCACCTCGCCGGTGGAGTGCACCCGCGAGACGAGGTCGCCGCGCGAGTACGGCACCACGACGTCGACGAGCACCTCCGGGTGCGGGAGCACCTCGGCGATGCGCTCGCGCAGCGCCTCCACGCCCTCGCCGGTGCGCGCCGAGACCACCACCGAGCCGCGCTCGCGGCGCAGCAGCCGCGAGACGACCTCCGGGTCGGCCTGGTCGCACTTGTTGAGGACGACGACCTCCACGGGCCCGTCCCCTCCGTGCGTGCCCACCTCGGCGAGCACGTCGCGCACCGCGGAGATCTGCCCCTCCGGGTCGGGGTGGGAGGCGTCGACCACGTGCAGCAGGACGTCGGCCTCGCCGACCTCCTCCAGGGTGGAGCGGAACGCCTCCACCAGCTGCGTGGGCAGCGACCTGACGAAGCCCACGGTGTCGGACAGCGTCATCGTGCGCCCGTCCGGCACCTCGGCGCGGCGCACCGTCGGGTCCAGGGTGGCGAACAGCGCGTCCTCGACCAGCACGCCCGCCCCGGTGAGGCGGTTGAGCAGCGAGGACTTGCCGGCGTTGGTGTACCCGGCGATGACCACGCTGGGCACCGCCCCGCGCCGGCGCGACTGGCGCCGCGTCTCGCGGGCGGGCCGCATCTCCTTGATCTCCCGGCGCAGCTTGGCCATCCGCGTGCGGATGCGCCGCCGGTCGAGCTCGATCTTGGTCTCACCCGGTCCGCGGGAGCCGATGCCCTCACCGCCGGCGACGCGGCCACCGGCCTGGCGGGACATCGACTCGCCCCAGCCGCGCAGGCGCGGCAGCAGGTACTCCAGCTGCGCCAGCTCGACCTGGGCCTTGCCCTCCTTGGACTTCGCGTGCTGGGCGAAGATGTCGAGGATCAGGGCGGTCCTGTCGATCACCTTGACCTTGACGATGTCCTCCAGCGCGCGGCGCTGGGAGGGCGAGAGCTCGCCGTCGGCGATCACCGTGTCGGCGCCGGCGGCGGACACGACGCCTTTGAGCTCGTTCGCCTTGCCCGAGCCGAGCCAGGTGCCCGGGTCGGGGGTGTCGCGCCGCTGCAGCACGCCGTCGAGCACCGTCGAGCCGGCCGTCTCGGCCAGCGCCGCGAGCTCCCGCAGGGAGTTCTCGGCGTCCTCGGCCGACGCGGTCGCGCTCGACCACACCCCGGCCAGCACCACGCGCTCCAGGCGGAGCTGGCGGTACTCGACCTCGGTGACGTCGCTGAGCTCGGTCGACAGCTCGCTGGCCAGCCCCCCGACGCGCCGCAGGGCGTGGCGCTCCTCGAGGTCGAGCTGGTCGCCGTCGTAGTCCCTGTCGTCCGCGCCGTCCGGCCCTGCGCCGCCGTGGCGGGCGAGGATGCGGCTGACGGCGTCGTCAGCGGGACGGGTGGACTGGGCCGTGGTGGTCATGCGCCTCCTGGGTCGTGCGGCTCGCTGCCTGCGAGCCGCCCACTGTTCCTCACAACGCCCGCGGCGTCGACGGTGTTTCCGCCGTCGCGGGTGTTCTGCCGCACCGCGCTGCCGCGGGTAGCCTCCCGCAGTGCCAGACCAGCCCGACGAGCAGCACGGCGAGCAGCCCGAGCACTACTTCAGCGCCTCGCCCGCCACCGCCGACGAGCGCCGCCCGCTGCGCGTGCGCCTGGACGGGCGCGAGCTGGAGCTGGTGACGGCCCCCTCGGTGTTCAGCGGCGACCGCCTGGACCTGGGCACCGCGGTGCTGCTGGACCACGTGCCCGACCCGCCGGCCGAGGGCGACCTGCTCGACGTCGGCTGCGGCTGGGGGCCGCTGGCCCTCGCGATGGCGCTGCGCTCGCCGGACCCGGCCACCCGCCGGGTGTGGGCCGTGGACGTCAACGCCCGCGCCCGCGACCTCACCGCCGCCAACGCCGCCTCGCTGGGCCTGGGCGGGGTGCGCACCGCGGCCCCCGAGGACGTCGACGACGGCGTGCGGGTGGCCGCGCTGTGGTCCAACCCGCCCATCCGCATCGGCAAGCCGGCGCTGCACGCGCTGCTGCTGCGCTGGCTGCCGGTGCTCGCGCCCGGGGCGCAGGCGCACCTGGTGGTGGCCAAGGACCTCGGCGCCGACTCCCTGCTGCGCTGGGTCGGCGAGCAGGGCGAGCAGCGCCAGGCGGCCGGCGGCGACGGCTGGACGGCGCGGCGCACCGGGTCCCGCAAGGGCTACCGGGTGCTGGAGGTCACGCGCTGCGGCTGAGGCGGCGCTGCCGGCGCTGCCGCTCCATGGCCAGCTGGTGCAGCAGGCGCTCGCGGCGGCGCAGGCGCTCGTCGCTGTCGGCGCGGTGGTCGCCGACGGCCGCCAGCACCGCCACGGCAGCCCGCGTGCGCACGTCGAGCAGCCCGCCCACCCCGGCCTTGCCGTCCACCGCGACCACTCCCCCCGTTGCCCTGGGTCAAGCGTTGCCTGACGCAGGGTGACCAGCAACCACTTTGGCTGAAGTCGTCACCCCCACAGCCCAGACGATCGCGGCGATGTCGGGCACTGGTGCACTCCTGCCCCAGAAGTGTCATCCCGTCACATCACGGTGGGGTCACGCCCGGCGTGTCGCGCTGCTCGGCGCGTCGCGGGAGGCCCCTCGGCGCCGCCCTCCACCCGACGCGCGCACCAGCCCGGGCGCCGGCTCAGGCACCAGCCGGGGCACCGGCCCGCCTCAGCCCTGCAGGAGGCCGAGGTCCACCTCGCCGCGGGCCAGCAGGACCGCAGGGCCCGCCAGCTCCACCCGCTGCCCCTCCAGGGCGCGCACGGCCACCGTGCCCCCGGGGACGTGCACCAGCCACCGCTCCGGCGCCCCCGCCGCGGCGCCGCCGGCCCAGCTGCGCACCGCCAGCGCCGCGGCGCACGCGCCGGTGCCGCACGAGCGGGTCTCCCCCGAGCCGCGCTCGTGCACGCGCATCCGGATCACCCCGAGCGGCTGCCCCGAGGTCGAGGCGCGGCCCACGGCGTCCTCGACGATGACCAGCTCGACGTTGGTGCCGTGCGGCGGCGGGGGGTCGACCTCGGGCGCGCGCACCAGGTCCGCGGCCTCGAGCTCCGCGGCGGAGGCCAGCGCGACCACGGTGTGGGGGTTGCCGACGTCCACCGACAGGCCCGGGCGGCGCACGCCGTCCAGCCCGTGCACGCCCACCTCGGCGTCGGCGCCGCGCTCGGCGGCGCCGACCGGGTCGACCAGGTGCCAGGGGCCCATGTCGACGGCGAGCCAGTCCTGCCCCTCGGGGCCGCGCACCCGGCGCACGTACCGCACCCCCGCGCGGGTGCCGACCGCCAGGCCCGCGCCCGAGCGCACCTCGGCCTCCTCCACCAGCCCCTCGGCCAGCAGGTGCGCCACCAGCACCCGCACGCCGTTGCCGCACATCTCGGCCAGCGACCCGTCGGCGTTGCGGTAGTCCATGAACCACGTGGCGGCGGGGTCGTCCGCCAGGGCGGCGGCGCCCTCGGGCAGCGCGTCGCTGCGCACGGCGCGGATGACGCCGTCGGCCCCCACGCCGGCGCGGCGGTCGCACAGGCGCGCGGCCAGCACGGCGTCCAGCGGCAGGTCGCCGTCGGGGTCGGTGAGCAGCACGAAGTCGTTCTGGGTGCCGTGGCCCTTGGTGAAGGCCAGCCTGTGCGGAGCCGCGGCGGAGGTGCTGGTCACGCGGGTGAGCCTAGGCGAGCGCCGCCAGCGCCGTCGCGAGCACCGCGGCGCGCCCGCCGCCGGCGACCAGCGCGTCGGTGTCCAGCCAGCGCACCCGCGGGTCGGCGCCGAACCACGACAGCTGCCGGCGCGCGTACCGGCGGGTGCCGTGGACGGTGGCCTCCAGGGCCTGCTCGACGGTGCAGCGCCCGTCGAGGGCGTCGAGCAGCTGGGCGTACCCCAGGGCGCGGCTGGCGGTGGGGCCCTCGCGCAGCCCGTGGGCGGCGAGGCGCTCGACCTCGGCGACCAGCCCGGCGCGCTCCATCGCCGCCACCCGCGCGGCGATCCGCTCGCGCAGCACCTCCCGGTCGGCGCGCAGGCCCAGCTGCACCACCCGGCCGAGCCCGGCGACGGCGGGGCTGTAGCGCCGCTCGGGCATGCTCGCGCTGAAGGGGCGGCCGGTCACCTCCACCACCTCCAGCGCGCGCACCACCCGGCGCACGTTCCCGCGGGTGATCGCGGCCTCCGCCGCCGGGTCGGTCGCCGCCAGCCGCGCCCGCAGCAGCGCCTCCCCGCCGGGGCCGGCGGCCTCCAGCTCGGCCTCCAGCCGCGCCCGCACCGCGGGGTCGGTCGCGGGGAAGGCGAGCTCGTCCAGCGCGGCGCGCACGTAGAGCCCCGAGCCGCCGACGAGGACGGCGGTGCGCCCGCGCCCCACCACGTCGGCCAGCGCCGCCCGCGCAGCGCGCTGGTAGGCCGCGACGCGGGCCTCCTCGCGCACGTCGAGCACGTCCAGCAGGTGGTGGGGGACGCCGCGGCGCTCGGGCACGGCGAGCTTCGCGGTGCCGACGTCCATGCCGCGGTACAGCTGGGAGGCGTCGGCGTTGACCACCTCGCCGTCCAGCGCGAGGGCCAGCTCCACCGCCAGGTCGGACTTGCCGGTGGCGGTCGGCCCGACGACGGCGACGACGGCGGGGCGCTCGGGCGCGCTGGCGGTCGGGCGGGCCTCGGGCACGGCCGACGACCCTAGGCGCCCACCGCGACCCGCTGGACGGCGGTGTTGCTGATGACCAGCTGGTGGCCGGCGGCGAGGACGGCGTCGTCGTGGCCGGGGTGCAGGCCCCACGGCGTGCCGCCCATCCACGCGGTGGCCGGCGCCGCCCGCCCTCCGGTCCACTCCTGCAGCAGGCGCAGCGGCCCGGCCACCTCGCGGGCGGCGTCGTCCTCCCCGGTCGCCGGGTCCAGGGCCGTCTCGGCGATGCCGTCGTGGGAGGAGGTGTGCGGGAGCACCACGTGCCGCCGCGCGAGCGCGGCGGCCTCCTGCGGCGTCATGGCCAGGCGCCGCCCGTCGCGCTCGCCGGGGGCGACGGCGATGAAGTGCGACCGCGCGAACAGCTCCTGCTGCGCCGGCGGGCAGTCGAGGAAGCCGGTGCAGACCGGGAACCACCCCGTCAGCCCGAGCTCCTCGCAGACCGGCGCGGCGACGGAGGCGGAGTTGGCGTACCCCTCGTAGAAGACCGGGGCGAAGCGCGGCCGCTCGTCGGGCCAGGCGCCCGCGGCGAAGAAGCCGAGCAGGTCCTGCCAGCCGACCCCCACCCAGTGCTCGGCGTACCGGGCCAGCTCGGCGCGCAGCCCGTCGCGGCCCTCCTCGGGGGTGTTGTGGTAGTTGACCACCCGCAGCACCCGGCCGGCCGCGAGCGCCTCCCGGTGCCGCCGCCACCCCAGCCGGGCCGCTCCCCCGGGCGAGGACGACGACGACGGAGGCCGAGGGGCGGGGGCCGGCGGCCGTGCCGGGGCGCCCAGGTGCTCGGCCTCGTGGAACGCAGCGGCCGTGACCAGGGAGGCGATGACCCCGAGGTCGCCGTCGCGCTGGGTGGGCGCGAGCTCGGCGCGCAGCGCGTCGAGGTGCGCCACCAGCGCCGCGTCGGCCGGCGACGGCGCCGGCGCCGGGGGCCGCTCGCCGGCGGTCCCGCCGGTGCCGGTCTCGTCGAGCAGGGCGAGGGCCATGGGGATGCCCTCGGTGGGCAGGTCCCTGTCCTGGGAGCGGCGCAGCAGCTCCAGGGCCGGGGGCGGGGCGGCGCTCACGCCAGCCCCAGCCGCTGCGGGGCGTGGCGGCGGGGCTCGCGGTACAGCGGGTACAGCGGGCCGAGGACCTCCGCAGCGCGCGCGGCGTCCCACCACAGGGGGCCGCCGAGGCGCTCGGTGGCCTGCGGCGTCAGCCTCACCGGTGCCCGGCCCGGCCCGGCGGAGCGGGCGAGCAGGTCGGCGCCCGGCCCGTCGCCGCGTTCCAGCAGGCGGCGCGCCACCCGCTCCCCGATGCGTCCGTACGACAGGGTCTCCACCTCCAGGCCCGGGACCACCACCTTGGCCGAGCGCACCCCGCCGGCTGCACCGTCCGCCTCCGCGGAGGCGACCACCAGCACGTCGGGCCCGCCCGCCGCGTCCAGCCGCTCCAGGAGCAGCTCGAGCAGCGCGGCGGGGCCGAGCTCCCCGCGGCCGCTGCCACCCCCCGGCACGGAGAGCGCCTGCAGCTCGTCCGCTCCGACCGTGCGGGTGCGCCGGCCGAAGGCCGGCTCCACGGCGGCGCGCACGCCCGCCACGTCCAGGCCCGCCCACGCGGCGGCCGCGTGCAGCGCGCGCTCCTCCTGCTCCCCCACGGGCCGGCGCTGCTCGAGGGCCCAGTAGTCAGGGCTGAGGCGGGCGATGTCGGCCAGCGGCCCGAAGGCGAACACCCGCCGCGCGCGGGAGGAGGCGTGCTCCAGCAGCGCCTTCCGCACCGCGAGCGCGGCGTCGGGGTGGGCTGCCTCGCCGACGGCGCCCACGGCCATCGGCGGGGTGCCGGGCGCCTCGTGGCTGCCGTGGCAGAACACGACGGGCACCAGGTCTGACTCGGCCAGCTTCACCACCGGTTCGGTGCCCGCGGCGCGCAGCTGCGCGAGCACCCCGGCCAGCTCGGCGTCGCCGGTGGCCGCCTCCGCGGCGGCGAGGGCGTCGACGTCGACGACGACGCCGGTGTCGAGCGCCTTGAAGCTCACCGTGTCGCCGTCGCGCTGCAGCAGCTCCAGCAGGCCGTGGCCGACGGCGCGCACCAGCGCGTCGTCCCCGGCGCCGGCGCCCAGGCCGTTGGAGACGGGCGTGAACAGCTGGCCGGCCCCCCCGGGCGGCGGCAGGGAGGTGTCGAAGGCGGCGGCGTCGGCGGGCACGAGCACCTGCTCGCCGGTGCGCCAGCGCACCGCGGGCACCCAGTCCAGCGGCTGGTCGGCCGCGTACGGCGAGCCGGCGGGCAGCACCAGCTCGAGGGGGTCGACCACGCCGCCGGCGCCGAGCTCGGCCACCAGCTCCGCGTGGGAGGCGCGCCGGGCGCCCCGCAGCAGGCCGCCGAGGCGGGGCGCCAGCGCGACCCGCTCGGCGAGCTCGCCGAGCGCGCCGACCTGGGCCTCGACCTCGGTGGCGCCGTAGCCGACGCCGTGGGCGTCACCGCCCGCCTCCGGGCCCCCGGGGCCGTCCCACGCGGTGGCGACCACGGGCACGCCGGTGGTGTCGTAGCCCGTCAGCGGCCACTCGGTGAGGGTGCCGGTGGCCTCCAGCGCGGCGCGGTAGGCGCCGGCGGCGCGCTGCAGGGCCTGCGTCCGCGGCTCACTTGAGCCCACTGCGGGCGACCCCCTCGACGAAGTAGCGCTGGAAGACGGCGAAGACGAGCAGCATCGGCAGGATCGACAGCAGCGACATCGCCATGAGCGAGCCGTAGTCGTTGCCGAACTGCTGCTGCAGGAAGCGCAGGCCCAGCGGAAGGGTGAAGGCGTCGGGGTCGGGCAGCACGATGAGCGGCCAGATGAACTCGTTCCAGCGCCACATGAACGTGAAGATCACCAGGACGGCGACCAGCGGCTTGCTCAGCGGCAGCACGATGGCGGTGAAGGTGCGCAGGGCCCCGGCGCCGTCCACGCGGGCGGCCTCGAGCAGCTCGTCGGGGATGGCGTCCATGAACTGGCGGGCCATGAACAGCCCGAAGGCCTCCGCCAGGCGCGGCAGCACCACGCCGGTGGGGGTGTTGACCAGCCCGAGGTCGATGACCAGCTGGAACTGCGCCACCATGATCACCTGGACGGGGATCATGAGGGTGCCGATGATCATCAAGAAGAGCGTGTTCTTCAGCGGGAAGTCGAGCTTGGCGAAGGCGTAGCCCGCGGCCAGGTTGATGACCACCGTGAGCGCCACCGAGATGACGGCGATGGTGGCCGAGTTCAGCGCCCACCGCAGGAACGGGAACTGCTCCAGCGGGCGGGTGAAGTTCTCCCAGCGCAGCTCGGTCGGCCACAGCGCGGCGTCGGCCCGCGTCAGGGCTCCGGGGCTGGACAGCGCCGTGACGGCCATCCAGTACAGCGGGAAGATGACGACGACGGCGAGCAGCACGGCCGCGGTCAGGCGCCAGCCCGTCACGCGGCGCTCGACGCCGCGGCGCGAGGGCGCGCGGCTGCTGCGCCGCGGGGCGCGCCCGGCGTCCGCGCTGACCGGGGCGCGGCGGGCGCCGGCGCGGGTGCTGGTGGAGGCGGTCATGCGAGGTCCCTCCGGCGGCCTGCGCGCCACTGCAGCAGCGTGAGCACCATGACGATGGCGAACAGCACCACGCCCAGGGCCGCGGCGTAGCCCTGCCGGCGCTGCTCGAAGCCGGCGTCGTAGGCGTAGTTGACCAGGAAGGTCGTGGCGTTCTGCGGGCCGCCGCCCGTCATGATCACCACGACGTCGAAGACCTGGAAGGAGGTGATGACCATGTACACGAGGATGAAGAAGGTCGTCGGACCGAGCAGGGGCCACGTGATCGAGCGCAGCACGCGCCAGCGCCCGGCGCCGTCCAGCTCCGCGGCCTCGTAGACCTCCCCGCTGATGCCCTGCAGCCCCGCCAGGTAGACGACCATCGCGAAGCCCAGGCTCGTCCAGACCTGCACGGCGATGACCGAGGCCAGCGCGGCCGGCCCGGAGGTCTGCCAGCCGACCTCGGGCAGGCCCAGCGCGCCCAGCAGCCGGTTGGCCACGCCGAAGTTCTCGTTGAAGATCCAGCGGGCGATGATGCCGGCCGAGACCGCCGAGATGACCACCGGCACGTAGAAGAGCGCCCGCAGCAGGCCCCGCCCGGGCAGGGCCCGGTTGAGCAGCAGCGCCAGGCCGAGGCCGCCCAGCACGCTCAGCGGCACGCTGATCGCGGTGAAGACCGCGGTGTTGGCCAGCGCTCGCCAGAACAGCGGGTCTGAGGCGATCTGGGTGAAGTTCTCCAGCCCCTGGAAGCGCGGCTGCCCGAAGCCGGTGTAGCGCGTCAGGGAGTAGTAGGCGGTCATGCCCAGCGGCACGAACATGAACACGGCGAACACGAGCAGCGCCGGGCCCGCCAGCGCCAGCCCGGCCAGCGCCTCCCCGCGCCGGCGCGTGCGCCGCCCGGACCCCCGCTGCCCGCGCGGGGCCTCCTGCAGGGCCGCTGCAGACCCGATGAGGGCCACGGGTCAGGCCTGCTGCTGCAGCGCCTGCTCGATCGCCTGTTGGAGGGCGTCGAGGGTGGAGTCGACGTCGGCGCCGCCGGCGAAGGCCCCCTCCAGCTGCTGCTGCAGTGCCTGGTTGACCTGGGTGAACACCGGGGAGGTGCTGGCCGCCACGAGGCTCTCGGGGATGGTGGTGGCCTGCTCCACGAAGACCGGCATGAGGTCGGGCCGCACCGCGTAGGTGAGGTCGGTGACGTCGCTGCGGGTGGGCAGCACCGTGGTCGCCTCGCAGAAGCTCTTCATGTTCTCGGCGTTGGCCAGGAACGCGGCGAACTTGGCGGCGTCCTCGGCGTTGGGCCCGTCGGGCACCACCACGGCGTTGCCGCCCAGGTCGCTCGCGGCGGCGACGTCGCGGGGCAGGTAGGTGGCCCCCCACTCGAACTCCGTGGCCGTGGAGACCAGGGACGGCAGGTTGAAGTCGCCCGTGGCGATCGAGAGGGGCTGGCCGGTGGGGAAGGCCTCGTCGGGGTAGTTGGCCGCCTGCACCAGGAAGGTCGGGTCGTGCAGGCCGGAGGTGTACAGGCCCTGGGTGTAGGCCAGCGCCTTGCGGCCGGCGTCGGAGGCGACGGTCACCTGCGAGAGGTCGTCGTTGAACACCGACCCGCCGGCCTGCGCGAGGAAGCTCAGCCAGCGGTAGGCGCCGGCGGCCTGCCAGTTGATCGCCACCGGGTAGGTGCCGCCGTTGGCGCCCTTGACCTCGGTGAGCACCTGCTGGAACTGCTCCCACGTCCACGCCTGGTCCAGGGAGGTGGGGACGGTGACGCCCGCGGCCGCGAAGGCGGGGGCGTTGTAGACGATGGCGCTGCAGTCGGTGTGGTGGGGCACGCCCACCGGACGGCCGTCGGGGTCCTGCACCGCCGTCCACAGGGCAGGGGTGAAGGCGTCGGCGAAGCCGGAGGGCAGGGCGTCGGAGATGTCGGCGAGCACCCCGAGGGTGGTGTACCTGCCGATGTCGATGTAGGAGACCCGGAACAGGTCCGGCGGGTCGCCCGCCTGCAGGCGGGAGTCGACCGAGGGCAGCACCTCGGTGTACGGCAGCTGGTTGAGGGTGACCGTGATGCCCTCGGCCTGCTGGAAGGCGTCGGCGACCGCCTGGAACGCCGCGACCTCCTCGTCACCGCCCCACAGCGTGAAGGTGAGGCCGCCTCCGCCCCCGGAGCCCCCGGACCCGCCCGACCCCCCGGAGCCGGAGCTGGAGCAGCCGGCCAGCGAGCCGGCGCCGAGCGCGGCGGCGCCACCGGCGCCCAGGGCGCCGAGGAACTGCCGGCGGGACCACGGTGAGCGCTGCATGGGGGGTCCTCCGGAGGGTTCGAAGCGGCCGGCGGAGGCCCGCCGAGGGCCCCTTCGTACAGGCTCGCCGCCCAGGCGCGCACCCCCAGGGCGAGCACCGTGACGCGGCTGTGACGCAGCGCACAGACCGGTGCACGCTGCGGCGCGCGCCCCCGAGGCCCGCTCCGCGCTGCTCAGGCCCCGGCGCGGCTCACCGCCCCGTCTCCTCCCAGCGGCGGGCGGCGGCGGCCAGCGCGGCGTCGTCGAGCTCGCCCCACAGCCGCAGGCGGCTCAGGCCGCCGTCGGGGTGCGCCTCCAGGCGCACGTGCGTCACCGCGCCCTCGCGGGCCGCGGCACCGACGGCGACGACGTGGCGGGTGTCGGGCTGCGGGCGCAGGTCGAGCAGCACCGGCCACGTCGACGGGTCGCCCGCCCCGGCGGCCCCGCCCGTGCGCAGGTCGGCCCCGCGCAGCACCACCCGGCCGGGGGCGTTGCCCACGAAGCAGGTCGTGTCGACCTCCACCCGGCGCAGCCGCCCGGCGCCGGCCAGCTGCAGGTCCACCCAGTCGTGGCCCCCGTCGCGGCGGCGGGCGTTCTCCCACCCGTCGGCCATGGTCGCGGCCCGGCCGGGGGCCAGGAGGTGGTCGGCGGAGCCGTAGAACTCGTCCGAGGAGCCCAGCACCCGCCCGCCGTTCTCGGTGGCGGCCAGGTCCACGGTGCCGGTCAGCAGCGCGGGGTCGGGCACGGGCCGGCCCAGCACCCGCAGCCTGGCGACGCCGCCGTCGGGGTGGATCGTCAGGCGCACGTGCGAGACGCGCCGGCCCGCCAGCTCGGGCGCCCCCTCGGGCGTGACCGGCAGCGACGTCACCGCGTCACCGGTGAGTGGCGTGCGGGGCGCCAGCGGGCGCCAGACGTGCTCGGGCAGCTCCCACACGTCGTTCGGGCCGGGGAAGCCCTCCAGCCGGGCCCCGTGCACGGTGGCCGCGGCGGGGAAGTTGCCGGTGAACCAGGCCGTGTCGACGTCGACGCGCTCGACCACCCCGGGCGCGGCCAGGCGCACCACCACCCAGTCGTCGCCGACGGTGCGCCGCCGCCGGGTCTCCCAGCCGTCGTAGACCTTGCCCTTGGCGTCGTAGGCGTCGGGGTCGAAGCGCGCCGCGTGCGGCAGCAAGAGGTTGGAGGCGTCGGCGTAGAACTGGTCGTTGCAGGTCACCACCACCCCGCCCAGGGCGCGGCTGGCGAGGTCCGTCAGGGCCGGCGTCGGGGCCGGGGCTGCGCTGCTCACGCCGGGTCATCCTCCACGACGCCGCCGGCGGCGTGCAGCAGCCGCCCGCGCGGGCCCGAGGCGGCGTCGGCGCCGTCGACGCGCTCGCCCCGCAGCCAGGTGGAGCGCACCACCCCGCGCAGCCGCCGCCCCGCGTAGGGGGTGGTCCGGTTGCGGAAGGCGAGCATCCCGGGCTCCACGAGCAGCTCCTCCTCCGGGGCGAGCACCACGAGGTCGGCGTCGGCGCCGACGGCCAGGGACCCCTTGCGCCCGGCCAGGCCCACCCGCGCCGCGGGCCGGGTCGCCATCCAGGCGACCACCCGCTCCAGCGGCACGCCGCGCTCGCGGGCGGCGGTCCACACCACGGGCAGGCCCAGCTGGACGCTGGCGATGCCGCCCCACGCGGCCAGGAAGTCCCCGCTGCCCTCCGGCTCGAGCAGCTTGAGGTCGGGCGTGCACGGGGAGTGGTCGGAGACCACCGAGTCGAGCACCGCGGCCTCCAGCGCCGCCCACAGCGCGTCCCGGGTGCTCGCCGAGCGCACCGGCGGGCAGCACTTGAACTGCGTCGCGCCGTCGGGGACGGCGGCGGCGTCGAGGACGAGGTAGTGCGGGCAGGTCTCCGCCGTCACCGGCAGGCCCTCGGCGCGGGCGGCGGCCACCAGCGGCAGCGCCGAGGCGCTGGCCAGGTGCACCACGTGCACCCGGGCCCCGTGCGGTCCGAGAGCGCGCAGCTCCCGGGCCGCCGCGACGACGTCGGCCACCGCGGAGTCCTCCGCCGCCGCGGGCCGGGAGTCGAGGAAGAGCGCGAAGCTGCGCGGGTCCGCCCCGCCGGCCACCCGCCGGGCCACGTCGGCGGCCGCCTCGTCGAGCACCGCCGGGTCCTCGGCGTGCACGAGCAGCGGGGAGCCGAGCCGCGCCAGCTCGGCCAGGCCCTCGCGCAGCTGGGCGGGGCTGACGTGCTCGAACTCGGCCACGCCGGAGGGCGCGGTGAAGCACTTGGCGCCGAAGACGCCGCCGGCCACGAGCCCGGCCAGCTCGCCGGTGTTCCCCGGCACGACTCCGCCCCAGAAGCCGACGTCGACGTGCACCCGCCCGCGCGCGGCCTCGTGCTTGACCCGCAGGGCCGCGGCCGTCGTCGTCGCGGGCACGGAGTTCAGCGGCATGTCGACCACCGTGGTGACCCCGCCGAGGGCGGCGGCGCGGGTGGCGGTCTCGAAGCCCTCCCAGGCCGTGCGGCCGGGCTCGTTGACGTGCACGTGCGTGTCCACCAGGCCGGGCAGCAGCACCTCGTCGTCGCCCAGCTCGAGCACCTGGCGCGCCGCCGGCAGCTCCCCGCGCCGGTCGAGGGCGGTGACGACGGCGATGCGCCCGTCGCGCACGCCCAGCGCCGCCGCGCGCACACCCGGGCCGCGGGGGGTGGGCAGCACGGCCCGCTCGGCCAGGACGAGGAGGTCGAGCCCGCTCACGCGACCCTCCGGCCGGCCAGCGCCCGCAGCGCGGCCTCGTCCAGCCCCACCCGCCGGGAGCTGTCGGCGAGCCCCTGCGCGCCGACGACGTCGGCGCGCACGAGCAGGCGGGCCATGGCCTGGGCGGTGGCGGGCTCGTCGGCGACGCCGTCCGCGGCGCCGTCGCCGTCCGCCGCGCCTCCGCCGTCCGCCGGGACCGTGGCGGCCACCCAGGCGGCCAGCCGGCGCTCGGCCTCGGGCAGCTCCGCCCGCGCGTGGACGAGGTTGGCGAGGTGGCGGGTGACGAGGTGACCGGGGTGGAGGTCCCAGCCCTGCACGAGGCCGCGGTCCAGCGCGCGGGTGACCAGGCGGGCGTGCAGCGCCCACGCCGCGTGCACCTGGGCGGTGTCGGAGCCGTCAGGGCCGCCGGTGGGCAGCGCGTTGGTGGACCCGTCGCTGACCGCCACCCCGGTGCCGGCGGTGGCCAGCTGCAGCACGGCCTTGGCGTGGTCGGCCAGGGGGTGGTCCAGCGCCTGGGCCGCCGGCGGCACGCCGCAGGCGGCCGAGAAGTCGTAGGTGCCGTAGTGCAGGCCCGTGAGCCGGCCGCGGGCCGCCTCGCGGCAGCGGGCCACCGCCGCGCGCCCGTCGGGGGCGACGACCAGCGCCGGCACCTCCACCTGCGCCTCCACCCGCACCCACCCCCGGTCCAGGCCGTGGGCGTCCTCCAGGGCGTCCAGGACGTCGGCCAGGGCGGCCACCTGCACGGGGTCGCTGACCTTGGCCAGGGTCACCACGAGGTGGCCGGGCAGCGCCCCCAGCTCGACCTCCGGGGCGCCGGCGCCGCGCTCGGCGGTGGCCACGAGGGAGGCCACCACGCGGGCCAGGGTGCGCACCGCGCGCCGGCGGGTGCCCGCCTCGAAGGACCTGACCCTGGCCCCCGCGCTGACCGGCGCCACCTGGCCGCGCAGGCGCCGTCCCGCCACCCGCGCCAGCGCGGCCCCGGCGGCGTCGGCGTGGGCGTCCTCCTCGGCGTCGCCGCGCGGGCCGTAGCCGTCCTCCAGGTCCAGGCGCAGGTCGGCCACCGGCCGGGTGCGCAGCAGCTGCAGCAGGCGCTCGCGGTCGTCGTCGTCGACGTCCAGGCCGGTGGCCGCCGCCAGCGCGGCGGCGGTGGGGGCGTGGCGGGCGAGCAGGCCCAGGGCGCGGCGGCCCCACTCCTGCGCGGTGGCGTCGTCACCGGCGTCAGCGGCCACGTACACCGTGTGCACCGGCTGCGGCACCGGCTGCTGGACGGGGGGCGCCGCGAGCGCGGCGTCGAGGTCGGCGAGCCGCTCGTCGAGCCGGGCGAGGAGGTCGTCCATCACCGGCGGGTGACCGTCCCCTCGATGAGGCCGTAGGGCCTGTCCTCGGCGCGGTAGACCGCGCCGGGGTTGTCCAGGCCGAAGGGGGCCAGGTCCTGCAGGACGTGGTGCTGGTTGGGCAGCGACAGGGTGACCTCGGCCAGCTCGGGGCGGGCGTCCAGGACGGCGGAGCCCATGACGTGCAGCGTCTGCTGCAGGGCCAGGGAGCGGTGCCCGGCGAAGGCGTCCAGCAGGGCCGCGAGCGCACCGTCGGAGACGGCCGCGTGGTCGGCGCCCTCGGCGGCCGCGCCGTCGTAGCGCCACCGGGCGGTGACCCGCGTGGCCAGCAGGCGGTCGTCGGTCTCGGCGAGCGTGGTGAAGCGCTCGCGCAGGAAGCCGTGGTACTCCGACCCCGTCGTCCTGAGGGCGACGAGCTCCTCGACGCCGCCGAGCAGGCGCGGGGCGCCGCCCCGGGGCACCTCCGCCTCGGCGACCACCACGTGGGAGCCGGTGCGCGTGAAGGCGTGCCCGCCGGTCCCCAGCGGGGACCAGGGGAAGCGGCGCACGGCGACGCGGGCGACGTCGGCGGCGGGGCAGGCGGCGAGCAGCCGGCCGGCCACGGCCAGCGCGAAGGCCTCCGGCTCGCCCACCCCGGTCTCGCGGGCCGTCCCGAAGACGGTGTTCTTCTGGGCGTCGGTGGTGAGCACGCGGGAGTTGTCCCCGTCGGTGTAGGCCGGGCCGAAGTCCCCGCGCAGCGCGGTGGTGACCTCCAGGTCGCGCACCGCGTGACCGGTGGCGGCCCGCTCGACGTGCACGAGGCGCACCTCGGCCTTGCCGTACTGGTTCCAGGTCAGCTCGTGGCCGCCGGGGTCGGTCATCGGCGCGTCAGCTCCCGCGGTAGGTGGTGTAGCCGAAGGGGGACAGCAGCAGCGGCACGTGCAGCCCGCGTTGATCGTCCTGCTGCGGGACGACGACGACGACGGCGACCTCGGGGAAGAAGCCGCTGCGCGCCGCGGTGTCGAACAGCAGCCGGTAGGTGCCCGGGGCGGGGTCGTCGTGCAGGAGCACGGCGCGCCCGTCGTCGTCGGTGGCGGCGGTGACCAGCGGCGTCCACGCCTGCTCACCGCTGGGGCCGGTCAGCAGCGACAGGGAGACCGGCACGCCCGCGGCCGGCGCCCCGGAGGCGGTGTCCAGGACGTGCGTGCTCAGGCCCATGCGGCGGCAGGCTAGCCGTGGATCAGGCCGCCAAGGCGGCCTGCAGGCGCAGCAGCGCGATCTGGCGCAGCTGGTCGGCGGCGACCTCCAGCTCGGCGGCGGCGTCGTTGCCCAGGCGGGCCTCCAGGGCCGCGAGCACCTCCTGGGAGGTCAGCCCGGCGGCGCGGACGAGGAAGACGTGCCCGAAGCGGGCCTCGTAGGCGGCGTTGGCGGCGGCCAGCCGCTCCTGCGTGTCCGCGTCGCTGGCCACGCCGGACTGCTCCAGGCGCGACATGCGCGCGTGGGCGCTGTCGCCGGCGGGGCGCTCCCCGATGCGGGGGTGGGTGCTCAGGGCCGCCAGCACCGCCTCGCCGGGCAGGGCCCGGGCGGCGGCGTCGGCCTGCTCCAGCAGCGCCTCGACGTCGGCGTAGGGGGCGCCGTCGAGGACGCTGGCGACCCACAGCGGGGAGTCCAGGCAGGCGGCGAGCGCGGCGGCCTCGTCCCCGGTGGGCGCGGTGCGGCCGAGCAGGACGTCGAGCAGGGACATGCCGGGAGGCTAGGGGCCTTGAGACGATGCCGGGGTGCTGCGCCGGCTGCTGCTGACCCTCGTGGTGGTCTCGGTGATCGCCGGCGGCGCCGTCGTGGCGGCCCCGCTCGTGGACGCGGCCGTGCGGACCTCCGTGCAGGAGCGGGTCGCGGTGGAGGTCGCGCGCCAGACCGGGGCGACCGGCGGGGTGGACGTCGAGGTGCGCGGCGGCTGGTTCGTGCCGCAGGCGCTGCGGGGGCGCTACGAGGACGTCCGCGTCGTCGCGCGCGGGGTGCCCGCCGGGGACCTGCGCGTGGAGGAGGTCGACGCGCACCTGTCCGGCGTCGTCGTGCCCCTGCGCGAGCTGGCGGACGGGCGCGTGGACCGGGTGGAGGTCGAGCGCGCCACCTCCACGGCGAGCCTGGCCTACCCCGTGCTCAACGGGGTGCTGGGCCAGCGCCAGCCGCCGCTGTCGGTGGCCCCCGATCAGGGCGCGCTGAGGGTCACCGGGACGGCGCGGGTGCTCGGTCAGGACGTCTCGCTGTCCGCCCTGGTCGACCTCACGGCGCAGGCCGGCGGCGTCAGCGCCGTGCCGCGCCGGCTCGACTCAGGGAGCGCTCTGCTCGACCGCCTGTCACGCTCGGTGCTGAGCGGTCTGCGCGACCGGCTGGCCTTCCAGGTCCCGCTCGAGCAGCTGCCGTTCTCGCAGCAGGTCACGGGCGTCGAGGTCCGCACCACCGGCCTGGTGGTGTCCACGGCGGGGCAGTCCATCGTTGTCGGATCGTGACTCAGGGCGACCACTTCTGACAGGTTCCGTTCATGTGAAACGGGTAACAAGGGACTGTGACGACTGATCCGATGCCTCTCGGCCTGCGTGCAGACGCGCTGCGCGGGTCCGGCGAGCACCGGGAGGCGCTGGCCTCCTGGCTGGCGGTCCGCTGGCCGCTGCTCGCCGGCGTCGCGCTGCTCGGCGTCCTGGTCGACCTCCTGCTCGGCGGCCCCCTCACCACCGTGGTCGACGTGCGGGTGCACGCCTGGATGGCCGCGCTCCCCCACACCGGACCGGACCTGGTCGCGGCGCACGTGCTCGACCACACCGGCCAGCGGTGGCTGGTGACGCCGGTGGTCGTCGCGGCCGCGCTGTGGGCGTGCCGCCGCCGGGGCAGCTGGTCCTCGCTGTGGCTCGTGCTCGGCACGATCTTCGCGATGAACGTCGTCATCGCCGTCGCCAAGTTCACCCTCGCCCGCGGCCTGGCGGTCAGCGGCGACCCCTCCCTGTTCGTGCCCGGCGGGCAGGCCTTCCCCTCCGGCCACGGGGCCAACGCCGCCTCGGCGGCCGCCCTGGTCGTCCTGCTCGTGGCCCGCGCCCGCAGCACCCGCATCCGCCGCTCCACCGCGCTGGTGGCCGTGCTCGTGCCCAGCACCGTGATGACGGTGGTGTCGCTGTACCTGGGGTTCCACTGGTTCAGCGACCTGCTCGCGGGCGCGCTGCTCGGCGTGCTCGTGGTGCGCGCCGGCGTGGCCGTCGAGGGCTGGCTCGGACCGCGGATGCGGCGCCGGCGCCGCATCGGCGTGCCCCCGCTGCACCTGGTCGCTCCGCTGGCCTCCGGGCGTCCCGGCGACCAGCCGGGCGACCAGCCCGCCGACCTGCCCGCCGACCTCCCCGCGGGGCAGCCCGCTCGGCTAGCGTCGGCGCGTGCTGCTGACCCCGCACGAGACCGAGCGCCTGATGCTCAGCTACGCCGCCGACCTGGCGCGGCGGCGGCGTGAGCGGGGCCTGAGGCTCAACCACCCGGAGGCCGTCGCGGTCATCACCTCCTTCGTGCTGGAGGGGGCCCGCGACGGGCGCACCGTGGCCGACCTCATGGCGGCCGGCCGCGAGGTGCTCACCCGCGAGGACGTCATGGACGGCGTCCCGGAGATGCTGCACGACGTGCAGGTCGAGGCGACCTTCCCTGACGGCACCAAGCTCGTCACCGTCCACGAGCCCATCCCGTGAGCGCCGCCGACGCCGGCTGGCACCCCGGGCAGGTCCTCGTCGAGGAGGGCGCAGGGCCCGTCACCACGCTGCCCGGAGCCCCCCGCACCACCCTCGTCGTCGTCAACACCGGTGACCGGCCGGTGCAGGTGGGCTCCCACTTCCACCTCGCGCAGGCCAACACCGCGCTGGCCTTCGACAGGACGGCGGCGCACGGGCTGCGCCTGGACGTGCCGGCCGGCACCGCCGTCCGCTTCGAGCCCGGGGTCGAGCGCGAGGTGGTGCTCGTGCCGATCGGCGGGGCGCGCGTGGTGCCCGGGCTGACGGTGCCCGCCCCCGGCCGCCTGGACGGGCAGGCGCCCGGCCGCCCCGACCCCGAGCCCCGCCCGGACGGCGGCGCCTGATGGCCGAGCTGTCCCGCGAGCGCTACGCCGCCCTCTTCGGGCCCACCACCGGGGACCGGATCCGGCTGGCCGACACCGACCTGCTCATCCGCGTGGAGGAGGACCGCTGCGGCGGCCCCGGCCGCTCGGGGGAGGAGGCGGTCTTCGGCGGCGGCAAGGTCATCCGCGAGTCGATGGGCATGGCCCGCACCACCCGCGCCGAGGGGGCGCTGGACACCGTCATCACCGGCGCGGTGGTGCTGGACCACTGGGGGGTCGTCAAGGCCGACGTCGGCATCCGCGACGGCCGCGTGGTGGCGCTCGGCAAGGCCGGCAACCCCGACACGATGGACGGGGTCCACCCCGACCTCGTCATCGGCCCGTCGACGGAGGTCATCGCCGGGAACGGCAAGGTCCTCACCGCCGGCGCCGTCGACTCCCACGTCCACTTCATCTGCCCGCAGGTCGTGCCCGAGGCCCTGGGGAACGGGACGACCACGCTGGTCGGCGGCGGCACGGGTCCCGCGGAGGGCACCAAGGCCACCACGGTCACGCCCGCGTGGCACACCCCGCTCATGCTCGAGGCGATGGACGGGTGGCCCGTCAACGTGGCGCTGCTGGGCAAGGGCAACACCACCTCGGCGGCGGCGATCGAGGAGCAGCTGCTGGCGGGCGCCTCGGGGCTGAAGCTCCACGAGGACTGGGGCTCCACCCCGGCCGTCATCAACGCCGCCCTGCGCGCCGCCGACGAGCACGGCATCCAGGTGGCGCTGCACTCCGACACCCTCAACGAGGCCGGCTTCGTGGAGTCGACCCTGTCGGCGATCGCCGGGCGGGGCATCCACGCCTACCACACCGAGGGCGCCGGGGGCGGTCACGCACCGGACATCATCACCGTCGCCTCGCACGCGAACGTGCTGCCCAGCTCCACCAACCCGACCCGGCCGCACACCGTCAACACCATCGACGAGCACCTCGACATGCTCATGGTCTGCCACCACCTGAGCCCGCGGATCCCGGAGGACCTCGCCTTCGCCGAGAGCCGCATCCGGCCGAGCACCATCGCCGCCGAGGACGTCCTGCACGACCTGGGCGCCATCTCGATGATCGGCTCGGACTCCCAGGCGATGGGCCGCATCGGGGAGGTGGTGCTGCGCACGTGGCAGACCGCGCACGCCATGAAGGTGCGCCGCGGGGCGCTGGCCGGTGACCGCAGCGGCCCGGACGGCGACGACAACCTGCGGGCCCGCCGGTACGTGGCCAAGACCACCATCTGCCCGGCCATCGCCCACGGGCTGGACGGCGAGGTCGGCTCGGTGGAGCCGGGCAAGCTCGCCGACCTCGTCCTGTGGGACCCGGCGTTCTTCGGGGTGCGGCCCCACCTGGTGCTCAAGGGCGGCTTCATCGCCTGGGCGGCCATGGGCGACGCCAACGCCTCGATCCCCACCCCGCAGCCGCAGCTGCCGCGCCCGATGTTCGGGGCGGCGCCCGCCGTGGCCGCGGCGACGTCGGTGCACTTCGTGGCGCCGACCGCCCTCGAGCACGACCTCGCCGACAGGCTGCGGGTGCAGCGGCGGCTCGTGGCGGTCAAGGACGTGCGGAGGCTGACCAAGGCGGACATGCCCCAGAACGGCGCCCTGCCCCGCATCGAGGTGGACCCCGACACGTTCACGGTGCGCATCGACGGCGAGGTGGTGGAGGAGTCCCCCGCACGAGCCCTGCCCATGGCCCAGCGGTACTTCCTCTTCTGAGCCGCACCCCCACCGTGATCATGGACGAACGGCCACCCGCGTGACGCTCGCGGCACTCCTCGCGCTCGCCGACTCCCGCCTGCCCGCGGGCGGGCACGCCCACTCCGCCGGCACCGAGCAGGCGGTGCTCGACGGGTACGTGCGCGACGAGGCCTCCCTGGGCACCCTGCTGCGCCGCCGCCTTCTCACCGCGGGCGTCGTGGCGGCGCACCTCGCCGCGGCCGCCTGCTCTGCGCCCGGGGCCGAGCAGCTGCGCGCGCTGGACGGCGAGGCGGAGGTGCGCCTGCTGGCGCCCGCCGCGCGCGAGGCGTCCCGGGCGCAGGGGCGCGGCCTGGTCCGCGTGGCCTCCGTGGCCTGGCCCTCCGCGGCGTGGGCGGCGCTGGGCCAGGTCGCCCGCGCCCCCCACCACCCGCTGGCCGTCGGGGTCGCCGCCGCGGCGGGCGGCGGCTCCCCCCGCGACGCGGCCCTGGTCGCCCTGTACCTCACCGGGACCGCCCCGGCCACGGCCGCGGCGCGCCTGCTCGGGCTGGACCCGGTCACCGTCGCCGCGGTGCTCGCCTCCCTCGGCCCGCTGCAGGACGCCCTGGCCGCCGCGGCCGCCGGCGCCGTCGCGCGCGGCGAGGAGCCCCCCGCCGAGTCCGACCCCCTCAGCGACCTCCTGGTGACCCGGCACGCGCCGCGCCAGGACAAGCTCTTCGCCTCCTGACCCACCCGGAAGGAACCCCGTGGACCCCCAGCCCACCGGCGCCGAGCGCACCCCCGACCTCGACCACACCCCCGCCCGGCCGGACGTGGAGGCGCACCGGCGCTTCACCGAGCCCCCGCACACGCACCCCGCGCCGCAGGACCGGTTCGGCAACCCCCTCCCCCACCCGCACGACGACGACGCCCACGCCCGGGCCCACGCCGCCGGGGTCCCCCACACCCACGCGCCGGTGGCCACCCCGCGCCGCCCGCCGTCGGCGCCGCTGCGCATCGGCATCGGCGGCCCGGTGGGCTCGGGCAAGACGGCGCTGGTCGCCGCGCTGTGCCGCGCGCTGGGCCCGGAGGGCGCGGGCCTGGACATGGCCGTGGTGACCAACGACATCTACACCACCGAGGACGGCGACTTCCTCGTCCGCCACGGGGTGCTGCCCGCCGAGCGGATCACCGCGGTGCAGACCGGCGCCTGCCCGCACACCGCCATCCGCGACGACATCGCCATGAACCTCGACGCCGTGGAGGAGCTGGAGGAGAGCTTCCACCCTGACGTCGTGCTCGTGGAGTCCGGCGGCGACAACCTCACCGCCACGTTCAGCTACGGCCTGGTGGACGCGCAGGTCTTCGTCGTCGACGTCGCCGGCGGCGACAAGGTGCCCCGCAAGGGCGGACCGGGCGTCATCACCTCCGACCTGCTCGTCATCAACAAGACCGACCTCGCCCCCCTGGTCGGTGCGGACCTGGGCGTCATGGACCGGGACGCGACCGCGCTGCGCGGCGAGCGCCCGGTGGCGTTCACGAGCCTGCGCGAGGACCCGGGCGCCGCGCCCGTGGCCGCGTGGGTCCAGCAGCTGCTGGCGCAGCGCCGCGAGCTCGCCAGGGCCGCGGCCGGCTGACGGTGCGCACCAGGGTCGAGCTGGTCGCCGCCGCCGGCCCGGCGGGCACCACCCGCCTGCTGGCCAACCGCGCCGAGGGCGTCCTCAACGCCCGCCGCACCGGGCCCCACGAGGTGCACCTGGTCGGCACGGGCGCGGGCCCCCTGGGCGGTGACGCGGTGGAGCTCGACGTCGTCGTCCGGCCCGGTGCCCGGCTGTCGCTGCGCGGTGTCGCCGCGACCCTGTCGATGCCCGGCAGGTCCGGCCGGCCGGCGCGCCTGGACGTGCTGCTGCGCGTCGGCGAGGGCGGGCACCTCGACGTCGCCCTGGAGCCGCTCGTGGCCGTGCGGGGCAGCGACCTGCACGCCACCACCACCGCCGACGTCGCGGCGGACGCCCACCTCGACCTCACCGAGGCGGTGGTCATGGGCCGATGGCGCGAGGCTCCCGGGCGCTGGCGCGGCACGCTGCGGGCCGACCTGGGCGGCGCCCCGTGGCTGCGCCAGTCGGTGGCCCTGGGGCCCGGCTCCCCGGCCTGGGACGCCCTGGACGCCCCGCGCGTGCTGCTCAGCCGGCTGCGCTCCCCCGCGGCGCTCGGCGAGCAGCCGGGCACCACGACGACGGGCAGGACGACGACGGGGGCCGCCGGACGCACCGCGGGCTGCGCCGCCGCCCTGCCGCTGCCCGGCGGCGGCGAGCTGGCGCAGGCCCTGGGAGCCGACCTGCTCGCGGCGCGCCGCGACCTGGCGGCCACGGCGGCCACGGCAGCTGCGGCGGCCACCGGATTTCGGGCGACCGAAACCTCTGGCACCCTGACCCGGTGACGACGACCGCCGCCCGCGCCCCGGAGCGGCGGCTGCTGCACCTGCTCGGCCCGGCGTTCGTCGCCGCCATCGCCTACGTCGACCCCGGCAACGTCGCCGCCAACCTCACCGCCGGCGCCCGGTACGGCTACCTGCTGCTGTGGGTGCTCGTCGTCGCCAACGCCATGGCCGTGCTCGTGCAGTACCTGTCGGCCAAGCTGGGCGTGGTCACCGGGCGCACCGTCCCCGAGCACCTGCGCGACCGGCTCGGCGCCCGGGGCCGGCTGGCCTTCTTCGCCCAGGCGCAGGCGGTGGCCGTGGCCACCGACGTCGCCGAGGTCATCGGCGGGGCCGTGGCGCTCCACCTGCTGTTCGGGCTGCCGCTGTGGCTGGGCGGGGTCGTCACCGGGGTGGTCTCCACCGCGGTGCTGGCGCTGAACACCGCCGACGGCGTGCGGCGCTTCGAGGCCGTCATCATCGCCCTGCTCGGCGTCATCGCCGTCGGCTTCCTCGCCGGCCTGGTCGTCGCCCCGCCCGACCCCGCCGAGGCCGCGGCCGGCCTGCTGCCGCGCTTCGGCGGCCCCGACACCGTGCTCCTGGCGGCCAGCATGCTCGGCGCCACCGTCATGCCCCACGCCATCTACCTGCACTCCGGGCTCGCCCGCGACCACCACGGCGGCGCCGTGGCGCCCGACCGGGTCCCCCGGGTGCTGCGGGCCACCCGCACCGACGTCGTCGCGGCCCTGGCGCTGGCCGGGGTGGTGAACATCGCCATGCTGCTGCTGGCCGCCACCTCGCTGCGCGGCGTGGCCGGCACCGACACCCTCGAGGGCGCGCACGCCGCCGTGGTCGACGCGCTCGGTCCCGCGGTCGGGCTGCTGTTCGCCGTCGGGCTGCTGGCCTCCGGGCTGGCCTCGACGTCGGTGGGCTCCCAGGCCGGCGCCGTCATCTGGGGCACCCTGCGCCGTCGCGTGCCCCCGCTGCTGGTGCGCCGCACGCTCACCCTGGTGCCCGCGGTGCTCGTGCTGCTGGCCGGAGCCGACCCCACGCGGGCGCTGGTGCTCAGCCAGGTGGTGCTCAGCTTCGGCATCCCCTTCGTCCTCGTCCCGCTGCTGCGCCTGACCTCCAGCCGCGCGGTCATGGGCGAGCACGCCAACACCCCCGTGGTGCGGGCCCTGGCGCTGCTCGCGGTCGCCGCCGTCGTCGTCCTCAACGTGCTGCTGCTGGTGCTGACCCTCGCGTGATCGGGTCGCTGCGGCGGGAGGCTCGCCGTAGCGTCGAGCAGGTGGCGCACAGTGACGGCAGGCTCGCGGGAGCGGTCCGGGCGGTGCGCGAGCACCTGCCCGGCGCCGGCGGCGGGCGGACGGGCGACCCGGTCCAGCAGTCGGTGACGCTGACGGCCTCCGCCGTCGACGTCCTCACCGCCCTGGAGGACCCGGCGGTGCTGAGCCGGCTGCTCGGGGAGCTCGGCTCCGCGGCGCCGCACGGCGCCGGCGTGCGCTGGAGCTTCGCGGCCGGGGAGGGGCACGGCGCCCTGGCCTGGGACAGCGCGCTGACCCGCCGCGAGGACGGGCTGCGCTACGAGGGCGAGCTCGAGGGCGGCTCGACGGCCAGCCTCGACGTCACCACCTCCCCGGCGCCGCGCGACCACGGCCTGCAGGTCCGCCTGGTGGCCGACCTGCCGCTGCCCCGGCTCGCCGCCGGGGCGCTGGCGTTCACCCTGCTCTACCGGCTGCGGGCGCTGCTCGTCACCGGTGAGGTGCCCACGCTGCGGCCCCAGCCCGCGGCCCGCGACGAGAGGGGCTGAGCCGCGTGCGCGCCCTGGTGTGGAACGGCGTCAACGACCTCGCGGTCGCCGACGTGGCCGAGCCGACGATCATCAACCCCCGCGACGTGCTCCTGCGCGTCGTGCTGACCACCACGTGCGGCTCCGACCTGCACTTCATCGACGGCTACCTGCCCGGCATGCGCGCCGGCGACGTCTTCGGCCACGAGTTCATGGGCGAGGTGGTCGCCACCGGCAGCGAGGTCAGCCGGGTGCGGATCGGCGACCGCGTGGTGGTCCCGAGCTTCATCTCCTGCGGGCGGTGCTGGTACTGCACGCACGAGATGCCCTCCCTGTGCGACACCACCAACCCCAACGCCGCCGTGCAGCAGCCCCTGCTCGGCTACCCCTCCGGCGGCATCTACGGGTACACCCACCCCTTCGGCGGGTACGCCGGCAGCCACGCCCAGTACGTGCGGGTGCCCTTCGGCGACGTCAACTGCTTCACCGTGCCCGACGGCGTCAGCGACACCCAGGCGCTGTTCGCCTCCGACGCGGCCCCGACGGCGTGGACCGGCGCCGACTTCTGCGACATCTCCCCCGGCGACGTCGTGGCCGTCTTCGGCGCGGGCGCGGTGGGCCTCATGGCCGCCGCGGCGGCGCGGCTCATGGGTGCCGAGCGGGTCGTCGTCGTCGACAGGCTCCCCGAGCGCCTCGCGCTGGCCCGCGAGCACCTGGGGGCCGAGACCATCGACTACAGCAGCACCGACAGCGTGCAGGAGGCGCTGCGGGAGACGACCGGGGGCCGCGGGCCCGACAGCGTCATCGAGGCCGTCGGGATGGAGGGCCACGGCACGGGCGTCCAGCAGGTCGTCGACCGGGTCAAGCAGGCGGTGCGCGTGGAGACCGACAGGGCCACGCCGCTGCGCGAGGCGGTGCTCGCCTGCCGCAAGGGCGGGGTGGTCTCGGTGCTCGGCGTGTACGGGCTGACCGACTCCTTCCCCATGGGCGTGGTGACCAACAAGGGCCTCACGGTGCGCTCGGCGCAGCAGCACGGGCAGCGCTACGTGCCCCGGCTGCTGGAGCACCTGCAGCGCGGAGAGCTCGACACCTCCTGGCTGGCCACGCACCACATGCCGCTGGAGGACGCCGTGCACGGCTACCAGATCTTCAAGGACAAGCAGGACGGGTGCCTGCGCGCGGTGTTCCACCCGTGAGCCTGCGCGAGGTCCAGCTCGCGCCGCGCCCCGGCGGATCGCCCGGTCTGCGCGGGGTGCTGGGCGTGCCCGACCGCGCCTCCCACGGCGAGGGGCCCTGGCCCGGCGTGGTGGTGGTGCACGAGGCCTTCGGCGTCGACGACGTCATGCGCCGGCAGGTGGAGCGGCTCGCGCAGGCCGGCTACCTGGCGCTCATGCCCGACCTGTTCACCGCCGGCGGCGCCCGGAAGTGCCTCACGGCGACGTTCCGGGCGCTGGCCGCGGGGCACGGACGGGCCTTCGAGGACGTCGAGGCCGCGCGCTCGCAGCTGGTGGCCCTCGCCGAGTGCACCGGGCGGGTCGGGGTGATCGGGTTCTGCATGGGCGGGGCGTTCGCGCTGCAGCTGGCCAGCCCCTCGCGCCCCGGCGGGCCCTACGCCGCCTCGTCGGTGAACTACGGCCGGCTCCCCGGCTCCGACGCCGAGCTCGACGCCCTGCTCGCCGGCGCGTGCCCGGTGGTCGGCAGCTACGGCGGGCGCGACGCCTCGCTCAAGGGCGCCGCCGACCGCCTCGACCGCGCGCTCGAGCACGCGGGAGTGCCGCACGACGTCCGCGAGTACCCCAGCGCGGGGCACTCCTTCCTCAACGACGCCCCCACCGGCCCGCGGCTGCTGCGCCCGGTCATGCAGCGGGTCCTCGGCGCCGGGCCGGAGCCGGAGGCCGCGGCCGACGCGTGGCGCCGGATCGAGGCGTTCTTCGACGAGCACCTGAGGCAGGAGCAGGCCCGTGGCACCGACACCTGAGCAGGACCTCTCCGTCTGGAGGCGCCTGGCGCCCAGCGGGCTGCTGCTCGTGGGCAGCGGGCTCTCGGTGGCCCTGGACGCCTCCGCGCGGCGCGCGGCCGGGGCGCCGCTGCTGCGGTGGGTGGCCGAGGGGACGGCGGGCCTGGTCCTGGTCAACGCCGGGCTGGCCCTGTACGGGGAGGCCATGAAGCGCCGGGGCCTGCACGACGCGGCCACCCGCTCCTAGCCCGCAGGTCCGCGCGCACCGTCAGGTCGAGCGCGCACCGTCAGGTCGAGCGCGCACCGTCAGGTCGAGGAGGCTGGATCCGGCCTTGTGGACCTGACACTGCGCCAGGACCTGGCAGGAGGAGCCAGCGGACGTCAGTAGTCGACGCGGTCGGCCCGCGAGCCCCACGCCGTGAAGGGCGCCAGCCGGTCGTCGTGGGCCAGGTGCGCCACGCGGATGGAGCCCAGCTCGGGCCAGCGCTCGCGCGGCGCCGCGAAGAGCTCGTAGAAGGCCCGGTCGTCGAAGCCCGCCAGGGCGGCGTCGTCGCGGTCGGCGGCGTAGACCACGCCGTCGACGCGGGCCCACAGCGAGGCGGCCAGGCACAGCGGGCACGGCTCGCAGGAGGAGACCAGCACGCAGCCGGGCAGCCGGAAGTCACCGACGGCGGCGCAGGCGTTGCGGATCGCGACCACCTCCGCGTGCGCGGTGGGGTCCAGCGTGGGCGTGACGAGGTTGGTGCCGGTGGCGATGACCTCGCCGCCGCCGTCCTCGGCCACCCGCACGACCACGGCGCCGAACGGGCCGCCCCCGCCGTCGACGTTCTCGCGGGCCAGGTCGATCGCCCGTCCCAGCCACTCCAGCTCCAGCGCGCTGCGCCCGGTGCCCGCGCCGTCCTGCTCGACCGCGGTCATGCCTGCTCCCCCTGCTCGTCGTGGTGCTCGCCCTTCCAGGCCAGCCAGACCCTGTCACGCGCCATCGGCAGCCGGTGGAACCGCACCCCCGTCGCGTCCCGCACCGCGTTGGCCAGCGCCGGGGCGACGGGGTTGTACGGGCTCTCGCTCATCGACTTCGCGCCCATCGGCCCGAGGCTGTCGGACGTCTGGGCGAAGAGCACCTCCGTCGTCGGCACGTCGGCCCAGGTGGGCACGTGGTAGGTGCGGAAGGCGGGGTTGCTCACCGCGCCGCTGCCGCCGGGGCCGTCGTCGAGGCGGACCTCCTCGTAGAGCGCAGCGCCGATCGCCTGCGCGACGCCGCCCTCCACCTGCCCGCGGCACTGCTCGGGGTTGACCACCACGCCGGCGTCCGCGCCGTGCACCGACCGCAGGACGCGCACCTCGCCGGTGGCCGGGTCGCAGGCCACGGTGAAGGCCTGCACGTCGAAGGCCACCGACCGCGGCGTGCCGCCCCACTGCCCCCTGCCGACGAGCTCGCTCCCCTGCGCCGCCGCCGCTCGCGCCAGGTCGGCCAGCGGCACGCGGGCCCCGGCGACGACGACGGCGTCGCCGTCCAGCCGGCACGCCTGCGCAGGCACGGCCGCGCCGGGCAGCGAGGCCGCCGCCCGCTCCACGAGCAGCCGTGCCAGGGCGTCAGCGGCGGCGTGCACGGCGCGGCCGGCCACCACGGTGCCGGTGGAGCCGAACGCCCCGGTGTCGTGGGGGACCAGGTCGGTGTCGGACTGGCGCACGCGCACCCGGTCCGGGGTGGTCCACAGCGCGACCGCCGCGATCTGCGCGTGCGCCGTGGTCGTGCCGTTGCCGAACTCGGCCGTGCCCACCCGCAGCTCGTAGCAGGCCCGGCCGTCGTCGCCGAGCACGAGCGCGACGGCGGCGTCGGCGTGGTGACCCCGCGGCGGCACCGTGTCGATCATGGAGATGGCCATGCCCTCGCCCACCGGCCAGCCGGGCGGGGCCTCCGCCCGGGCGGCCTCGCGGTCGGCCGCGACACGGGCCTGCACGCGGTCGAGGAGCTGGTCGAGGCCGTAGCTGCCGTAGACCACGTCGCCGGGCTCGTCGGTGGTGGCCGTCATGGGGTCGCCGGGCACGACGGCGTTGCGCCGTCGCAGGTCGTACGGGTCCACCCCCAGCGCACGGGCCAGCTCGTCCATCGCCGACTCGACGGCGAAGACCAGCTGCGAGAGCCCGTAGCCGCGGAAGGCGCCCGCGGGGACGGTGTTGGTGTAGACCGACCAGCCGTCCACGCGCTTGGCCGGGCAGCGGTACACCCCCAGGGACTCCCCGCAGCCGTGGAAGAGGACGCCCGGCGCGTGGTTGCCGTACGCCCCCGTGTTCGACACCACGCGCACGCTCATCGCGGTGAGCGTGCCGTCGGGCAGCGCGCCCAGCCGGGCGGTGACGGAGATCGGGTGGCGCGTGGTGGTGGCGGAGAACTGCTCGGCCCGGGTGAGCTCCCACTGCACCGGCCGGCCGGTGAGGAGCACTGCGAGCCCCACGAGGTCCTCGGTGAGCATCTCCTGCTTGCCGCCGAACCCGCCGCCCACGCGCCCGGCCACCACGCGCACCCGCTCGCGGTCCAGCCCGAGGACGACGGCGAGGGCGTCGCGGGTGAGGAAGGGCGTCTGCGTGGAGGACCTCACGACCAGCCTGCCCCGCTCCTGTCGGGAGCCGTCCAGCGGGCCCTCGAGCCAGCCGCGAGCGGCGTGCACCTCCAGCGCCGCGTGCGCGAGGCGCTGGCTGCGCCAGGTGCCCTCCACCACGGCGCCGCCGGCCGCGCGGGCGGCCTCGAAGCCCGCCTCGACGTCGCCGAGGTGGCCGTGGACCTCGGCGACGACGTTGTCGGCCGGGCGCGCGACGCGGGTCAGCGCCGGGTCCTTGTCGCCGTGCAGCACCGGGGCCCCGGTGCGCGCCGGGTGCATCGCCACCTCGGGGTCGAAGACGGCCGGCAGCACCTCGTAGCGCACCCCGTCCGCGAGCGCGGCGACGCCGGCCTCGGCCGCGCCGACGCTCTCGGCGACCACGGCGGCCACCCGCTGGCCGGCGAAGCGCAGCACCCTGTCGAGCACGAGGGTGTCGTCGGGGTCGTCGGTGGGGCGGTGGTGGCGCGCTGAGGAGTGCAGCACCGGCCCGACCGCCGCCGCGACGTCGGCGGCGGTGATGACCCGCACCACCCCGGGCACGGCCAGCGCGGCGGTGGCGTCCACCGAGAGGACCCGGGCGTGGGCGTGCGGGGAGCGCAGCACCGCCAGGTGCAGCATCCCCGGCGGGGGCGGTTCGTCGAGGGTGAAGCGGGCCGCGCCGGTGACGAGGTCGGGCCCGGCGGGTGCGGGGGTGCTGCGCCCCACCGCCGCCCCGGGCGGGGCGTCGCGGTCCACGGTGGTGCGCCCGGCGAGGGCGTCGCGGATCGAGCGGTACCCGGTGCAGCGGCACAGGTTGCCCTTGAAGGCCCGGGGCAGGTCCTGGAGCAGGTGCTCGTGCGCGCCGTCCTGCAGCGCGGCGGTGGTCATGAGCATGCCGGCGGTGCAGAAGCCGCACTGGAAGCCCTGCGCGTCCAGGAAGGCCCGCTGGCAGGGGTGGCGCAGCCCCTCCACCGTGGTCACCTCCCGGCCCTGCGCGCGCGCGGCGGGGTAGAGGCAGGAGTGGACGGCGCGCCCGTCGACGTGGACCGTGCAGGCGCCGCAGTCGCCGGCGTCGCAGCCCTTCTTCACCCCCGTCCAGCCGCCCTCGCGCAGCCAGGTGCGCAGGCACTGCCCCGGGCGGGACTCGCGCTCGTCGGGCCGGCCGTTGACGACGGCGCTCACGCCGGCTCCCCCAGCAGCTCCGCGGTGACCTCGCGGACCTGGACCAGCGCCATCGCGCGGCGCCAGGCGGGGTGGCCGTGGACGTCGTCGTGCCAGGTCCGGCGGGGCTCGGAGCCGTCGGCCGCGGCGTCCAGGGCCGCTGCCGCGGCCTCGGGCCCTCCCGCCGCCACCAGGGCGTCCGGTGAGGTCCAGCGCAGCTGCAGCGGCGCGCGCAGCGCGGCGGTGACGGTGACGACGAGCCCGCCCGGTGCCCCGCCGACGCGCGCTGCCCCGTCGAGCCGCCCGACGACCAGGCTCGCCGACCTGCCCAGGGGCGTCAGCGTCGCCCGCCGGAACGCCGTGCGGGCGGCCAGCGACGACGCCGGCACGACCACCTCGCGGACGAGCTCTCCCGTCGCCAGCGCGGTGGCGCGGTCGCCGGTGACCAGCTCGGCGACCGGCAGGAGCCGTCGGCGCGGTGGCCCGCCGGCAGCGGGGGTCCACAGCTCGGCCACGCCGTCGAGCGCCGCGAGCAGGGAGACGACGGGCGCCGCCGGCAGGGCGGTGACGAGGTTGCCGCCGACCGTGGCCACGCCCTGCACCTTCCAGCCGGCCAGGAAGGCGTCGGTGCACCGGGCGACCAGCGGCGGCGCGGCGGCCCAGCCGGTGAGCTCCTCGACGGTGCAGGTGGCCGCGACGTGCAGCGCACCGCCGCCGTCGAGGCGCAGCGGGTCCCAGCCGAGGGCGCCCAGGTCGAGCAGGCGGCGGGCGCCGGGCTGCGGCTCGGAGAACAGCCACGTGCCGCCGGCCAGCCACACGTCGCCCTCGCGCAGCGGCTCGCGGCCCTCCAGCACCGGCCCGGCGGGCACGAGGGCGGTGACGCCGTGCAGGTCCATCACGGCGCACCGTAGGCGACGCGGCGCCCCTCCGGGCGCCTCGCCGGCACCTTCGTGTGGGGCTTGGGGGGGCGATCACCGCACGGTCCGCCCACGCTGGACGGATGTCCACCCGCGTGACGCCCGAGGGCGACACCCGCACCACGCCGCTGCGGCGGACGGTGACGGGCCCGCTGCTGTTCCTGTTCATCCTCGGCGACGTGCTCGGGGCCGGCGTCTACGTGCTCGTGGGGGAGGTGGCCGGCGCCTCGGGCGGGGCGGTGTGGGTCCCGCTGCTCGTGGCCCTGGCGCTGGCGCTGCTCACGGCCTCCTCCTACGCCGAGCTGGCCACCAAGCACCCGCGCGCCGGTGGCGCAGCGGTCTACACCACGCGGGCCTTCGGGCCGCTGGTCGGCTTCGTCGTCGGCTTCGCCATGCTCGCCTCCGGTGTGGTGTCGGTGGGGGCGCTGGCGCTGGCCTTCGGGGGCGACTACCTCGGGCAGTTCGTCCGGCTGCCGGTCTGGCTGGTCGCCGTCGTCTTCCTCCTGGCCCTGGCGGCGCTCAACGCCCGCGGCATCCGCGACTCCCTGCGCGCCAACGTCGTCATGACGTGCATCGAGGTGGGCGGGCTGGTCCTCGTCGTCGTCCTGGGCGTGGTGGTGCTGGCCCGCGACGGCGGGGACCCCTCCCGGCTGACCGCGCTGGGCACCGCCGAGCACGGCCCCGCGGCGGCGGTGCTGGCCGGCACGGTGCTGGCGTTCTACTCCTTCGTCGGGTTCGAGACGTCGGTCAACGTGGCCGAGGAGGTCCGCGACCCGCGCCGCTCCTACCCGCGCGCGCTGTTCGGGGCGCTCGCCGTGGCCGGCCTGGTGTACCTGGGCGTCGGTGTCGTCGCGAGCCTCGTGGTGCCCACCGACGTCCTCGCGGGCTCCAGCGGGCCGCTGCTGGAGGTGGTCCGCGAGGCCGGGGTCGTGCCGCTGGTGGTCTTCGCCGCCATCGCGCTGGTCGCCGTGGCCAACGGCGCCCTGCTCACCGGCATCATGAGCTCGCGCCTGACCTACGGCATGGCCCGCGACGGCGCGCTCCCGCAGGTGCTCGCCCGGGTGCTGCCGCACCGGCGCACCCCGTGGGTGGCCATCGTCGTCACCACCGCGGCCTCGCTGCTGCTGGCGCTGACCGGCACGGTGGCCGACCTGGCCGCCACGCTCGTGCTGCTGCTGCTCGTCGTCTTCACGGCCGTCAACGCCGCGGTGCTCGTGCTGCGCCGCGAGGGCCCCGGCGAGCGCGAGGACGAGCACTTCCGCACCCCGACGCTGCTGCCGGTGCTCGGCATCGCCTCGTGCGTGCTGCTCGCCACGCAGGTCGAGGCCGGGGTGTGGCTGCGCGGCGGGGTGCTGCTGGCGGTCGGTGTGCTGCTGGGCCTGCTCTCCACCGGGCTCAGGCGCCGCCAGCCCCGCCAGCCAGCTCCCTCGACAGGGCCGTCAGCTCGGTGAGCACCCGGCGCACCACGGGGCGCTCGGCGGTGTCGGCGCGGGCGAGGGCGTCGACCTGCCGCCCCGCCCGCACCCCGAGCAGCGGCAGCAGGCGCACGCCGGGGTGGCGCCCGCAGGTGTAGCGCGGCAGCAGCGAGACCCCGTGGCGGGCGGCCACCAGCTCGAGCACCACGTGGAAGTCGTTGATCCGGGAGACCACGCGCGGCGGGCCGGCGTCGTCGGCTCCCCCGGCCAGCACCGTCCGCAGCACCTCGGCCACGGGGAAGCCCTCCTTCACGGAGATCCACCGCTCGCCGGCGAGGTCGGCGGGGCGCACGCCCCCGCGCTGCCCGGCCACGGCGACGAGGCGGTGGTCGCCCGGGACGGCGACGTCGAGGGGCTCGCGCAGCAGCGGCACCACGCGCACGCCCGGGCTGCCCACCCAGGCGCGCTCCCCCTCGGGCCGGTGGGCGATGACGACGTCCACCCTGTCGGTGAGCGGCGCGAAGTCGTCGAGGGGGACGTCCTCGTCGGTGCACTCCACCTCCACACCGCTGCCCTCGAGCCGCGTGAGCAGCCCCGGCAGCAGCAGCTCGGCACCGGAGGAGAAGGCCGAGACGCGCACCGGCCCGGTGGCCGCCCGGTGGGCGTCCAGGACGGCGGTGCGGGCGCGCTCGAGGGCCACCGCCACCTCGTCGGCGGCCTCGGCCAGCGCCAGGCCCGCGGCGGTCAGGCGCAGGCCGCGCCCGGCGCGCTCGGTCAGAGGGACGCCCGCCTGCCGGGTCAGGGAGGCCAGGTGCTGGCTGACCGCGGAGGGGGTCAGGTGCAGCACGGCGGCGGCGCGGGTGACCCCGCCCTGCGACCTCACCGCCCGCAGCGCCTCCAGCGCCCTCACGTCCACGCGCCGGTCCCTCCGTCCATGCAGTCAGACTGCACGGTCGGTGTGGGATCTGTCGATGGACTGCACGGTCCGGTCGCCCCCAGGGTGGACGCGTGCCCCTCACCGCCCGCCTGCTGGCCCTGCTCGTCGCCGTGACGTGGGGGCTGAACTTCGTGGCCATCCACGCCTCCCTGCAGCAGTTCCCGCCGCTGCTGTGCGCGGCGGTGCGCTTCGCCGTCATCGCGGTGCCGGTGGTGCTGCTCGTGCCGCGCCCGCGCGGGGTCCCGGTGCGCTGGCTGCTCGCCTACGGCGCCGGGTTCGGGGTGGCGCAGTTCGTCTTCCTCTACACGGCGATGGCCGTCGGCATGCCGGCCGGGCTCGCCTCGCTCGTGCTGCAGTCCTCCGCGCCCTTCACCGTGGTGCTGGCCGGGCTGCTGCTGGCCGAGCGCCTGTCCGGCCGGCAGGTGGCCGGCGTCGTCGTCGCCGTGGCGGGCCTGGCGGGCATCGCGGTCTCGCGCGCCGGGCTCGGCGGGGCAGCGACCCTGCTGCCGGTGGTGCTGACGCTGCTGGGCGGGCTGGGGTGGGCCTTCGGCAACCTCGCCTCCCGGCTGGCCTGGCGCGACCGCGTGGCCGCCGGCGAGCCGCCCACCGCCGGTGAGTCGCTGCGCCTGGTGCTGTGGGTCTCGGTGGTGCCGCCGCTGCCGCTGGCGCTGGCGTCGCTGCTGCTGGAGGGCCCCGCGCGGATCACCGCGGCGTTCACGGGGCTCGGCTCGCGGACCGGGCTGCTGGCGCTGGCGGGGCTGGCGTTCACGGTGCTCGTCGCGACGCTGGTCGGGCAGGTGGTGTGGTCCGCGCTCATGGCGCGCCACCCCTCGAGCTCCGTGGCGCCCTTCTCGATGCTCGTCCCGGTGGTGGGCCTGCTCGCCGCCCGCGTGCTGCTCGGGGAGGCGACGCCGTGGCGGGAGGTGGCGCTCGGCGCCGTCGTGGTGGCCGGGGTGCTGCTGGGAGCCTCCCGTCCCCGCCCCGCGGCTCCGACCGCCCCGGCTCCGACCGCCCCCGCTCCCGAGCCCGCCCCTCCCGCGACGATCAAGGAAGTGGCGCACGCCTCGCGCACACAGCTTCCTTGATCGTCGCGGGGAAGGTGGCGTCAGGCGACGGGGACGCGCAGGGACGGCATGCCCAGCCCGACCGAGCGGCCTGCGGCACCCGCGCCGGCAGCGCCGCCCTGGGCGGGGACCCCGCAGCTGGCCAGCTGGCGGCGGTCGTACGCGTCACCGCCGCGGGTGCGCCGCACGCGCAGCGCCGCCCCCGCGGGCACGTCGGCCACGAGGTGGTGCGGCGCCGACTGCGTCACCTCCACGGTGACGACGTCGCCCGGGCGGGGCCTGTCAGCCTCGGCCAGGTCGGCCGGCAGCCCGACGTGCACGAGCCGGTTGTCGCGGGCGCGGCCCGAGACGCGCTGGCTGGCTCCGTCCTTCTTGCCCTTCGCCTCGGCGACGAGCACCTCGACGGTGCGGCCGACCTGCTGCGCCGCCTCCGCCTCGGAGACCCGCTCCTGCAGGGCGACGAGCCGCTCGTAGCGCTCCTGCACCACGGCCTTGGGCAGCTGGTCGGGCATCGTGGCGGCCGGCGTGCCGGGACGCTGGGAGTACTGGAACGTGAACGCGCTCGCGAAGCGGCTGGCCTCCACCACGCGGAGGGTCTCGGCGAAGTCCTCCTCGGTCTCGCCGGGGAACCCGACGATGATGTCGGTGCTGATCGCGGCGTCGGGGATCCGCGCCCGGAGCCGGTCGAGGATGCCGAGGAACCTCTCCGACCGGTACGAGCGGCGCATCGCCCGCAGCACCCGGTCGCTGCCGGACTGCAGCGGCATGTGGAGCTGCGGCATCACGGTGGGCGTCTCGGCCATGGCGGTGATGACGTCGTCGGTGAACATCGCCGGGTGCGGGCTGGTGAAGCGCACCCGCTCGATGCCGTCCACGCGCCCCACGGCGCGCAGCAGGTCGGCGAAGGCGCTGTTGCCGCGGCCCCGCGCGGCGTCGTCGAGCGCGTCCCCGAACCCGCCGACGCCCGTGCCGTAGGAGTTGACGTTCTGCCCCAGCAGCGTCACCTCCACCACGCCGTCGGCGACGAGGGCCTCCACCTCGGCGAGCACGTCGCCGGGACGCCGGTCCTTCTCCTTGCCGCGCAGCGCCGGCACGATGCAGAACGTGCAGGTGTTGTTGCACCCCACGCTGATCGACACCCACGCGCTGGCGGCGGACTCGCGGGCCTGCGGCAGCGTGGAGGGGAAGACCTCCAGCTCCTCCAGCACCTCCACCTGCGCCTCGGCCTGCACGCGGGAGCGCTCCAGGAGCGCCGGCAGGGCGTGCGTGTTGTGGGTGCCGAAGACGACGTCCACCCAGGGCGCCTTCGCGAGGATGACGTCGCGGTCCTTCTGCGCCAGGCACCCGCCGACGGCGATCTGCATGCCGGGGCGGCGCGCCTTGACGCTGGCGAGGTGCCCGAGGTTGCCGTAGAGGCGGTTGTCGGCGTTCTCACGGACCGCGCAGGTGTTGAGGACGACGACGTCGGCCTCGCCGGCCTTCGCGGCCTCGTCGGAGGACCGGGCGTAGCCGGCGTCCTCGAGCAGCCCCGCGAGGCGCTCGCTGTCGTGGGCGTTCATCTGGCACCCGTAGGTGCGGACGGCGTACGTGCGCTCGACGGGCTGGACTGCGACCACCCGTCGAGGATAGGTGGCTGTGAGCAGCAGCCCGACGCCGCGGACCGAGGCGATCGCCGACGCACCGGAGCTGCACGGCCCGGTGATGATGGAGCAGGCCTGGCGTGACGCGGCGTTCCTGCACTGGGCCGTGCCGCCGGAGCGGGTGGCGCACCTCATGCCGCCGGGCGTGCGGCCCGACGTCGGCCCCGGCCCCTCGGACGCTGTCACGTACGTGGCGCTGGTGCCGTTCCGCATGGTCGGGGCCGGCCTCGGCCCGCGCGAGGTGGGCCCGGCGGTCCCCTGGGCCGGCACCTTCCTGGAGACCAACGTGCGGCTGTACTCCGTCGACGACACCGGCCGGCGCGGCATCGTCTTCCTGACGCTGGAGTGCTCCCGGCTGGTGGTGGTGGCGGGAGCGCGGGCGGCGTTCGGGCTGCCGTACCGCTGGTCCTCGATGGCGTTCGGGCGCCGGGCCGGCGGCCGGGACGACGGCGCGGGGCAGCGCCTCGCCTACGCGCTGCGCGGCCGGGGCGCCCGCTCCCACCTCCACCAGCGGCTGGAGCTGTCGCTGGGCGCGCAGCTGTCGCCGACCGAGGCCCACGACGACCACGGCCTGCCGCGCTTCCTGACCGCCCGCTGGGGGCTGCACCAGCAGCACGTCGGCCGCACGTGGTACGTGCCCAACGAGCACGGCCCGTGGCCGCTCCGGACGGCGACGGTCGAGGCCTTCGAGGACACGCTGCTGGCCGACGTCGGCTTCCCCGACCTGGCCGAGCGCGAGCCCGACTCGGTGCTCTTCTCCTCCGGCGTGGTCACCCGGTTCGGTCTGCCGGGGGACGCGCGCCGGCCCCGCCGGGGCTGACTCCGCCACCGCTCGAGCTGCCGCTGGGGCCGCTCCTGCCGAGGCCGCCGCGGCTGGAGCCGGCGCGGCTGACCGGTGGGGTGAACGCCGCCCTCGCCGCGGCGACCTCCTCGCGGGCCGCGCAGCCCGCGGCGTGGTCGTTGACCAGGCCCATCGCCTGGTGGAACGCGTAGGCGGTGGTGGGCCCCACGAAGCGCCAGCCGCGCCGCTTGAGGTCCTTGCTCATCGCCACGGCCTCCGGCGACGTGGTCCGCTCGGCCACGGGCCCCGCGGCTGCGGCACCCGCCCCGTCAGCGGCCGGCTCCCAGCTCCACACGTAGGCGGCGATGCTGCCGTGCTCGGCCACCAGCTCCCGCGCTCGGGCGGCGTTGGTGACCGCCGCCTCGATCTTCCCGCGGTGGCGCACGATCCCGGCGTCGCCGAGGAGCCGCTCCACGTCGCGCTCGTCGAACCCGGCGACCACCTCGTGGTCGAAGCCGGCGAAGGCGGCCCGGAACGCCGGTCGCTTGCGCAGGATGGTCAGCCAGCTCAGCCCGGACTGGAAGCCCTCCAGGCACACCTTCTCGAACAGGCGCCGGTCGTCGGAGACCGGGAAGCCCCACTCGGTGTCGTGGTAGGCGGCGTAGTCGGGTGTCGAGGCGCCCCAGGCGCAGCGCGGTACCCCGTCGGCGCCGATGACCACGTCCACCGTCAGTCCTCCGTCTCCAGCTCGCCGACCTGCTCCGAGCGCACGGCCTCGCGCACCACCTTCATGACGAGCCCCTGGCCGTAGCCCTTGCGGGCCAGCATCCCGGCCAGCCGGCGGGTCTGGACCTCCGGCGCCAGCGAGCTCATGGACCGCAGCCGCCGGGCGACGAGGTCGCGCGCAGCGGCCTCCTCCGACGCGTCGTCGACCTGCTCCAGCGCCGCCGCCGCGGTGGCGTCGTCGACGCCCTTGGCCCGCAGCTCGTGTGCCAGGCCCCGCCGGCCCAGCCCCCGGGTGAGGCGCTGGGACCTCACGAGGACCTCGGCGTAGGCGGCGTCGTCGACCAGGCCCACCTCGGTGAACCTGTCGAGCACCTGCCCGGCGGTCTCCTCGGGGACGCCGCGCTCGGCGAGCTTCTTCTCGAGCTGCGCGCGGCTGCGGGGTGCAGCCGTCAGCTGGCGCAGCACGACGTCGCGCGCGGTGGCCGCGGGATCGCGGTCGACGGGGGGCGCCGGCCGCTCGGTGCTGCCACCCGCGCCCGAGCGGCCGGGACCGCGGCGACCGCGGCCCCGGCGCTGCTCGCGCTCGCCGTGGCTGAGGTCGGTCAGAAGTCGACCTTGACCTCGGCCGGCAGCTCGACGGTGTCGGCGGCCGCCGCGGCCTGACCGATGCCGAGCTTCTCCTTGATCTTGCGCTCGATCTCGTCGCCGAGGTCGGGGTTGTCGCGCAGGAAGGTGCGGGCGTTCTCCTTGCCCTGCCCGAGCTGGTCTCCCTCGTAGGTGTACCAGGCACCGGACTTGCGGATGAAGCCGTGCTCCACGCCCATGTCGATGAGGCCGCCCTCGCGGGAGATGCCCACGCCGTAGAGGATGTCGAACTCGGCCTGCTTGAACGGCGGGCTGACCTTGTTCTTGACGACCTTGACGCGGGTGCGGTTGCCGACGGGCTCGTTGCCGTCCTTGAGGGTCTCGATGCGGCGCACGTCGAGGCGGACCGAGGCGTAGAACTTCAGCGCCTTGCCGCCCGTGGTGGTCTCCGGCGAGCCGAACATCACGCCGATCTTCTCGCGCAGCTGGTTGATGAAGATGGCCGTGGTGCCGGCGGTGTTCAGCGCACCGGTCATCTTGCGCAGCGCCTGCGACATGAGGCGGGCCTGCAGACCGACGTGGCTGTCGCCCATCTCGCCCTCGATCTCGGCGCGGGGCACCAGGGCCGCCACGGAGTCGATGACGATGATGTCGAGCGCGCCGGAGCGGATCAGCATGTCGGCGATCTCGAGGGCCTGCTCACCGGTGTCGGGCTGGGACACGAGCAGCGCGTCGGTGTCGACGCCGAGCTTCTTGGCGTACTCCGGGTCGAGCGCGTGCTCGGCGTCGATGAACGCGGCGATGCCGCCGGCCTTCTGCGCGTTGGCCACGGCGTGCAGCGCGACGGTGGTCTTTCCGCTGGACTCCGGCCCGTAGATCTCGATGACGCGGCCGCGCGGGAGGCCCCCGATGCCGAGCGCGACGTCGAGCGCCGTCGACCCGGTGGGGATGAACTTCATCGGCTCGCGGACCTCGTCACCGAGGCGCATGACGGTGTTCTTGCCGAACTGCTTGTCGATCTGCGCGAGGGCGAACTCGAGCGACTTCGACTTGTCGTTGGTCTTGGTGGCGGGTGCGGCCACGAGGATCACCCCTGTCGACGGGCACCCGGACCGGCCGGGCGCTGCTGCGGTGCGTTCGGGGACGACGCTAGGCGCCACCACCGACAGTCCGTCGCCGCGAGGCCGCGCCCTGTGGACGGGCGGCCCTCCGCGGCGAGCACCCGGCCAGCCTACCCCTCGTGACCGAACGCGCGTTCGACATCGCGGGGGCGCGCCGGGCCCCGCGGCACCACCGCCCGGGAGCAGGGCGGACCGGGCCGACGACGGCGCTCAGCCGCGGAGCCTGGCCCGGTACGCGGCCACGGCGGCGCGGTTGCCGCACGAGCCGTCGCAGAAGCGCCGGGACCTGTTCTTGGACAGGTCCACGAAGACGTCGGCGCAGCCCTCGCCGGCGCAGCGCCGCAGCCGGCCGAGCTCGCCGCGGCGCACCACCTCGACCATCGCCATGCCGGCCTCCACGGCCATGCGGCGGTCGAGGGGGGCGTCGGAGGGCGTGGCGTGCAGGTGCCAGTCCCAGCCGTCGTGGCGGACCAGCTGCGGCAGCGCGCGGCCCTCCGACAGCAGCGCGTTGACCAGGGCCACGAAGCCCTCCTCGTCACCGGCCAGCGCCAGGTCCCACAGGGCGAGCAGGCGGGGGCGCAGGGCCCTGACGGCCTCCAGCTCGGCGAGGTCGTGGTCGCGCCGGCCGCTCCAGCGGTGCTGCTCGCAGAAGGCGTCCAGCGCCGCGACGTCGGGCAGGTGCTCCTCACCGGAGACCTGGTCGAGCGTGTTGACCACGGCGACGAGCGCGGCGAGCTCGCGCTCGGTGTCATGAGCGAAGAGCACCTTGACCCCTTTCACGTGCAGCCACTAGCGTCACCTCCGGTGTCACCAGCGTAGAGGGGCTTGACTCATGACAGCGACTGCGGCGCGGGCCGTCCCGGCCCCGTCCACCCCTGCGGCGCAGCGCGGCCTGCTGTTCGCCCTCGCCTCCGCGGCGGCCTTCGGCACCTCGGGCATCTTCGGCGGCGCGCTGCTGCAGGCCGGGTGGACGCCCGGCTCGGCCGTCATCGCGCGCATGCTGGGCGCCGCGCTCCTGCTGGCGCCGGTCGCCGTCGCCCAGCTCCGCGGCCGCTGGCACCTCCTGTGGGCCGCCCGCTGGCGGGCGCTGGCCTTCGGGGTCTTCGCCATGGCCGGCTGCCAGCTCGGCTTCTTCGCCGCGGTCGAGACCGTGCCGGTCTCCCTGGCCCTGCTCATCGAGTACTCCGGGGTGCTGCTCGTCGTCGCCTGGGCGTGGACCGCCGGCGGCCGGCGACCTCGCCCGCGCACCGCCCTGGGAGGCCTGGCGGCCCTGGCCGGCCTGGCCCTGGTGCTCGGCGTCGGCGGCGCCGCCCTGGCCGGCGGCACGGGACTGGTGTGGGCGGGCGTGGCCGGGGTGTGCCTGGCGGTCTACTTCGTGCTCGCGGCCCACGACGGCAGCGGCGTGCCCGCCCTGGCCATGGCCTGGGTGGGCATGGTCGTCGGGGCCGCCGTCCTCGGCGCCGCCGCGCTGGTGGGACTGCTGCCCCTGGCGGCCACCACCGCCGACGTCACCCTCGGCGGCGCCGGCGTGCCGTGGTGGGCGGCGCTGGCCGGCGTGGTCGTCGTCGCCACCGCCTTCGCCTACGGCACCGGGATCGCCGCGGCCCGCCGGCTGTCCGCGGCGCCGGCGTCCTTCGTGGCGCTCACCGAGGTGCTCTTCGCCGCGGCGTGGGCGTGGGCGCTGCTGGACCAGCGCCTCACCGCCCTGCAGCTGGTCGGCGGCGCGGTGGTGCTCGCCGGGATCGCCGTGGTGCGCAGCGACGGGTCGCCCGACGTGCCGGCTCCCTCAGCAGCGGGCTGACGGGTCCGCCGGCCCCGGGGCCGCCAGCGCCGCGCGCAGCACGCCCACCGGCACCGCGTAGGCGTCGGACCCGGTCGTGGCGCCGGCGTAGAGCACCCCGACCACGGCGCCGTCGCCGTCCACGACCGCCGAGCCGGAGCTGCCGGGCGCCACCGCCGCCTCCAGCTGCAGCACCTGCTGCGCGGCGATGCCGAGCGGGTCGTCCACGGGGCCGGTGACCACCCCCCGCGCCCGGGCGAGGGCCTCCCCGCGCGGGTAGCCGACCACCGTGACGGCCTCGCCGCTGCCGGGGTCGGAGGCCGCCAGCGGCACCGCGGCGGGCAGCTCCTCCACCGTCCGGACCACCGCGAGGTCGGCGACGGTGGCGGTGGCCGAGGCGGTGACCGCCAGCTGGTGGCCGTCCCAGGTGTCGACCTGCAGCCGCTCCGCGCCCTGCACCACGTGCGCGTTGGTGACCAGGGTGTGCGCGTCCACCGCGAAGCCCGAGCCGGTCCGCACGCCGGCGCAGCCCACCGTGCGCACCCGCACCGAGGCGCGCACCGCGGTGCGCAGCACGGCCGCGGCGTCGGCGCTGGCGACGGCGCTCGCCGCCGCCGCCGCGGGGTCCGCCGCGACGTGCTGCACCGGGGGCGGCTGCGGCACGGCACCGCACGCCGCCGTCCCCAGCACGCCCGCCAGGACGACGACGACGGCGGAGCGCCTCAGCGGTCCCCCGCTTCGCGCAGGTCCGCCGCCCGGGCCCGCTCGGCGGCCAGCTGCTCCACGCGGGCGTCGGAGGCGGCGAGGTCGGCCTGCAGCGCGTCGAGGCGCTGCTGCAGCTGCTCGGACGTGGTCACCAGCCGTGCGCGCTGCGACTCCGCGCTCTCGGCGCGCTGCTGCCAGGCGTCGCTGACGGCCCACAGGTGGACCGCCGCGCCCAGCGCCAGGACCACCGCCGCCACCAGCAGCCCGACGACCAGCCCTCCCGCGCCGCGCCGGTCGCGGCGGCGCGGGCGCTCCCTGCGCAGGGCGGGCGGCGGCAGCGCCTCCAGCACCTCGGCGCGGGGCTGCGACCGCTGCGCCGGCACCAGCGCCGGCCGCGCCGCGGTGGGGAGCTGGGTCACCCGCCCATCGTGGCCGCTGCCACCGCGGCGCGCGGGCGCTTCGGCGAGAAACCCGCACGTCCCGCGCACCGGCCATCCGTCACACGGCGGAAACGCTGCGCAACGCCGCTGACGCATCCGGTGCGTACCCATGCCTCCTCCACCCGCTCGCCAGCACGCACCACCGGAGGCCGCATGCCGCGCACCGTCCGCGCCGCCCTGGTCCAGACCACCTGGACCGGCGACAAGGAGTCGATGACCAGGGCCCACGAGGACTACCTCGTCCAGGCCGCCGAGCAGGGCGCGCAGGTGGTCTGCTTCCAGGAGCTCTTCTACGGCCCCTACTTCTGCCAGGTGCAGGACCCGCAGTACTACGCCTACGCCGAGTCCGTCCCCGGCCCGACGGTCGAGCGGTTCCAGGCGCTGGCCCGCGAGCACTCGATGGTCGTCGTCCTGCCGGTGTACGAGCAGGAGCAGCCCGGCGTCCTCTACAACACCGCCGCCGTCATCGACGCCGACGGCACCTACCTCGGCAAGTACCGCAAGAACCACATCCCGCAGGTCGAGGGGTTCTGGGAGAAGTTCTACTTCCGCCCGGGCAACCTCGGGTACCCCGTCTTCGACACCGCCGTCGGCAGGGTGGGCGTCTACATCTGCTACGACCGCCACTTCCCCGAGGGCTGGCGCGCCCTGGGCCTGGCCGGCGCCGAGATCGTCTTCAACCCCTCCGCCACCAGCCGCGGCCTGTCCAACTACCTGTGGAAGCTCGAGCAGTCCGCCGCCGCGGTGGCCAACGAGTACTACGTCGGCGCCATCAACCGCGTGGGGATCGAGGACCTCGGCGACGACGACTTCTACGGCACCAGCTACTTCGCCGACCCGGAGGGCAAGCCGGTGGGCGAGTACGCCTCCGCCCACGAGCCCGAGCTCGTGGTCCGCGACCTCGACATGGACCTGCTCACCACCGTCCGCGACCGGTGGGCGTTCTACCGCGACCGCCGCCCCGACTCCTACGGCCCCCTGGTCACCCCGTGACCGCGTCCGCGCTGACGCTCGTCCACGGCGGCACCGTCGTCACCACCACCGGCGCCGCGCCGATGGACGTCCTCGTGGACGGCGAGGTCATCGCCAGCCTCCACGTGCCCGGCGGCGCGGACGCGCTCGTCGGGCCGGACACGAAGCGCATCGACGCGACAGGCTGCTACGTCGTCCCCGGCGGCGTCGACGTCCACACGCACATGCGCCTGCCCTTCGGCGGCACCGAGGCCTCCGACGACTTCACCACCGGCACCGTCGCCGCCGCGTGGGGCGGAACGACGACCATCGTCGACTTCGCCGTGCAGACCGCCGGGCAGGACGTCGAGGAGGGCCTGGCCGCCTGGCACGCCAAGGCCGAGGGGAAGACCGCGATCGACTACGGCTTCCACATGATCGTGGGTGGTGTCGACGACGCCGCGCTCGCGGCCATGGACCGCCTCGTCACCAGCGAGGGCGTCACGAGCTTCAAGCTGTTCACCGCCTACCCCGGTGTCTTCTACAGCGACGACGGCCAGGTGCTGCGGGCCATGCAGAAGGCCCGCGACAACGGCGCGATGGTCATGATGCACGCGGAGAACGGCATCGCCATCGACGTGCTCGCCGCCCAGGCCGCCGCCCGCGGCGACACCACGCCGGTCTGGCACGGGCTGACCCGCCCGCCGGTCCTGGAGGGCGAGGCCACCCACCGCTGCATCGCGCTGGCCGAGGTGGCCGGCGGCACGCCGTTGTACTTCGTGCACCTGTCCGCCTCCCAGGCGCTCGGGCACGTCGCCGCCGCCCGCGACGCCGGCCGCAACGTCTTCGCCGAGACCTGCCCGCAGTACCTCTACCTCACCCTGGAGGACCAGCTCGGCGCGGTCTCCGCCGAGGGCGACCCCTTCGAGGGCGCCAAGTGGGTCGCCTCCCCGCCGCTGCGCAGCAAGCACGAGGGCCACCACGCCGACCTCTGGAAGGGCCTGCGCACCGACGACCTCGCCGTCGTCTCCACAGACCACTGCCCCTTCTGCTTCAAGGACCAGAAGGAGCTGGGCCGGGGCGACTTCCGCAAGATCCCCAACGGGATGGGCACCGTCGAGCACCGCATGGACCTCGTCCACCAGGGCGTCGTCGCCGGGCAGATCTCCCTGGAGCGGTGGGTGGAGACCTGCTCCACCACGCCCGCGCGGATGTTCGGGCTGTACCCGAAGAAGGGCGTCATCGCGCCCGGCTCCGACGCCGACGTCGTCGTCTACGACCCGGAGCGCCAGCACGTGCTGTCGAAGGACACCCACCACATGGACCTCGACCACTCCGCGTGGGAGGGGTTCGCCGTGACCGGCGGCGTGAAGACGGTGCTCTCGCGCGGCTCGGTGGTCCTCGACGACGGCGCGTGGACCGGCCGTGCGGGTCACGGCCGCTTCGTGCCCCGCGGCCTGTCGAGCTACCTGCGATGACCGGCGGGACGACCGGCGGGGTGGCGCGCTGATGGACGTCGGCGTCGTCTTCCAGACCGACCCGCCCGCCCGCGCCGTGGTCGCCGCCGCGGTGCGCGCCGAGCAGGCCGGGTTCTCCCACGCCTGGACGTTCGACTCCCACGTGCTGTGGCAGGAGCCGTACGTCATCCAGGCGACGATGCTCGAGGCCACCGAGCGGATCGTCGTCGGGCCGATGGTCACCAACCCGGCTACCCGCGACTCCACGGTCACGGCGAGCACCTTCGCGACGCTCGCGGAGATGCACGGCCCCCGCGTCGTCTGCGGCATCGGGCGCGGCGACTCGGCCGTGCGCACCCTCAAGGGCCAGCCCGTCACGCTCGCCGGGCTGCGCGAGTCGGTGCGGACCATCAGGACCCTCACGGGCGGCGGCGCCGTCACCCGCGGCGAGGGCGAGGCGACCACCTCGGTGAGCTTCCCCTGGGTCCCCGAGGGCACCCCGCCGGTGGAGGTGTGGGTGGCCGCGTACGGCCCCAAGGCGCTGCAGCTCACCGGCGAGGTGGCCGACGGCTTCATCCTCCAGCTGGCCGACCCCGCCATCGCCGCGTGGACCATCGGACGCGTCCGGGAGGCGGCCGAGGCCGCGGGGCGCGACCCGGCGTCGATCAGGTTCTGCGTGGCCGCCCCGGCGTACGTCACGGACGGGTCCGCCGCCCAGCTCGCGCACGCCCGGGAGCAGACGCGCTGGTTCGGGGGCATGGTCGGCAACCACGTCGCGGACATCGTCGCCAAGTACGGCGGTGACGGTGGACGTGGGCAGAGCGTCCCGTCCGCTCTCACCGACTACATCGCCGCGCGCCAGGGGTACGACTACGCCCAGCACGGCCGCGCCGGCAACACCCACGCCGCCTTCGTGCCCGACGACGTCGTGGACAGGTTCTGCGTGCTCGGCCCGCCCTCCGCCCAGCTGGAGCGGCTGGCCGAGCTCGCCGAGCTGGGCTGCGACCAGTTCGCCCTCTACGCCCAGCACGACGCCGCCGACGCGGTGGTCGACGCCTACGGCAGCCACGTCGTCGAGGCGGCGGGCGCCCTGTGACGCGAGGAGCCCGCCCCGCACTGCGCTCGACGGGGGCCGTGCTGGCCGCCGTCGTCGTCCTCGCCGTCGCGTGGGAGGCCTACAAGGCGCTGGGCCCCGCGGACGGCGCCGCGATCGGCACCACGCGGCTGCTCCCCCGCACCGACGACCGCGCCATGCCGCACCTGTGGACCGTGCTCACCACCCTCGGCTCCCCGGAGGTCGCGGGCGTGGCGGGGTCGCGGACCGTGGGCGCAGCCGTGGTCTCCGGCGCGCTCACCTCGCTGCGCCTGGCGCTGCTGGGGCTGCTGCTCGGCGCGCTCGTCGGCGGGGTGCTCGCCCTGCTCATGCAGCGGCTGCGGCTGCTCGAGGCCGGGCTGCTGCCGTGGGTGGTGCTGAGCCAGACCGTGCCGATCATCGCCCTGGCTCCGCTCGTGGCCGGGTGGGGCGGGGTGGTCCGCGTCGGGTCCTGGGCGTGGTCGCCGGAGGCGTCCGTCGTCGTCATCAGCGCCTTCCTGTCCTTCTCCCCCGTCGCCGTGGGGATGCTGCGGGGCCTGCACGCCCCCGGCGCCGTGGAGAACGAGCTGTTCGCGTCGTGCGCCGCGAGCTGGCGCCAGGAGCTGGTGCACCTGCGCCTGCCCGCGTCGGTGCCGTTCGTGGTGCCCTCGCTGCGGCTGGCCGCGGCCGGTGCGGTGGTCGGCGCGATCGTCGCGGAGATCTCCACCGGAAGCCGCGGCGGCATCGGCAGGCTGGTCATCGAGTACGCCCAGCAGGCCACCTCCTCCCCCGCGCGCGTCTACGCCGCGGTGCTCGGCGCCGCCGTGCTGGGGCTGGTGGCGGCCGGGGTCGTCGCGCTGCTGGACAGGCTCAGCGGAGTCCTGCTCCGCCGGGGACGGCCCGCATGAGCGAGCCCATGGTCGAGGTCAGCGGCGTCACCCAGCGGTTCGGGACGACGACGGCGCTGTCCGACGTCAGCCTCTCCGTCGCCTCCGGCGAGTTCGTCACGCTCATCGGCCCCAGCGGGTGCGGCAAGTCGACGCTGCTGCGCCTCGTCGCCGACCTCCTCACGCCCAGCCAGGGCGAGGTGCGGGTGGCCGGCAAGAGCGCGCGCGCCGCCCGCGAGGCGCAGGACTACGGCATCGCCTTCCAGCAGGCCGGCCTCCTGGAGTGGCGCACGGTGGTCCGCAACGTCGAGCTGCCGCTGGAGCTGCACGGCGTCGGCGCCCGCGAGCGCCGGTCCCGCGCCGAGGAGCTGCTCGAGGTGGTGGGGCTCGCCGACGTCGCCGGGAAGCGGCCCAGCCAGCTCTCCGGCGGCATGCAGCAGCGGGTGGCCATCGCCCGGGCGCTGGCCCCGAAGCCAGCGCTGCTGCTCATGGACGAGCCGTTCGGCGCGCTGGACGAGATGACGCGCGAGCGCCTGCAGGACGAGCTGCTCGCCGTCAGGGCCCGCGAGGGCACGACGGTGCTGCTGGTCACGCACTCGGTCTCGGAGGCCGCGTACCTGTCCGACCGGGTGGTGGTGATGTCGCCGCGACCCGGCCGGATCGCCGCCGTCGTCGACGTCGACCTGCCGCTGCGCGCCACGGGCACGCCGACGGACGTGCGGGAGTCGCCGGAGTTCTTCGCGGCCACCACGGTGGTCCGCGAGGCGCTCCGCGGCAGGGCGGCGGTCCGGTGAGGCGCCTGCTGGCGCCCGTGGTCGTCGCCGTCGTCGTCCTGGTGGGGTGGCAGGCGCTGGTCACGGTGGGGCGGGTGGCTCCGTTCGTGCTCCCCGGCCCCCTGGCCATCGCCGACGCGCTCCGGCTGGTGCTGCCGCAGGTGGTCGCCGCGGCGCTGGCCACCGGCGCGAACGCGCTGTGGGGGCTGGTCGCCGGCAGCGCCCTCGCGCTGGCCGCGGCGGCGCTCGCGGCGCGCCTCGGCTGGCTGCGCAGCACGCTGGTGCCGCTGGCGGCGGTGGCGGCGGCGCTGCCGATCGTGGCGCTGGCGCCGATCTTCGCGACGATGTTCGGCGCGACCAGCGAGCTGCCGCGCCGGCTGGTGGTCACCGTCGTCGTCTTCGTGCCGGTGTTCGTCAACGCGCTGCGCGGCCTGCAGGCGGTCGCCCCGGTGCACGCCGACCTGCTGCGGGCCTGCGCGGCCAGCGGCTGGGCCGCCACGCGGACGGTCACCCTGCCCGGCGCGCTGCCGCACGTCTTCACCGGGCTGCGCCTGGCCGCGGCGGGTGCCGTCATCGCCGCCGTGGTCGCGGAGTACTTCGGCGGCCTGCAGTCGGGCCTGGGCTCGCGGATCACCTCCGCCGCGGCCAACAGCGCCTACCCGCGGGCGTGGGCGTACGTGGCCGCCGCGTGCGCCCTGGGCCTGCTCTTCTACGCGGCCGCCCTGGCGGCCGAGCGCCTCACCACCCCCTGGAACCGGAGGACACCATGACCCGCCTCATCACCCGCCGCTCCCTGCTCACCGGCGCCCTCGCGGCGGCCGGTGCGGGGGCGCTCGCCTCCTGCGGCACCGCCGACACCGCCGGCACGAGCGCCGCCGCGGGCGGCGGCAGCTCGTCCCCGGGAGGCCTGAGGCCCGTGACGCTGCAGCTGCAGTGGTTCAAGCAGGCGCAGTTCGCCGGGTACCTGGCCGCCCTGGACCAGGGCTACTACGAGGACGAGGGCCTCGACGTGACCATCGTCGACGGCGGCACCGACATCGTCCCGCAGAGCGTCCTCGCGCAGGGGCAGGCCGACTACGCCATCGCGTGGGTGCCGAAGGCGCTGGCCAGCCGCGAGCAGGGCGCCGGCATCACCGACGTCGCCCAGGTCTTCCAGCGCTCCGGCACGCGGCAGGTGTCCTTCGCCTCGGCGGGAATCTCCAGCGTGGAGGACCTGCGCGGCAAGACGGTCGGCAACTGGGGCTTCGGCAACGAGTTCGAGCTCTTCGCGGCCATGACCCAGGCCGGGCTGGACCCGGCCACGGACGTGACGCTCGTGCAGCAGCAGTTCGACATGAACGCCTTCATCGCCGGCGACATCGCCGCCGCGCAGGCCATGACCTACAACGAGTACGCCCAGGTGCTCGAGGCGGTGAACCCCGCCACGGGGCAGCTGTTCCAGCCCGGCGACCTCACCACGCTGGACTGGAACGAGGTGGGCACCGCGATGCTCCAGGACGCGATCTGGGCCAACACCGCGAAGCTGTCCGACCCCGCCTACGCCGACCAGACCACCGCCTTCGTCAAGGCCTCCCTCAAGGGCTGGGTCTACGCGCGCGACAACCCGGAGGCCGCACGGGACATCACCGTGGCCGCCGGCTCCACGCTGGGCGCCAGCCACCAGCTGTGGCAGGTCAACGAGGTCAACAAGCTCATCTGGCCCTCCCCCGCCGCGGGCGTGGGGTCGTTCGACACGGCCCTGTGGGACCAGACGGTGCAGGTGGCGCTGCAGACGAAGAACGCCGACGGCGCCACGGTCATCACCACCGAGCCCGACGGCGACGCGTACACCGACGAGCACGTGACGGCGGCGCTGGCGGCGCTGACCGCCGAGGGCGTCGACGTGGTGGGCGCGGGCTTCACCCCGGCCACCGTGACGCTCACCGAGGGCGGCGCCTGAGGCGCCTCAGCGGGCTCCGGCGAAGGTGCGGCGGTAGGCCAGCGGGGTGGTCCCCAGCCGGCCGAAGTGGTGCCGCAGCACCGCGCCGGAGCCCCACCCCACCGCGGCGGCGACCTCGTCGACCGGGAGGTCGGTGGTCTCCAGCAGCTCCTGGGCGCGCTGCAGGCGCATCCGCGCCACCCAGGCCGCCGGCGACGTGCCGGAGGCGTCGGTGAAGCGCCTCGCGAGGGTGCGCGGCGACATCCGCGCGTGCGCGGCGAGGCGCTCCACCGACAGGTCCTCCGCGAGGTGCTCCAGCGCCCACGCGTGCAGGGCGGCGAGGTCGTCGTCCGGGCAGGCCTCCGGGGGCGGCACGGCGGCGGGGACGTACTGCGCCTGCCCGCCGTCGCGGTGCGGCGGCACCACCATGCGGCGGGCGATGGTGGCGACGGCGGCGGCGCCCAGCTCGCGGCGCAGCAGGTGCAGGCCGGCGTCGATCGCGGCGGCGGAGCCGGCGCTGGTGATGACCGGGCCGTCCTCGACGTACAGGACGTCGCAGTCCACGCTGGCGGCGGGGAAGCGCGCCGCGAAGTCGTCCACGTACTTCCAGTGGGTGGTGCAGCGCCGCCCGTCGAGGAGTCCCGCGTCGGCCAGCACGTAGGAGCCGCTGCACGCCCCGAGGAACTGCGCGCCCCGCGCGTGCGCCGCGCGCAGCGCCTCGACGACCGCGGGGCTCGCCGTCGTCCCCCGCGGCACCGGGGTGGTGACCACGAGGTCGGCCGACGCCATCCGCTCGAGCCCGTGCTCCACGACCAGCGCGAAGCCCTGGTTCGTCCCCACCGGGCCCGGGTGCTCGGTGACCAGCGCGAGGTCGTAGACCGGCAGGCCGTCGTCGCTGCGGTCCTGGCCGAACAGCTCGCAGACGATGCCCAGCTCGAAGGGGGCCACGCCGGGCAGGACGAGGACGGCGACGTCGCGGATCGGCACGCACCCAGGCTGCCACGGGCCGTGGCAGGAAGTCGACGGCAGGTGGCGTCCTTGCCACTGGTGGCCGATCCTCAACGCACGTCAACATCGGGACATGACCTCGCTGCTCGCCTTCGCCGCCCTCGTCGCCGCCCTCGTCGTCGTCGCCCTCGTGGTCCTCGACGTCATCGAGGACGGCTACGGCCACCGCCCGCCGCCTCCGCGCTCCGACTGGAGCGACGGGCACCTGCCGTCGCACGCCTACCGGGAAGGATGAGGGGCGTGGACGAGCGCGCTGCGGTGGACCTCAACCTCGCCGGCTGGGACGAGCGGGCCGTCGCCCACGCCGCCCCGGGCACGGGGTACCGGCTGGAGGACTACGTCGAGGACCGGGCGAAGATCTCCGACGTCGTGAGGTTCGACGTCCCGCGCCTCGGTGACGTGGCCGGCCTGCGCGGCGTCCACCTGCAGTGCCACCTCGGCACCGACACGCTCTCGCTGGCGCGGCTCGGCGCTCGGATGACCGGCGTCGACTTCTCCCCCGCCGCGCTGGAGCAGGCGGGCGCGCTGGCCGCCCGGGCCGGAGCGGAGGTCGACTACCACCGCGCGGACGTCAGCGACGGCGCCGCCGTCCTCGCCGCGGTGGGGGCGGGTCGCTACGACCTCGTCTACACCGGCGTCGGCGCCCTGTGCTGGCTGCCGCGCGCCGCCGACTGGGCGCGGCTGGTGGCCGACCTGCTGGCACCGGGCGGGCGCCTGCACGTGCGCGACGCCCACCCCGCCCTGCTGGCGCTCGACACCGACCGCGCCGACGGCGAGCTGGTCCTGGCCCACCCGTGGTTCGAGCGCGCCGAGCCGACCGTGTGGGACGAGCCGGGCTCCTACGTCGAGACCGACCACGCCTTCACCCACACCCGCAGCGCCGAGTGGAACCACGGCCTGGGTGAGCTCGTCACCGCGGTGCTGGACGCCGGCCTGCAGGTCACCGGGCTGACCGAGCACCGCAGCGTCCCGTGGAAGGCGGTGGACCACATGGTCGAGCTGCCCCCTGCCGACGGGGCTGGCGAGTGGGCGCTGCCCGGCGACGCCGCCGACCGCGTGCCGCTGAGCTTCACCCTGCAGGCCCGCAAGCCCGCCCAGCCCTAGCGCCGGCGGCGGTTCGCCTCACGGGTGTCGATCCAGCGGCGGTCCTCCGGGACGTCCTGCGCCTCGCACAGCGCCGCCCACACGTCGCGCGGCGGGACCCCGTCGTCGAGGGCCTGCACCGGAGAGCGGCCCCCGAGGTCGCTGAGCACGATGTCGGACGCCAGGGACCGGGCGTACTCGGGGCCGAACACGGCGTCGGCCAGCTGCCAGAACTCGCTGTGGCGCATCCCGCCCATCATCCCCCCGTCAGCGGTGAGGCTCGCCACGCGCACCCCGGCGCGCTGGCCGAGCAGCGGCCCGGGCGTGGTGGGATCACCGGGTGCCTGCCACCGGAGTCCTGACGAGCCGCCAGCGCCTGGTCCTGCGGGCCTTCACCACGGTCGCCGTCGTCGAGGCCCTCACGTGGGTGGGCCTTCTCACCGGCATGTACCTCAAGTACCTGGCCACCGACACCACCGAGGTGGGCGTGCAGGTGTTCGGCCCGCTCCACGGCGCGGCCTTCGTCGCCTACCTCGTCCTCGCGGTGCTCGCGTGGCGCGCGCTGCGCTGGAGCTGGGGCACCCTGCTGACGGCGCTCGTCTGCAGCGTCCCGCCGCTGTTCACCGTGGTCTTCGAGGTCTGGGCCGCCCGCACCGGACGCCTCACCCCCACCCGCACCCGCGAGCGCGTCCTCGTCTGACCCTGCGCCTCCACCGGTCGGTGGAGGCCACGACCCACCGGCGGCCTCTGCCGCGACGGGCGCCGCACGCGGCAGGCTCCTGCCATGAGCGACGAGCCAGCCGTGCGGGTCAGCGACCTGCACAAGCACTACGGCGCCAAGCGCGCCGTCGACGGCGTCACCTTCGAGGTCCCCGCCGGTCAGGTCTTCGCCCTCCTCGGGCCCAACGGGGCCGGCAAGTCGACCACGGTGGAGGTGCTCGAGGGCTACCGGGCGCGCACCTCGGGCCGGGTCAGCGTGCTGGGCGTGGACCCCGGCCGGCCGACCCCCGCGTGGCGCAGCCGGATCGGCATCGTCGCGCAGTCGACGCGCGACCTGTCCGACCTCACCGTGACCGAGGTGGTGCGGCAGTTCGCCACCTTCTACCCCCACCCGCGGCGCCCCGAGGAGGTCGTGGAGAGGGTCGGCCTGGCCGACGACGCCCGCACCCGCGCCAGCGCCCTGTCCGGCGGGCGGCGCCGCCGCCTCGACGTCGCCCTGGGCATCGTGGGGGACCCCGAGCTGCTCTTCCTCGACGAGCCGACCACCGGCTTCGACCCCGAGGCGCGCCGCGAGTTCTGGGCCCTCGTGCAGCTGCTCGCGGCCGACGGCACGACGATCCTGCTGACCACCCACTACCTCGACGAGGTCGAGGTGCTCGCCGACTCCCTCGCCGTCATCGACGGCGGGCGGATCGTCGCCAGCGGCACCCCCGCGACGCTGGGCGGGCGCGACAGGGCCGCTGCCACGGTGCGCTGGCGCGACGCCGGCGGGGCCTGGCGCACCGAGCTGACCGCCGAGCCTGCCGCCCTCGTGGCCCGCCTGCACGCCGAGGCGGGCGAGCTCGACGGCCTCAGCGTCCACCGCCCGACCCTGGAGGACGCCTACCTGTCCCTCATCAGCCGGACCAGCCCGGCGACCGACCCGCAGAGCAGCCCGGAGAGCAGCCCGGAGAGCAGCCCGACGACCAGCGAGGTGGCCTGGTGACCACGACCCCGACGACGACGGCGCCCGCCCCCGCACGCACCCGGCGCGGCGCCGACCCGGCGGCCTTCCGCTCCCCCGCCTTCCTGGCGCGCACGTCGCTGGCGCGCACGGTGGTGGAGCTCAAGGAGCTGACCCGCTCCTGGGACGCCCTCATCTTCAACGTGTTCTTCCCGATCATCTTCCTGTTCATCTTCGGGTCGGTGTTCTCCGGTGACGTGGCGCCGGGCGTGAGCTTCACGCAGTACTTCACCGCCGGGATGGCGGCCTCCGGGGTGCTGCTGGTGAGCTTCCAGTCCCTGGCCATCTCCATCGCCGTGGAGCGCGACGACGGCCTGCTCAAGCGCCTGGAGGGCACGCCCATGCCGCCGGCGGCGTACTTCCTGGGCAAGGTGGGCCTCGTCGTCGTCACCGGCGCGGTGCAGATGGCGGTGCTGCTGGCCGCGGCGCACCTGCTCTTCGACGTCGACCTGCCCGCCGGTCCGCAGCAGTGGTGGACGCTGGCCTGGGTCACCGTGCTCGGCGCCGCGGCCGGGACCCTGCTGGGCATCGCCTACTCCAGCGTCCCCCGCACCGGCAGGTCGGCGAGCGCCGTGACGGCGCCCGTCGTCCTCGTGCTCCAGTTCATCTCCGGGGTGTTCTTCGTCTACAGCCAGCTGCCCGGGTGGATGCAGGACGTCGCGGCCCTCTTCCCGCTGAAGTGGATGGCCGAGGGCTTCCGGGCGGCCCTGCTGCCCGCCTCGATGGCGGCGGCCGAGCCCGCGGGCTCCTGGCAGCTCGGCCTGGTGGCCCTGGTGCTGGCCGGCTGGACGGTGCTCGGGCTGGTGCTGTGCCGGACCACCTTCCGCTGGCGCCGCCGCGGCGACGGCTGACCCGCCCGTGACCGCGCCGGTGGACTACTGGGAGCGCAGCCGGGTCGGCTGGCACGCCGCGTGGTACGGCGTGCTGGCCGTCACGGCCGTCGCCGTGCTCGCGCTGTCCGGCGCGCCGCTCGCCGCGCGGCTGACCGGCGTCGGGGCCCTTACGGCGGCGGCGGTGCTGTACCTCCTCGTCGGGACCGGCCTGCTGCGCGAGGGGCGCTCCCTGGCGCGCTACACCCTCTACACCGCCGGGACCGGCGCCTGCCTGGTCGTGCTCGCCACCGCCCTCGGCCCTGGCGTCGCGCTGGCGCCGCTGTTCGTGCTCTTCCCCCAGGCCTGGGCGATGACGACGCGGCGGACCCCGGCCGTCGTGGTCGTCGTCGCCGTGCCCGCGGCGCTCGGGCTGGTGCAGGTGGCGCGGTCGGGGTGGGCGGTCGCCGCGGTGCCGGAGGCGCTGGTCACCGCCTTCCTGCAGGCCGCGGCCGCCATCGTCCTGGGCCTGTGGATCACGGGGCTGGTGCGCGAGAGCGAGCAGCGGGCCTCGCTGCTGGCCCAGCTGACCGCCACCCGCGCCGAGCTGGCCACCGCCGAGCACGCCCGCGGGGTCCTCGCCGAGCGCGAGCGGATGGCCGCGGAGATCCACGACACCCTCGCGCAGGGGTTCCTCAGCATCGTGGCGCTCGCGCAGGCCGCCCGGGACGGCGAGACCCGCGAGCGCCTGGAGCTCATCGAGGCCACCGCCCGGGCCAACCTCGCCGAGGCCCGCGCCATCGTCGCCGCCCAGGCCCCGCCCGACCTGGCCGCCTCCGAGCCCGAGGCGCGGCTGGTCGGCGCCCTGCAGCGCCTCGCCGCCCGCACCACCGCCCAGGAGGGCACCGCCGTGGACCTCGACCTGCCGGCCCGCCTGCCGCCGCTGGCCCCGGAGGCTGAGGTGGTGCTGCTGCGGGCCGCGCAGGAGGGGCTGGCCAACGCCCGCCGCCACGGCGCCGCCACCCGCGCCGCGCTGGCGCTGGCGGTCGACGTCGAGGGGGTGGAGCTCACCGTCACCGACGACGGCACGGGGCTGGCCGGCGGAGGGCCGGCCGGCGGAGGGCGCGCTGACGCGGGGCACGGCCCCCGCACCGGGTACGGGCTGGCCGCCATGGCGGCCCGCGCCGCGCAGGTGGGCGGCTCCGCCGCCCTGGAGCAGCGCGCCGACGGTGGCGCCGGGTGCGTCCTGCGCGTCAGGGTGCCCGCATGAGCTCCGCCGCCGCCACCGAGCCGCTGCGCCTGGTCGTCGTCGACGACCACCCCGTGGTCCGCGCCGGCATCGTGGCGCTGCTGTCCGCCGAGGCCGACCTCACCGTGGTCGCCGAGGTCGGCGACGGCGACGGCGTCCTCGCGGCCTACGAGGCCCACCACCCCGACGTGGTGCTCATGGACCTGCGGATGCCGGGGGTGGACGGCGTGAGCGCCACCACCCGCCTGCGCGCTGCCCACCCGGGCGCGCGGGTGCTCGTGCTGACCACGTACGACACCGACGCCGACATCCTGCGCGCCGTGGAGGCCGGCGCCACCGGCTACCTGCTCAAGGACGCCCCGCGCGCGGCCCTGACCGACGCCGTCCGCCGCGCCGCCCGCGGGGAGACCGTGCTGGCGCCGCCGGTGGCCGCCAGGCTGCTGAGCAGGGTGCGCGAGCCCGCCGCCGAGCGGCTGACCGCCCGCGAGACGCAGGTGCTGGCGTGCGTGGCCCGCGGGCTGAGCAACCCCCGCATCGCGGCGGAGCTGTTCATCGGGGAGGCGACGGTGAAGAGCCACCTGCTGCGCGTCTTCACCAAGCTGGGCGTGGACGACAGGACCGCCGCGGTCACGGTGGCGATGTCGCGCGGTCTGCTGCCGCCCCCCGCCTGAGCCCCACCGCCCGCAGCGCCAGGTCTGCTGGTCCTCGCGCAGTGTCAGGTCCACGAGGCCGGCGGCGGCCCCAGGGGCCTGACGCTGCGCGAGGACCTGACACTGCGACCGCCCGAGCAGCCGTCCGAGCAGCCGTCCGAGCAGCCGTCCGAGCAGCCGTCCGAGCAGCGCTGACGGGCCGCTGTCGGTGGTCGGTGCGACCATCCAGGGCATGGGTGAGGTGCCTGCCGAGGACGTGCTGGAGCGCTTCTCCGAACCCACCCGCGACTGGTTCCGCGGAGCCTTCGAGCGCCCGACCGCCGCGCAGGAGGGCGCCTGGCGGGCGGTCTCCAGCGGCGACCACGCCCTCGTCGTCGCCCCGACCGGCTCGGGCAAGACGCTGTCGGCCTTCCTGTGGGCCCTCGACCGGCTGGCCGTGCAGGGCCGCCCGGAAGACCCGCTGCGGCGCACGCGCGTCGTCTACGTCTCCCCGCTGAAGGCGCTGGCCACCGACGTCGAGCGCAACCTGCGCTCCCCGCTGCTCGGCATCGGCTACGCCGCCCAGCGCCTCGGAGCCCCCGTGCCGGAGGTGAGCGTGGCCATCCGCTCCGGCGACACCCCGGCCGACGAGCGGCGGGCCTTCACCCGGCGCCCCCCGGACGTGCTCATCACCACGCCGGAGAGCCTCTTCCTCCTGCTGACGTCCAAGGCCCGCGAGGTCCTCGGGGGCGTGGAGACGGTGATCCTCGACGAGGTGCACGCCGTGGCGGGCACCAAGCGCGGCGCGCACCTCGCCCTCACCCTCGAGCGGCTCGACGCGCTGCTGGAGGCCGGCGGCGGGGCCCCCGCCCAGCGGATCGGGCTGTCCGCCACGGTCCGCCCGGTGGAGGAGGTCGCCCGGTTCCTCGCGGGCGCGCGGGCCGTCGGGGAGGACGGCGGGCGCCCGGTCACCATCGTCCAGCCGCCGTCGGCGAAGTCGTGGGACCTCTCGGTGGTCGTCGCGGTCCCCGACATGGGAGAGCTGGGCCAGCGCTCCGAGGAGGACCTCACGGGGCTGGCGGCCGGCGAGCCGCAGCGCCGCTCCATCTGGCCCGCGGTCGAGGAGCGCGTGGTCGACCTCGTGGCCGCGCACCGCTCCACCATCGTCTTCGCCAACTCCCGCCGGGTGGCCGAGCGCCTCACCACCCGCCTCAACGAGGTGTGGGCGGAGCGGAACGCCCCTGACCCTGAGGCTGAGGTCGAGGGTGAGGACGACCACGACGACGCTGCTCAGCGCCCTGCAGCGCGCCGCGCACCCGCCGAGGTGATGGCCCAGGCCGGCCAGACCAAGGGCCTGCCGGCCGATGCGCCCGTGCTCGCCCGCGCCCACCACGGGTCGGTCAGCCGCGAGCAGCGCACGCTCATCGAGGAGGACCTCAAGGCCGGCCGGCTGCCCGCCGTCGTCGCCACCTCCAGCCTCGAGCTGGGCATCGACATGGGCGCGGTCGACCTCGTGGTCCAGGTGGGGTCCCCGCCGTCGGTGGCCTCCGGGCTGCAGCGCGTCGGCCGCGCCGGGCACCAGGTCGGCGCCACCAGCCGCGGCGTGCTGTTCCCCCAGCACCGCAGCGACCTCGTCCAGACCGCCGTGGTCACCGAGCGCATGCGCACGGGCGGCATCGAGGCGCTCAAGGTGCCGGCGAGCCCGCTCGACGTCCTCGCCCAGCAGGTGGTGGCGATCACCGCCCTCGACGAGGTCACCGTCGACGAGCTCGAGCGCCTGGTCCGCCGCGCCGCCCCCTTCTCCGGGCTGACCCGCGGGGTGCTCGAGGCGGTGCTCGACATGCTGGCGGGGCGCTACCCCAGCGAGGAGTTCGCCGAGCTGCGCCCGCGCATCGTGTGGGACCGCACCACCGGCGTCCTCACCGGCCGGCCCGGCGCGCAGCGCCTCGCGGTCACCAGCGGCGGCACCATCCCCGACCGCGGCCTGTACGGGGTCTTCCTCGCCTCCGGCGAGGGTCCGGGCCGCCGCGTCGGCGAGCTCGACGAGGAGATGGTCTACGAGTCGCGCGTCGGCGACGTCTTCACCCTGGGCACCTCCACGTGGCGGATCGAGGACATCACCCACGACCGGGTGCTCGTCACGCCAGCCCCCGGGGTGCCCGGCAAGCTGCCGTTCTGGCACGGCGAGGCCGTGGGCCGCCCCTACGAGCTGGGGCGCGCGATCGGCGCCTTCACCCGCGAGGTCGGTGCCCTCGACGACGACGCCGCCCGCGAGCGCGCGGTCGCCGCCGGCCTGGACGAGTGGGCCGCCGACAACCTGCACGCCTACCTGACCGAGCAGCGCGAGACCACCGGCCACCTGCCCGACGACCGCACGATCGTCGTGGAGCGCTTCCGCGACGAGCTGGGCGACTGGCGCGTGGTGGTCCACTCCCCCTTCGGCGCCCAGCTGCACGCGCCGTGGGCGCTGGCCCTGGCGGCGCGGCTGCGGGAGCGGTTCGGCCTGGACGCGCAGGCGATGTCCTCCGACGAGGGCATCGTGCTGCGCCTGCCCGACCTCGACCTCCTCTCGCCGGACTGGGACGGCGACCTGACCGCGCGCAGCGAACCGCCGGACGTGCTGGAGGCCGTCCTGGTCGACCCCGAGGACGTCGAGGCGCTGGTCACCGCCGAGCTGGGCGGCTCGGCGCTGTTCGCCAGCCGCTTCCGCGAGTGCGCGGCGCGCTCCCTGCTGCTGCCCCGCCGCCGTCCCGACCGGCGCACGCCGCTGTGGCAGCAGCGGCAGCGGGCCGCGCAGCTGCTGGAGGTCGCCAGCCGCTACCCGTCCTTCCCGGTGGTGCTGGAGACGGCGCGCGAGGTGCTCTCCGACGTCTTCGACGTGCCGGGCCTGGAGGCGCTCCTGCGCGACCTGCGCTCCGGGGCGGTGCGCGTGGTGCAGGTGACCACCGAGCAGCCCTCGCCCTTCGCGAGGTCGCTGCTGTTCGGGTACGTCGCGCAGTTCCTCTACGAGGGCGACACGCCCCTGGCCGAGAAGCGCGCGGCGGCGCTGTCCCTGGACCCCACCCTGCTCGCCGAGCTGCTGGGCCGCGGCGACGGCGCCTCCCTGGCCGACCTGCTCGACCCCGAGCAGCTGACGCGCACCCAGGCCGAGCTGCAGCGCCTCGCGGAGGACCGCCGGTGCCGGGACGCGGAGGACGTCGCCGACCTCCTGCGCGTGCTCGGGCCGCAGAGCACCGCGGAGGTCGCCGCGCGCTCGAGCGCCCCGGAGGAGGCCGGCGCCTGGCTGGTCGAGCTCGAGGGCGCCCGCCGCGTCATCCGGGTGCGCATCGCCGGCCAGGAGCGGTGGGCGGCCGTGGAGGACGCCGGCCGCCTGCGCGACGCGCTCGGCGCGGCTCTGCCGGTCGGCGTGCCGGAGGCCTTCCTCGCGCCGGTGCCCGACCCGGTGGCCGACCTCGTCTCGCGCTGGGCGCGCTCGCACGTGCCCTTCACCGCGGCGACCGTGGCGGCGCGGCTGGGGACGGGCGTGGCCGTCGTCGTCGACGCCCTGCGCCGCCTGTCCGCGTCCGGGCGCGTGGTCTCGGGCGACCTCCTGCCGCCCGAGGTGCGCCTGGCCCTCGACGGCGCGCTGGCCACCGACCCCGGCGGGACGCCCGACTGGTGCGACGCCGAGGTGCTGCGCCTGCTGCGCCGCCGCTCGCTCGCGGCGCTGCGCTCGGAGGTCGAGCCGGTGCCCCCGCGCGACCTCGCCCGCTTCCTGCCCGCCTGGCAGCAGGTCGGCTCCCGGCTGCGCGGCGCCGACGGCGTGCTGCGCGCCGTGGAGCAGTTGGCCGGCGCCGTCGTCCCGGCCAGCGCCCTGGAGTCCCTGGTCCTCCCGGTGCGCGTGGAGCGGTACTCCCGCTCGCTGCTCGACGAGCTGACGGCCGCCGGCGAGGTCGTCTGGCAGGGCCACGGCTCCCTGCCCGGCGACGACGGGTGGGTCTCGCTGCACACCGCCGACGCCGCACCCGTGACCCTCGCGCTGCCCGACGACGCCCTCGAGCTCACCGACGTCCACCGCGCCGTGCTCGAGGTGCTGGGCAGCGGCGGGGCGCACTTCTTCCGGTCGGTGGCCTCGGCGCTGGAGGCCACCGAGGAGGGCGGGGTGGACGACGCCACCCTCGAGCGGGTCCTGTGGGACCTCGCCTGGGGCGGGTACGCCACCAACGACACCCTGGCACCGCTGCGCGCCCGCCTGGCGGGGGGCAAGACGGCGCACAAGGGGCCGCGGGCCGCGCCCCGCTCGCGCTACGGGCGCACGGGCTCGCGCTACGGCGGTCTCGGTCGGGCCGGCGGCGGGCTGGGGCGCCCGGGCAGCGCCGGTGGCGGGTTCGGCGGCGCGCCGCGGACCGGGCCGCCGAGCACGGTGGGCCGGTGGTCGCTGCTGCCCGAGCTCGAGCCCGACCCGACGGTGCGCGCCTCGGTGACCGCCGAGGTGCTGCTGGACCGGCACGGCGTCCTGACCCGCGGCGCGGTCGCCTCCGAGCGCCTGCCCGGCGGCTTCGCCGCCGTCTACCGGGTGCTGGCCGCCATGGAGGAGGCAGGGCGCGTGCGCCGCGGCTACTTCGTCGAGGGGCTGGGCGCCTCGCAGTTCGCCTCGACCGGGGCGGTGGACCGGCTGCGCGCGGCGTCGCGCCCGCTGTCGACCATCGGCCGCGGCGACTGGCAGGGCCGCTCCGTGGCGCCCGGAGCGCCGGGCTCCGCCGAGGCCGACCGTCCCCGCACGGTGGTGCTGGCCGCCGCCGACCCCGCCAACCCCTACGGCGCCGCACTGCCGTGGCCCGAGCGCGGCGAGCGCGGCGAGCGCGGGGAGGCCGGCGGCGCGGGGCACCGCCCGGGGCGCAAGGCCGGGGCCCTGGTCGTGCTGCTGGACGGCGAGCTGGTGCTCTACGTCGAGCGCGGCGGACGGACGCTGCTCTCCTTCACCGAGGAGCCCGAGGCGCTGCAGGCCGGGGCCGACGCCCTGGCCCTGGCCGTCCGCGACGGCGCCCTGGGGCGGCTGACCGTGGAGAAGGCCGACGGAGCCGGGGTGCTCACCCCAGGTTCCTCACCGCTCGCCGCGGCGTTGGAGGCGGCGGGCTTCACGGCCGCCCCGCGGGGACTGCGAGTGCGCGCCTGAGACCTGGGCCGTGCGCGCCGAGGCCTGGGCCAGCGGTGGGAGCGGGCGCCCCGTCCCGACACGACGGACGCGGGGTGGGCGCGGATGATGGGGCCGTGGAGCTGCTCGTCGGGCTCGGGCTGGCCTCAGCGGCGGGCCTGAACGCCTACCTGCCGCTGCTGCTGCTCGGCGCCCTCGCGCGCACCACCGACCTCGTGCACCTGCCGGAGGCGTGGTCGTGGCTGTCGGACCCGGTGGCCCTGGCGGTGCTGGCCGTGCTCCTGCTCGTGGAGGTCGTGGCCGACAAGGTGCCCGGCGTCGACCACCTCAACGACGTCCTGGGCGCCCTGGTGCGCCCCGCGGCCGGCGGGATCGCCGTCGGCGCCGGCGCCGGGACCGCCGGGGCCGCGGGGACGACGGGCGGCGGCGAGTGGTGGGCGGTGGCGCTCGGCGCGGTGGTGGCGCTGGTCGTCACGGTGGCGAAGTCCGCCGGGCGCGCCGCCGTCAACGCGACGACGGTGGGCACCGGCGCGCCGGTGGCCTCCACGCTGGAGGACGGCGCCAGCCTGGCGCTCAGCCTGTCCGCCCTGCTGGCCCCGGTGCTCGTGCTGGCCGCTCTGGTCGCGCTCGTCGGGGGCGTCGCCGTGGCGGTCCTGCGCCTGCGCGCCCGCCGGGGACCCCGAGCACGCGGACGGATTGTGTAACAATCGCTGCGTGAGCTCCTCGGTGCGGCCCGTCGTGCTGGTGCTGCTGTCGGCCGTCTGCTTCGGCTCGACCGGCACCGCGGTGGCCCTCGGCGCCCCCGAGGCCCCTCCCCTGGCCGTCGGCGCGGCCCGCATCGCCCTGGGCGGGGCGCTGCTCGCGGCGGTCGCGGCGGGGCCGCTCCTGCGGCGGGGCGCGCTGCCCGCGCTCTCGCTCCCGCCGCGCCTGCTGGGCGTGGTGGCCGTGGGGGCGCTGGGCGTGGTCGCCTACCAGCCGCTGTTCTTCGCCGGCACCCGCTCCAGCGGCGTCGCGGTCGGCACGGTCGTCGCCCTCGGGTCCGCCCCGCTGGTCACCGGGCTGCTGGCCTGGCTGCTCACCGGCGCTCGGCCGGGCCGGCGGTGGGCCGCCGCCACCGCCGTGGCCGTCGCCGGGCTGGTGGCGCTCGCGGCGGGCTCCGGGGCCAGCGGCGGCGCGACGCCCCTGGGGCTGGCCGCGTCCGTGGGCGCCGGCGCCAGCTACGCCGTCTACACCCTGGCCGTGAAGCGCCTGCTCGACGCCGGCTGGAGCTCGCTGGGCAGCGTCGGCGCCGTCTTCGGGCTGGCCGCGCTGCTCAGCCTCCCGGTGCTGGCGGTGACCGGGGCACCGGCGGGCGCGGGCGGGCTCGCCGCCGTGCTGTGGCTGGGGGTGGTCACCACGGCGGTGGCCTACGCGCTCTTCTCCGCCGGGCTGCGGCACCTGGCCGCCCCCACCGTCGCCACGCTGACCCTCGCCGAGCCCCTCACGGCCACGCTGCTGGGCCTGGTGGTCCTCGGCGAGCACCTGGGCGCCCTGCAGACCGCGGCGCTGCTGCTCATCGCCACCGGGCTGGCCGTCCTCGCCGCACCGGCGCGCCGCCGCACCGGGGTGCCGGCGTGAGCCCCCGCCGCGCCGACGACCTCCTGGTCGCCCTGCGCGACCGGGTCCTGTCCGGGGACCTGCCCCCCGGCACCCCGCTGCGGGAGGAGGCGCTGGCCACCGAGCACGCCGCCAGCCGCCACACCGTCCGGACCGCCCTGGCCGCCCTGGTGGCCGAGCGGCTGGCCAGCGCCGCCCCCTTCGCCGGGGTGAGGGTCGCCTCCCTCGACGACGACGACGTGAGGTCGCTGCAGGACCTGCGGCGCGCCGTGGAGAGCGAGGCGGTCAGGCTCCTGCGCGAGCGCTGGGGACCGGACTGGCCGCCGGCCGTCGTGGCCCTGCTGGAGGAGCGGGCGCTGGCCCTCGAGCGCGCCGTCGCGGCAGCCGCCGCCGACCCGCTGGCGGTGCTGCGCGAGCACGCCGCGCTGCACGAGGCGCTGGTCGCCGCCGCCGGCTCGCCCCGCCTGACCGAGGCCGCCGCCGCCCTGGGGGCGGAGGTGCGCCTGTTCACGGCCCACCTGCAGCTGCACCGCTCACCCGCCGGCCTGGTCGACGAGCACCGCTCCTACCTGCGCGCGGTCCGCGAGCGGGGCCCGGTCGCCGTGCACGAGCACCTGGCGGCCTCGCAGGGCGCGCTGCTCGGCGGCCGCGTGTGATGCTCGTGCCGTGGCGGTGACCGTGACGTGGTGGTGACCCAGGCGTGGTGGTGACCCAGGAGCTGGCGGACTGGCGCGAGCGCTGCGCGGAGCACGCGGCCCGCGCCGACGCGCTCACCGCGGGCCGCCGGGAGCGCCGCTCGCGCGGCCGGACCGACGCCGTGGACGACTTCCTCTACGACTACTACTCCCTGCGCCCCGGGCAGCTGCGCCGCTGGCACCCCGGTGCCGGGACGGTCCTGGTCGACGCCGACGACGCACCGCACCGGGGGTGGCGCTGGTACGCCGACCTCGGCGGCGGCGCCGTGGGCCTGGACGCCGCGGCCCTCGTCGCCGACCGGGGGCCGGCGCTGGCGACCAGCCGCCGCCTGCTGGCCGCGCTGCGGGGGCGGGCGCCCCACCTGGGGTGCTTCGGGCTGCACGAGTGGGCGATGGTGTACCGCGCCGGGGGTGCTGTGGGCGGGGCCAGCACCGGCGGGGCGAGCCCGCGCGGTCGCCGGCACGCGCTGCCGCTGCGCCTGGGCCAGGCCGGCACGGACGCCGTGGTGGAGGCGCACCCGCTGCGCTGCAGCCACGTGGACGCCCACCGCTTCTTCACCCCCGACGCCGCACCGCGCAACGCCCTGGTGCCCACCCGCGAGACGCAGGCGCAGCTCGACCAGCCGGGGTGCGTCCACGTGACCATGGACGTGCTGCGCCACGCCACCGCCCTCGGCCCGGCCTGCCCCGGGAACCTGCTCCTGGACTGCTTCGAGGCCGCGCGGGCCGCCCGCGAGGTCGACATGCGCGCCTCCCCCTACGACGTCTCGGGCTCGGGCCTGACGGCCCTGCGCATCGAGACCCGGGAGGGCAAGGCCGCCTACGCCGCCGCCCAGCGCGAGCTGGCGGCCGCGGCGGCCCCGCTGAGGGAGCGGCTGCTCCGCGTCTGCGAGGAGGTGCTCGGGTGATGACCCCGACCACGACGGCGACCACCACGACCACGGCGGCGGCGACCACGGCGGCGGCCGCGCTGTTCGAGAGGCTCGAGGCGGAGGCGAGGGCGGTGCTGCCCGCCCACGTGGCCGGCTACGTCGCCGCCACCGCCGGCGCCGGGCAGTGCCACGCCGAGGGCCTGGCCGCGTGGGCGGCCGCCCGGCTCGTGCCGCGGGTCCTGCAGGGCAGCGCGCCCAGCGACGCCGAGCTCACGGCCACCACGGTGCTCGGGACCCCGCTGCGCACCCCCGTGCTGCTGGCGCCGATGGCCCAGCAGGTGGCCGCCCACCCGCGGGGCGAGGCGGAGGCGGCCCGCGCCGTCGCGGCGGCGGGCTCGCTGCTCGGCGTCTCCACCAACACCGCCGTCCCCTTCGAGGCCGTGCAGGCCGCCGGGGCGCCGTGGTGGTACCAGGTCTACGTGCTGCGCGACAGGTCCCTGACGGCGCTGCTCGTGGAGCGCGCCGCCGCCGCCGGGGCGAGCGCGCTGGTGCTCACCGTCGACACCACGGCCCTGACCCAGCCCGACCCGCAGGCGGCGAGCATCGAGCCCACCGCGTGGCCCGCCGGCCCGGGCCGCGAGCGCCTCACCGCGCTGACCGGCGACGACCTCGCCGACCGGGAGGCGGGCGCGGCCGCTCCCGCCCTGGACGTCGACCTCACCACGATCGGCTGGCTGGCGGAGCGCTCCGGGCTGCCCGTGGTGGTCAAGGGCGTGCTGCACCCCGACGACGCGCGCGCCTGCGCGCAGGCCGGCGCCGCCGGCGTGGTGGTCAGCACCCACGGCGGGCGCCGCCTCGGGGAGTCGGTCACGTCGGCCGCGGCCCTGCCCGGCGTCGTCGCGGCGGTGCGCTCCGTCGACCCGGCCGTGGAGGTCTACGCCGACTCCGGCGTCCGCTCCGGCGGCGCCGTCGCGTGGGCGCTGTCCCAGGGCGCCCGGGCCGTCTTCGTCGGCAGGCCCGCCTGGTGGGGGCTGGCGGCCCGCGGCGCCGACGGCGTGGCCGCGGTGCTCGACGCGCTGACCGCCGAGGTGGCCACCGTCCTGCGGCAGTGCGGCGACGTGCGTGCCTGAGGGCGACGTCGTCTGGCGCTCCGCCCACCGCCTGCACGCCGCGCTCGCCGGAAGGGTGCTGGTCACCAGCGACCTGCGCTGGCCGTCTCTGGCCACGGTGGGCCTGACCGGCCGGGACGTGCGCGAGGTGGTCAGCCGCGGCAAGCACCTGCTGGTCCGGGTGGGCGCAGGAGCAGGCGGCGCGCCGCTGACCCTGCACAGCCACCTGCGCATGGAGGGCTCCTGGCACGTGCACGCCACCGGGCGGCCGTGGCGCACCGCGCGGGCCGCGCACGGCGTGCGCGCCGTGCTGGCCAACGCCGCGTGGACCGCCGTCGGCCACCGGCTCGGGATGCTCGACCTGGTGCCCACCGCCGACGAGGCGCGGCTGGTCGGGCACCTCGGGCCCGACGTGCTCGGCCCGGGCTGGGGCCCGCAGGCCGTCGAGCAGGTGGTGACCTCCCTGCTCGCGCGCCCGGAGCGGCCCGTGGGCGAGGCGCTGCTCGACCAGCGCGTCCTGGCCGGCGTGGGCACCTACTTCATGGCCGAGGCGCTCTTCCTGCGCGGGGTCTCGCCCTGGACACCGGCCGGGCACCTCGGCGAGCAGGGCCTGAGGGCGCTGGTGGAGCTGGAGCGGCGGATGCTGCTGGCCGGGACGCGCGACGTCGCTCACGGGTCGCAGCGCAACGTCCACGCCCGCTCCGGGCTGCCGTGCCACCGCTGCGGCGCTGCGGTGCGCGTGGCCCCCATCGGCCGCGCGCCCGAGGAGCGGACGGCGTTCTACTGCCCCCGCTGCCAGCCGGGACCGACCCCCACGGACGACGGCGCCCCGCAGGCGCCGCTGGGCGCTGTCCGGCAGGGACCCGTCAGGCGGCGCTGACCAGGCCGTCGCGGGTGATGACCACCGGCGGGATGCCGAGGTCGCCCACCGGGACGGGCACCGTGGCCACCACAGGGGCCGCCGCGGTGACGGGCGCCGAGACCGCCTCGGCGGCTGCGACCCTGTCGCTGACGGCCCGCAGCACCGTGGACATCGGCACGGCGAGGGCGTCGCAGATGGAGGACAGCAGCTCGCTGGAGGCCTCCTTCTGGCCCCGCTCCACCTCGGAGAGGTAGCCCAGGGAGACGCGCGCGGCGCCGGAGACCTCGCGCAGGGTGCGGCCCTGCTGCTGGCGGGCGGAGCGCAGCACGTCGCCGATCTCGCGTCGCAGCAGTGGCACCTGGCGCCTCCCGTCCGTCGTCGGCGGTGACGCCGAGAGACCACGATACCCCGTGGGGGCCGAGGGCGGGCGGCTGGAGACGGGACGGCGGGTCGGGGGACGGCGGACCGAGGTGCTGGTCATCACTGCTCTCAACGCCCGGAGGGGCCGCCGCGTTCCTCACGGTCGGTGAGCACCCGCGCGAGCAGGTCCAGGGCGCCGCGCACGGCGCCCTCGCGCACCGCGGCGCGGTCTCCGGGCAGGCGCAGCACCTCGGCGGCCAGGCCTGACGCCGTGCTGACGGCCACGACCACCGTGCCGGCCGGGTGGCCGTCGTGCGGGCCGGGACCGGCCACGCCCGTGGTCGCCACCCCGACGTCGGCCCCGAGCAGCCGGGCGGCGCCGGCGGCCATGGCCTCGGCGACGGCGCGGTGCACCGGCCCCGTCCGCTCGAGGAGGTCGGCGGGCACGCCGAGCACCGAGGCCTTGACCCCGGTGGCGTAGGAGACCACCCCGCCGCGCAGCACGTCGGAGGCGCCGGGCACGTCGGCCAGGCGGGCGCTGACCAGACCCGCGGTGAGGGACTCCGCGGTGGCCACGGTCAGGTGCGCGTCGCGCAGCTGGCCGACGACCCGCTCGGCGGGCGACGGCTCAGCCACGCCGGCCGCCCTGCACGAGGCGGTGGGCGCGCACGAGGTAGTCGACGCCCGTGAGCAGCGTCACGGCCGCCGAGGCCAGCACGAGGACGAGCAGCGCGCCCTGGACGACGTCGAGGGCGGTGCCCGACAGCCAGGACGCCCACGGCAGGAGCAGCAGGCCCGCCGCGGCGACCTGCAGCGCCGTCTTGAGCTTGCCGCCCGGGGAGGCCGCGATGACGCCGTAGCGGATCACCACGAAGCGCAGCAGGGTGATGCCCACCTCGCGCACGAGGATGACCACGGTCACCCACCACCAGACCTCGCCGAGCAGCGACAGGCCGATGAAGACCGCGCCGAGCAGCAGCTTGTCGGCGATGGGGTCGGCGATCTTGCCGAAGTCGGTGACGAGCCCGCGGGCGCGGGCGATGTCGCCGTCGACCTTGTCGGTGATGCTGGCCGCCGCGAACGCCGCGAAGGCGCCCAGGCGGAACCACGCGTCGTCACCGTCGCGGGCCAGCAGCAGCCAGACCACCAGCGGGACCAGCACGATGCGCAGCACCGTGAGGTAGTTGGCGATGTTCCAGGCGCTGACGCGCGCCGGCTGGGCCGGCTGGGCGGGCGTGCTCACCGCGGCCGCGCGACGAGGTCGACGCCCTCGCTGGCCGTGACGACCACCGGCACCAGCGCGCCCACCGGCGGCAGGGGCTCGCCGACGGCCAGCTCGAGGCGGGTGGTGCCGTCGACGTCGGGCCCCTGGAAGCCGGTGCGCCCGACGGCGTGCACCCGCTCGCCGTCGTCGTCGTGCTCCTCCACGAGCACGGTGTCCGGCTGGCCGACGCGCTGCGCGGCGCGCTCGTCGACGAGGGCCTCCACGAGCCGGGAGACCCGGTCGACGCGCTCGGCCACGACGTCGTCCTCGAGCTTGCCGTCCAGGCGAGCGGCCTCGGTGCCGTCCTCGTCGGAGTAGCCGAACACCCCGACGACGTCGAGGCGGGCGGCCTCGAGGAAGCGCTCGAGCTCGGCGACGTCGTCCTCGGCCTCCCCCGGGAAGCCGACGATGACGTTGGAGCGCACCCCGGCCTCGGGTGCCAGCGCGCGGACCCGCTCGAGCAGGGCGAGGAACTCCTCGGTGCCGCCGAAGCGGCGCATCCGGCGCAGCAGCGCGGGCGCGGAGTGCTGGAACGACAGGTCGAAGTAGGGCACGACGCCGGGGGTGCCCGCGATGGCCTCGAGCAGCCCGGGGCGCACCTCGGCGGGCTGCAGGTAGCTGACGCGCACCCGCTCCAGCCCGTCCACGGCCGCGAGCTGCGGGAGCAGGGACTCCAGCGCGCGCAGGTCGCCGAGGTCCTTGCCGTAGGAGGTGGAGTTCTCCGAGACGAGGAAGACCTCCTTGACGCCCTGCTCGGCCAGCCAGCGCGCCTCGGTGAGCACGTCGGCAGGCGGCCGGGAGACGAAGGAGCCGCGGAAGGCGGGGATGGCGCAGAAGGCGCAGCGCCGGTCGCAGCCCGAGGCCAGCTTCAGCGGCGCCCAGGGGGCGCTGCCGAGGCGGGCGCGGACCACGGGCGGGCCGGAGCCGGGCACCTTCTCCAGCTGCGTGCCGCTCAGCTCGCCGAGGCCGGGCAGGGCCACGGCGCCCGCGCGGGCGGCGGCCTGCCGCTTGGCGGGGCTGACCGGCAGCAGCGCGCGGCGGTCGCGGGGCACGTGGGAGGCCGGCCGCTCGCCGTGCAGGATCCCGTCGAGGTGGGTGGACAGGTCCGCGTAGGAGTCGAACCCGAGCACGGCGTCGACCTCGGGCAGCTCCTGCGCGAGGTCCCTGCCGTAGCGCTCGGACATGCAGCCGACCGCGACGACGGCCTGGGTGCGCGAGGCCTCGTCGTCGCGCAGCTCGGTGACGTCGAGCAGCACGTCGACGGAGTCCTTCTTCGCCTGCTCCACGAACCCGCAGGTGTTGACGACGGCGACGTCGGCGGCCGCCGGGTCGTCCTCCAGGCGCCAGCCGGCGGCGGCCAGGCGGCCGGCGAGCTCCTCGGAGTCGACCTCGTTGCGGACGCACCCGAGGGTGACCAGGGCTACCGACCTCACGGCCGGAAGCGTACGGGGCCCCCGCGGACCGCTCGACCGGCTCAGTACCTGTCGGTGAGCTGCCAGGCGTCCTCGGAGGTCGCCTCGCCGTCCGCGCCGTAGCCGTCCTCGGCGCCGTCGTCCCAGCCCTCGCCCTCGGCCAGGTCCACCACCTGCGTGGCGCCGTCGGGCACGTGCACGGGCTCGCGGGCGGCGTCGCCGCGCAGGCGGGCGAGGGCCTCGTCGAGGTCGTCGGGCTTGACGTAGACGTCGCGGGCCTTGGAGCCCTCGGAGGGACCCACCACGCCGCGCTGCTCGAGCAGGTCCATGAGGCGCCCCGCCTTGGCGAAGCCCACGCGCAGCTTGCGCTGCAGCATCGAGGTGGAGCCGAACTGCGTGGTGATGATGTGCTCGGCGGCCGCGAGCATGAGCTCGAGGTCGTCGCCGACGTCCTCGGCGATCTTCTGGGCGGTGCTGGGCGCGACGACGTCCTGCACGTAGTCCGGCGCAGCCTGGGCCTTGACGTGCTGCACGACCCGCTCGACCTCGGACTCGCTGACCCAGGCGCCCTGCACGCGGGCCGGCTTGGAGGAGCCCATGGGCAGGAAGAGGGCGTCGCCCTGGCCGATGAGCTTCTCCGCGCCCGGCTGGTCGAGCACGACGCGGGAGTCGGCCAGCGAGCTGGTCGCGAAGGCCAGGCGGGAGGGTACGTTCGCCTTGATCAGGCCGGTGACGACGTCGACGGAGGGCCGCTGGGTGGCCAGGACCAGGTGGATGCCGGCCGCCCGGGCGAGCTGGGTGATCCGCACGATGGAGGCCTCGACGTCGCGGGGGGCGACCATCATGAGGTCGGCCAGCTCGTCGACCACGACGAGCAGGTAGGGGTAGCGGCGCAGCTGGCGCTCGCTGCCCTCGACCGGCTCCACGCGGCCCTCGTCGACGGCGGCGTTGAAGTCGTCGACGTGCTTGAAGCCGTACATGGCCAGGTCGTCGTAGCGGCGGTCCATCTCCTGGGTGACCCAGTCGAGCGCCTCGGCGGCCTTCTTGGCGTTGGTGATGATCGGGCTGAGCAGGTGCGGGATGCCCTCGTAGGCGGTGAGCTCCACGCGCTTGGGGTCCACGAGGATCATGCGGACCTGGTCGGGCGTGGCCCGCATGAGGATCGACGTGATCATGGAGTTGATGAAGCTCGACTTGCCCGCGCCCGTGGCGCCCGCGACCAGGAGGTGGGGCGTCTTGGCGAGGTTGGTGATGACGTAGCCGCCCTCGACGTCCTTGCCGATGCCCATGACCATCGGGTGGGTGTTGCGCTGGGCGACGTCGGAGCGCAGCACGTCGCCCAGGACGACGACCTCGCGGTCGGTGTTGGGGATCTCCACGCCGATGGCGGACTTGCCGGGGATCGGGGACAGGATGCGCACGTCCGCGCTGGCCACGGCGTAGGCGATGTTCTTGGACAGCGCCGTGACCTTCTCCACCTTCACGCCGGTGCCCAGCTCCACCTCGTAGCGGGTGACCGTCGGGCCGCGCGTGAAGTCCGCGACGCGGGCGTCGATGGAGAAGTTCTCCAGCACGCCGGTGAGGGCGTCGACCACGCGGTCGTTGGCCTCGGTGCGCGTCGCGTGGCCCTCGCCGTGCTTGAGGACGTCGTCCGGCGGCATCTCGTAGGTGCCGGTGAACGCCAGCGCCATCTGCTCCACGCGGTGGGGCAGCTGCGTGGTCGGCGGCGCCTGCAGCGCGGAGCCCTTGGCGTGGGCGGTGACCCCGGCCGCCGAGGAGCGGCGGGGGCCGGCCGGCTCCCCGGGGGCCTCGGGCCCGGGCTCGTCGGTGGCGACCGCGGTGGTGGGCTCGGTGCCGAAGTCCTTGAAGGGGTCGAAGACCTCCTCGGGCGCCCCGTCGGGTGCCGGGGCGGCGGAGGCCTGCTCCTCGAAGGCGGGCCTGTCGTCCTCGGCAGCCCCGCGGCGGCGCCGCTTCGGCTTCGCCTCGGCCTCGCGCTCCATGGCCTGCTCGTAGGCCTCGTCGCCGTGGCGGTCGCCGCGGGCGCGGCCCAGCTGGCGGCGCTCGAGCTCGCCGTCAGGGTCGTCCTCGCCGTACCGGCCGTGCACGTCGTCACCGCCGGTGAGGGTGCGGTACAGCAGGCCCAGCCGGTGCGGCACCAGGTGCACGGGCGTCGCGGTGGTGACCAGCACCCCGAAGACCCCCAGGAGCGCGAGCAGCACGTACGCCAGCGCCTGCCCGACCGCGGCGTCGACAGGGGTGGCCACGAGGTAGCCGAGCACGCCGCCGGCCTCGCGGACGGCGGCGAGGTCGCCGACCGGGCTCAGGCCCGGTGCCCCGCCGAGGTGCAGCACGCCCGCCACGGCCACGGCGATGGCGGACAGCCCGACCAGGACGCGACTGTTCTCGCTGCCGGCGTCCGGACGCAGCAGCAGGCGCAGCGCGAGCACCCCCAGCGCCAGCGGCAGCGCCAGGCTGACCTTGCCCACCGTGCCGGCCACGACGGCGTGGACGACGTCGCCGAAGGTCCCCGGCAGGCCCCACCACTCCACGGCCGCCACGAGGATGGCCGCGGCGACCAGCGCCAGGCCGACGCCGTCGCGGCGCACGTCGGGGTCGACGGCGGAGGCGTCGGGCCGGCCACGGCGGGCGCTGCCGCCCACCGCGTGCGCCACGCCCATCCAGGCGCCCCGCGCCGCGCGCAGCGGCCACGGGGCGCGGGGCCTGGCGTGGGCCGCGGCGGCGGCTCGCGGCTTCTTCGCGGCGGCGCGAGGCTTCGCGGGGGCGCGAGAGGGCGAGCGGGCGGCCATGCGGCCACGCTAACCGGTCGTCACATCCCTCACACAGGCCCCACGCCGGGAGGAACTAGGCCTCGACGACCACCGGGATGATCATGGGCCTGCGGCGCAGCGAGGTCCCCGCCCAGCGGCCCACGACGCGGCGCACCACCTGCTGGAGCTGGTGGGTGTCGACCCCGCCGCCGCCCTGGGAGGCCTGGCTGACGGCCTGCGCGAGGGCGTCGGCCACCCGCGGCACGATCGACTGCAGGGTGCTGGTGTCCTCGGCGACGCCGCGGGCGTGCACCTCGGGCCCGGCCACGACCTTGCCGGTGGAGGAGTCGATGACGGCGAAGACGGAGATGAAGCCCTCGTCGCCCAGGATGCGGCGGTCCTTGAGGTCGGCGTCGGTGATGGACCCCACCGAGGAGCCGTCCACGTAGACGTACCCGCAGGGCACCTGGCCGGCGATGCGGGCGCGCCCGTCGCGCAGGTCCACCACGGTGCCGCAGTCGGTGATGAGCACCCGCTCGCGCGGGACGCCCGTCCTCACGGCCAGGTCGGCGTTGGCGTGCAGGTGGCGCACCTCGCCGTGCACCGGCATGGCGTTCTTCGGCTTGACGATGTTGTAGCAGTACAGGAGCTCACCGGCGCTGGCGTGGCCGGAGACGTGCACGCGGGCGTTGCCGGAGTGGACCACGGTGGCGCCCAGGCGCACGAGCCCGTTGATGACGCGGTAGACGGCGTTCTCGTTGCCCGGGATGAGGGAGGAGGCGAGCACCACCGTGTCGCCGGGGCCCACCTGGACGCGGTGGTCGTGGTTGGCCATCCGGCTCAGCGCGGCCATCGGCTCGCCCTGCGAGCCGGTGCACATGAGCACGACCTTGGCGTCGGGCAGGTCGTCGACCTGCTTGAGGTCGACCAGCACGCCCTTGGGCACGTCCAGGTAGCCCAGGTCGGCCGCGACGCCCATGTTCCGCACCATCGAGCGGCCCACGAAGGCGACCTTGCGACCGTGCTTGTGGGCGGTGTCCAGCACCTGCTGCACGCGGTGCACGTGCGAGGCGAAGCTCGCCACGATCAGCCGGCGCTGCGCCGTCGCGAAGACCCTGTCGAGCACGGGGGTGATCTCGCGCTCGGCGGTGGTGAAGCCGGGCACCTCGGCGTTGGTGGAGTCGACCATGAACAGGTCCACGCCGCGCTCGCCGAGGCGGGCGAAGGCGCGCAGGTCGGTGATGCGCCCGTCCAGCGGCAGCTGGTCCATCTTGAAGTCGCCGGTGTGCAGCACCGTGCCGGCGCTGGTGCGCACGGCGACGGCCAGGGCGTCGGGGATGGAGTGGTTGACCGCCACGAACTCGCACTCGAACGGGCCGAGCTGCTCGACCTGCCCCTCGCGCACCGCCAGGGTGTACGGCTGGATGCGGTGCTCCTTGAGCTTGGCCTCCACGAAGGCCAGCGTGAGGGTGGAGCCCACCAGCGGGATGTCGGGCCGCAGCCGCAGCAGGAACGGCACGGCCCCGATGTGGTCCTCGTGGCCGTGGGTGAGGACGACGGCGACGACGTCGTCGAGGCGGTCGGCGATGTAGCTGAAGTCCGGCAGGATCAGGTCGACGCCGGGCTGGTGGTCCTCGGGGAAGAGGACCCCGCAGTCGATGACCAGCAGCTTGCCGTCGATCTCCAGGACGGCCATGTTGCGGCCGACCTCGCCGAGCCCTCCGAGCGGGACCACCCGCAGGGTGCCGCGGGCGAGCTTCGGGGGCGGGCCCAGCGGCTGGCCGGGGCCCTGGCCGTCGGACTGGGCGGTGGGTGCTGTCACAGCAGGTCTGCTCCTCGCAGGTCGGAGCTGAGCTGCTCGACCTGCTGGTCGGTGGCCTCCACGAGGGGCAGGCGCACGTGGCGGTTGGGGATGGCTCCGGTGAGCTCCAGCGCTGCCTTCACCATGATCGCGCCCTGGGTGCGGGTCATGATCGCGGTGACGGCGGGGAGCAGCCGGGTGTGCAGCGCCCGGGCAGCGGGCAGGTCGCCGGCGTCGACGGCCGCGACCATCGCGGCGTACTGGGCGGCGGCCACGTGGGCCACCACCGAGACGACGCCGGCCGCCCCCTGCGCGAGGTGGGCGAGGTTGAGCTGGTCGCTGCCGGAGTAGTAGGCCAGGCCGCCCTCGCCGCCGGCGGCGGCCATCACCTGCGAGGAGGCGAACAGGTCGTCCTTGGCGTCCTTGACGGCCACCACGCGAGGGTGCTCGGCCAGGCGCAGGAGCACCTCGGTGGAGACGGGCGTGCCGGTGCGACCGGGGATGTCGTAGACCATCACCGGCAGGCCGGTCGCGTCGGCCACGGCCGTGAAGTGCCGGTACAGGCCCTCCTGCGGCGGCCGGCTGTAGTACGGGGTGACCACGAGCAGGCCGTGCACGCCGGTCTTCTCGGCGGCCCGGACCCGGCGCAGGGTGTGGTCGGTGTCGTTGTTGCCGCACCCGGCCACGACGTGGGCGCGCGAGCCCACCGCCTCGACCACGGCGGCGAGCAGCGCGTCGTGCTCGTGCTCGGCCAGCGTCGGGGACTCCCCCGTGGTGCCGGCCACGACGAGGCCGTCGTTGCCCTCCAGCACGAGGCGCTCCGCGAGCGCCTGCGCGGCGGGCAGGTCCAGGGCGCCGTCGGCGGTGAAGGGCGTCGCCATCGCGGTGAGCACCGCCCCGAACGGCCGGTGGACTGCGGGAGCGGTCGCGTCGGGCACCGGGGAAGGCTACCGGGACGGCTGCTGGGGGGGCTCCGGGGCGTCGGGAGCGTCGACCGGCAGCGCGGTGCCGACGTCGCCCAGCTCCTCCGGCCCCAGCTCCGGCTCGTGGGCGCGCCGGCTGGTCGAGTCGGCCCCCGGCCCGGCGGCGAGGACCTCGGGGCCCGCGGCCTGCGGCGCGCCGCCGCGCGCGGCGGCGCGGCGCTCGCGGGCCGAGGCCGCCAGCTTGTCCTTCATGGTGGCGGCGTAGACGTCGACGTACTCCTGGCCGGACAGCCGCATGATCTCGTAGGTGATCTCGTCGGTCACCGAGCGCAGGACGAACCTGTCGTTCTCCATGCCCTGGTAGCGGGAGAAGTCGAGCGGTGCGCCGATGGTGATGCCCACGCGGCGGATGCGCGGGATGCGCCGGCCGATCGGCTGGACGGCGTCGGTGCCGTGCATGGCCACCGGGAGCACCGGCACGCCGCTGGTCAGCGCCACGCGCGCCACACCGGTCTTGCCGCGGTAGAGGCGGCCGTCGGGGCTGCGCGTGCCCTCGGGGTAGATGCCGAACAGCTCACCCCTGTCGAGCACCTGCAGCGCCAGGTCGATGGCGGCCTGGCTCGCCTTGCCCCCGGAGCGGTCCACGGGGAGCTGGCCGACGCCCTTGAAGAAGCCGGCGGTCAGGCGCCCCTTGACCCCGCGGCCGGTGAAGTACTCGGCCTTGGCCATGAAGCTCACCCGCCGCGGCACCATCAGCGGCAGGAAGAAGGAGTCCGAGACCGACAGGTGGTTGCTCGCCAGCACCGCCGGACCCGTCAGCGGCACGTGCTCCAGGCCCTTGACCTCCGGCCGGAACAGCGACGTCAGGACCGGGTAGAGCACCGCCTTGAACAGCCAGTAGAGCACCCGGTCCTCCTCGTGGGGCGGTGTGGGCGCACGGGCCCGGGTCAACCATAGGGGCGCCCTCCGCGTGCCCGCAGCGTGCGACGATGGTGGCGTGGGTGTGCTGGCCGGCGCCGAGGCCTTCTCCGCCGGCGACGCGGCCGCCGGTGCCGCCGCCCGTGCTGTCCCGGGCGCGCCCGCCGTGCTGCTGTGCCACGGCTTCACCGGCAGCCCGCAGGGCCTGCGCGGGTGGGCCGAGGACCTCGCCGGCGCCGGTCTGGTGGTGAGGCTGCCGCGCCTGCCGGGCCACGGCACCACCTGGCAGGAGCTGGCGCGCACGCGCTGGCCGGACTGGCTCGCGGCGGTCCGCGCCGAGCTGGGGCTGCTGCGCGCCGCCGGCCACCGCGTGGTCGTGGGGGGCCTGTCCATGGGCGGCGGCCTGGCCCTGCGCCTCGCCGCCGACCACCCGGCCGACGTCGCCGGGCTGGTGCTGGTCAACCCCGCGGTGCGCCTGTCCGACCGCCGCCTGGCGGCGCTGCCGCTGCTGGCCCGCCTGGGGCTGCTGGGGCGCCCCGGCCGCGAGCGCACCGCGCCGGCGATCGGCGGCGACCTCGCCCGCCCCGGGGCCGTCGAGCTGGCCTACGACAGGGTGCCGCTGACCGCCGCGGCCTCCCTGGTGGAGGGCCTGGCCGGCGTCCGCCGCGACCTGCCGCTGGTGCACCAGCCGGTGGTGCTGCTGCGCTCCGCCGTCGACCACGTCGTGCCCGCCTCCTCCAGCGCGCTGGTGCTGGAGCGCGTCGGCTCCGCCGACGTCCGCGAGGAGGTGCTGGCGCGCAGCCTGCACGTGGCGACCCTCGACCACGACGCCCCCCGCATCAGCGCCGCCACCCTCGAGCTGGTGGGCAGGCTGTGAGCACCGCCGGCACGCCGGGGGGTCCTGACCCCGAGGGCGTCGACGTCGACGCCGCGTGGGCGCAGATCCTCGCCCACTGGGACGACCCCGCCTCCGAGCCCGAGCGGCCCGAGCGGCCCGAGCGGCCCGAGAGGCCCGAGCGGCCCGAGCGGCCCGAGCAGCAGGCGCCCCCGGCACCTCCTGCGCCACCCGCCGCGCCGCCCACCGAGCTGCGCCGGCGGCGGACGGACCGGCCCGAGCCGGCCGGGCCCGCCGAGCCGGCGCCGCGGCTGCCCGACGGCCGCGGCGGCACCGAGGCCGACCCGCTCGCCGAGGAGCACTGGACCCCGCCGGAGCCCCCGCCGCTGCCGCGCGCGGGCTGGCGCACCTGGCTGCCGTGGGCGGGCGTGCTCGGCGTGCCGTTCTTCTTCGTCGTCGTGGTGGTCCTGCGCCCGCCGCTGCCCCCCGTCGTCGTCCTGGCGGCGGTGCTGGGGTTCGTGGCGGGGTTCGTCACCCTGGTCCTGCGGCTGCCCAGCCACCGCGAGGACGACGGCGACGACGGGGCCCGGCTCTAGCCGATCCGGGCCAGGTCGGCGACGCCGATCATCCCGGCGTCGTTGCCCAGGGAGGCCAGCTCGACGGCGATCGGCGGACGGTGCCCGCGCGCGGTGAGCTGGCGGGCGAAGGCCGTGCGCGCGGGGGCCAGCAGCAGGTCGCCGGCCTCGGAGACCCCGCCGCCGACGACCACGAGGGAGGGGTCCAGCGCGGCGACCACGCTGGCGGCCCCCTCGCCGATCCAGCGCCCGAGGTCGGCGAGCAGCTCGACCGCCGAGGTGTCCCCCTCCAGCGCCGCCCGGGTGACGGTGGGGCCCTGGATGGCCTCGGGGTCGTCGCCCGCCAGCTCCAGCAGGTGCGCCGCCAGCGGCGAGCCGGTCCGGGCCATGGCCCGCGCCTCGCGCACCAGCGCGCGCCCGGAGGCGTACTGCTCCCAGCAGCCGCGGTTGCCGCAGCCGCACGGGTGGCCGTCGGGGACCACCCTCATGTGCCCGAGCTCGCCGGCGAAGCCGCTGGCCCCCCGCAGCAGCCGGTCGCCGATGACGATGCCGCCGCCCAGGCCCGTGCCGATGGTGAGCAGCACCATGTCGTGCACCTCGTGCCCGGAGCTGCTGGCGCGCCGCCCCGTGCCGTGGGCGAACTCCCCCCACGCCGCGGCGTTGGCGTCGTTCTCCACCACCACGGGCAGGCCCAGGGCGCCCTCGAGGTCGGCCCTGACCGGCTCGTCGCGCCAGGCCAGGTTGGGGGCGAAGGTCACCACCGAGCGGTCGGCGTCCACGAAGCCCGCCGCGGCCACGCCGACGGCGGCCACGTCGTGGCCGCGGCGCAGCTCGGTGACCGCGTCGACGACGGCGGCGGCGATCGCGCCCACGTCGCGGGCCGGGGTCTCCCGGCGCGTGCGGGCCACCACCGCGCCGGAGGCGTCCACCACCCCCGCCGCGATCTTGGTGCCGCCGATGTCCACGCCGACGGTCAGTGCGGACCGGTCTGCGCCGGTAGGGGTGCTCACGGCGCTGGACGCTACCGGCCTCGCTAGAGTCGGCACCGACCCGCCGACCCGCCCGAGGACGTGCTGTGATCGAGGGAGTGCAGTGATCGAGCGAGCCGAGCCCCTGGCCGTCGCCGTCGACCCCGCCGAGTCCGTGACCGACCTCCTGGTGCAGGTGGCCGCGGAGTCACCGGACCTGCCCCTGCTGGCGCGCCCGGTCGGCGAGGGCTGGGAGCAGCTGGGCGCCGCCGAGGTGGTGCGCCGCGTCAGGGCCCTCGCCGCCGGGCTGGCCGCCGCCGGGGTGGCCCCCGGTGACCGGGTGGCGCTGCTGAGCCGGACCCGGCTGGAGTGGACCCTGGCCGACTACGCCATCTGGTGGGCCGGCGCGGTCACCGTGCCCGTCTACGAGACCTCCTCGGCCGAGCAGGCCGCCTGGATCATCTCCGACTCCGGCTGCACCGCCGCGGTCGTGGAGCAGCCGCGCCACCGCGACCTGCTCGCCTCCGTGGCCGGGGAGACCCCCGAGCTCGACAGCTCGCGGGTGTGGGTCATCGACGACGGCGGGTTCGACGCCCTCGAGGCGCTGGGGCGCGACGCCTCCCTCGCCGTCGACGAGGCCGAGCTGGAGCGCCGCCGCGCGGCCGTCACTGGCGCCGACCTCGCCACGATCATCTACACCTCGGGCACCACCGGGCGGCCCAAGGGCTGCCAGCTCACCCACGCCAACTTCGTGGTGCTCTCGCGCAACGCCGTCGCCGCCATCCCCGAGGTCTTCTCCGCGGGGGCCTCCACGCTGCTGTTCCTGCCGCTGGCGCACGTCTTCGCCCGCTTCATCCAGGTGCTGTGCCTGGCGGGCCGCTCCACGCTGGCGCACACCCCCGACAGCAAGGACCTCACGCGCGACCTGGCCACCTTCCGCCCCACCTACGTGCTCGCGGTGCCGCGCGTCTTCGAGAAGGTCTACGCCAGCGCCGAGCAGAAGGCCATCGAGGGCGGCAAGGGGAAGGTCTTCGCCCGGGCGGCCGCCGTCGCGGAGGCCTACAGCCGCGCCCAGGACGCGCGCGCCGACGGGGGGCGCGGCCCGGGCGTGGGGCTGCGCGTGCAGCACGCCGTCTTCGACAGGCTCGTCTACGCCAAGCTGCGGGCCGCGCTCGGGGGCCGCGCCGAGTTCGCCGTCTCCGGCGGCGGGCCGCTCGGGGAGCGCCTGGGCCACTTCTTCAAGGGCGTGGGCATCACGGTGCTGCAGGGGTACGGCCTGACCGAGACCACCGCCCCCACCACCGTCAACCGGCCGGGGCGCGTCAAGGTCGCCACCGTCGGCCGGCCCCTGCCGGGCTGCTCCATCCGCATCGACGCCGACGGGGAGGTGCTGGTCAAGGGCCCCCACGTGTGCACGGGTTACTGGCACGACCCGGCCGCCGACGCCGAGGCCTTCGACGCCGACGGGTGGTTCCGCACCGGTGACCTCGGCGCGCTCGACGAGGAGGGCTTCCTGTCCATCACCGGGCGCAAGAAGGAGATCATCGTCACCGCCGGCGGCAAGAACGTCGCCCCGGCGGTGCTCGAGGACCGCCTGCGCGCCCACCCCCTCGTCAGCCAGGCCCTGGTGGTCGGTGACGCCCGCCCCTACGTGGCCTGCCTGCTCACCCTGGACGCCGACGTGCTGCCCGGGTGGCTGCGCGCCCGCGGCATGCCCGTGCTCGACGTGGCCGCCGCCGCCCGCGACGAGGGCGTGCGCGCCGTGCTGCAGGAGGCGGTCGACCAGGCCAACGCCGCCGTCTCCCGGGCCGAGGGCATCAAGCGGTTCGCGGTGCTCACCGAGGACTTCACCGAGGCGAACGGGCTGCTGACGCCGTCGCTGAAGCTGCGGCGCCGGCAGGTGCTCGCCGCCCACGCCGCGGCGGTGGAGGAGCTCTACGGCTCCAGGAGCTGAGCCAGGGCCGCTGCGCGCTCGTCCCAGCCCCACGCCTCGCGCACCCAGGCCCGGCCCGCCGCGCCCAGGGCGCGGGCGCGGGCCGGGTCGGCCAGCAGCGAGGTGAGGGCCCGGGCGACGCCGGCGGGGTCGGTGCCTTCCACGAGCAGGCCGGTCCGCCCGTCGCGCACGGCGCCGGGCGCGCCGCCCGACCTGCCGACCACCACGGGCCGGCCGCTCGCGGCGGCCTCGAGGAAGCAGATGCCCAGGCCCTCGGTCTCCAGGCCGCCGAGGCGGTCGCGGCACGGCATGGCGAAGACGTCGGCGGCGGCGTGGGCGGCCGCCAGCTCGGCCCCCGGCAGTCGGCCGGTGAGCACGACGTCACCGCCCGGGCCGCGGCGCAGCCCCAGGGAGTCCGCGAGGCGCTCCAGGTGGGCGCGCCTCGGTCCCTCCCCCACCAGCACGAGCGCCGCGCCGGGGACGGACCGCTGGACGGCGGGCAGCGCGCGCAGGAGCACGTCCTGGCCCTTGCGGGCCACCAGGCGGGAGACGCACAGCACCAGCGGGCGGCCCGACAGCCCCCACCGGGCGCGCAGGGCCCGCCCGCCGTCCTCGTCCTGGGGACGCCCGAAGCGCGCCGCGTCCACCCCCGGGGAGAGCTCGACCACCCGCTCCCGCAGCGCCGGCGGGAGGGCGGCGCTGATCGGGGCGCCGGTGACCGGGCCGAGCACGGTCAGCACGTCGTTGCGGGCGGCGACCGCGCGCAGCGCGGCCCGCGGGCCGGGCAGGCGCGCCCACCACACCTCGTGGCCGTGCGTGGTGGCCGCGGTGCGCCGCACGCCGGCGCGGCGCAGCGCCGGGGCCAGCAGCCCCAGCGGGGCCGCGGCGCCGAACCAGGCCCGGTCGCAGCCGTGGGCGCGGGCCGTCGCGGCGACGCGGGCCGCGAGCGCGGGGGTGGGCAGCAGCAGGGTGCGCGGGTCGCGCACGACGGTGACGCCGCGGGCGGCGAGCTCGGCGTCCAGGGCGCGCTGGGCGCCGGCGAGCGCCGGGTGGCGGCGGGTGTGCACGACCACCGGGCCCGGCAGCCGGAGCACCACCTCGTGCACGAAGGACTCGATGCCCCCGGCGCGGGGAGGGAAGTCGTTGGTGACGACGAGGGTGCTCACCGGGCCAGCTCGGCCAGCCGGGCCCGCCACAGCCGCTCGACCTCGGCCCTGTCGGTGCCCATGACCGAGCCCAGGGCCGCGTCCAGCGCCGTGTCGGCGTCGTCGGTGGCCGGGCCCTCGCGCGAGGCCGCCCGGTACAGCTCGACCACCGCGGCGTCGCCGTGGCGCTCGGCGAGGGCGTCCACGGCCAGCCACGCGCTGGAGTACGCCGGCCCGACGTCAGGGCTCTTCGCGGGGTCGAAGTCGTCGGCGCTCGGCAGCGCCCTCGGTCCCCTGCCGGCCCTCACCTGCGCGGCCAGGTCTGCGGCCACCGCCTCCTGCGACAGGCCCGTCCCGCGGTAGCCGACCCAGTCCGCGAAGCCCTCCGACAGCCACAGCGGCACCGCGCGGGTGGCCCCGGAGCGGGTCGCCACGTGGGTCAGCTCGTGGGTGAGGACCACCTGCTGGCCGCGGGCGGCCAGCTGCGAGAAGCCCTGCGGGTTGACCACCACGTGGTCGCCGCGGGTCGCGCCGCTGCCCCCCACGAGCTCCCCGGTGGTCACGGCGGCGATCTGGTCCAGCCCGGTGTCGTCCTCGCGGCCCAGCAGCCGCGCCATCTGCTCCTGGTCGGCGGGGACCTCCACCACGGTGCTGCGGGGCCAGCCGGTCCCCCACACCGCGTCGACGGCCTGCGCGCCGGTGGTGGCCAGCCGCGCCGCGCGGTCCAGCTCGGCGCGCGCGGCGGTGCCGACGACCACGGCCCGCGGGGAGGTGACCACCTCCACGTCGGCCAGGTCCCACAGGTCGGGCACGGTCTCGCCGTCGGCGTCGTCGGCCACCGCCCAGCCGTCCCCGCTGGGCACCACGGTGAGGTCCTGCTGGCGGCGCACCGGGTCCTCCCCCGCCCCGCGCACCGACCAGACCAGCGTGGTCCGCGCCACCCAGCTGCCCGCGGGCAGCTCCTGGGCGCGCTCGGGCGGGAGCGGGGCGCCGCTGCCGGTGACCTGCCACGCCCAGCCGCCCAGCGGCACCGGCCCGAGCCGGTCGAAGACCTCACCGGTGCGCTCGCGGTAGGCCTGCAGCGCGGGGCGTCCCCCGGGGGTCACGGAGGCGTCGGCGGCGACCGCCGCCTCCCAGCCGCCCTCGTCGCGGGCCAGCAGCGCGGCGGCGCGGGCGTCGAGCAGCGCCTGGACCGCCCGCAGCGCGGAGGGGGCGCCGGCGGTGGAGTCGCCAGGGGAGCCGGCCGGCGCGGGCGCAGCGGCCCCCCCGGCGCTGCCGGCGGTGGTGGCCGAGACGCCCTCGGGGCGGTCCAGCAGGTGGGCGGCACCGGTGCCGAGCACGGCGGCGGCCGCGACCGCGAGGAGGCCGGTGAGCAGCCGCGCGGCGGCGCCGGACCCGCCGCGGCGGCGGCGGAGCTCACGGCGGTGCAGCTCACGGCGGTGCAGCTCGCGGCGGCGGGGGAGCTCGGGCGGCACCTGCTGGGGCGGGAGCTGCTCGCGCTCCGGCTCGCGGGCCGCGCTGTGCCGTCCCGCCACGGCACGATGCTACGGGCGCCCGGGCCCGGCTGTCGGGGGTGGCGCCTAGCGTCCGCGGGGTGGCGCTTCCCGCACCCTCCACGCTCCCCCTGTGGGACGACGACGCCGGCGACGGCGGCGCGTCGCCGTCCGCAGCCCTCGCCGCGCTCGGCGGCCTGGACCCCGGCACCGGCCTGCACGAGGTCGACTTCGTCGTCGTCGACCTGGAGACCACCGGCGCCTCCGCCGCCACCTGCGCGATCACCGAGGTCGGCGCCGTCCGCGTGCGCGGCGGCGAGGTGGTGGCCGAGCTGGGGGCGCTCGTGCGCCCGCCGGGGCCCATCCCGCGCGAGATCACCGCGCTCACGGGCATCTCCGACGCGATGGTGGCCGACGCGCCGAGCATCGGGCAGGTGCTCGCTCCGCTGCTCGAGCTGCTGCGCGGCGGCGTCCTCGTGGCGCACAACGCCCCCTTCGACACCGGCTTCCTGCGGGCCGCGTGCGCGGCGACCGGGCGGGAGTGGCCGGCCCCGCCCGTGGTCGACACGCTGCGCCTGGCCCGGGCGGTGCTGGCCCGCGGCGAGGTGCGCGACCACAAGCTGGGCACCCTGGCGCGCCACCTGTCCGCGCGCACCACCCCCACCCACCGCGCCCTCGACGACGCCCGGGCCACGGTCGACGTGCTGCACGCCCTGCTCGCCCGGGTGGGCTCCCTGGGGGTGACCACCCTGGGGGACCTCGTGCAGGTGGCCCCCGCGGTGCCGGAGCAGGTGCGGCGCAAGCGCACCCTGGCCGACGGCCTGCCCTCGGCGCCCGGGGTGTACCTGTTCAAGGACGCCGGCGGCCGGGTGCTCTACGTCGGCACCAGCGGTGACCTGCGGGCCCGGGTGCGCAGCTACTTCACCGCGGCGGAGAAGCGCACCCGCATGGCCGAGATGGTGCAGCTGGCCACCTCGGTCACCCCGGTGGTGTGCGCCACCCCGCTGGAGGCGCAGGTGCGCGAGCTGCGCCTCATCGCCGAGCACGACCCCCACTTCAACCGGCGGTCGCGGCGGCCGGAGCGGCTGCCGTGGGTCAAGCTCACCGCGGAGCCCTACCCGCGGCTGTCGGTGGTGCGGGAGGTCCGCGACGACGCCGGCGCCGGTGCCGCCTACCTCGGCCCCTTCAGCTCCTCCCGGTCCGCGCAGGCCGCGGTGGAGGCCGTGCAGGACGCCCTGCCGCTGCGCCGGTGCTCCGCCCGCCTGCCGCTGCGGCCCGCGGCGGGGGCCGCGGCCTGCGCGCTGCACGAGATCGGCAGGTGCGGTGCGCCGTGCACCGGCGCCGCGTCCCCGCAGGCCTACGGCGAGGTGGCCGAGCTCGCGCGCGCGGCGCTCACCGCGGACCCGGCGCCGGTCGTCGCCGCGGCGCGGGCCCGGCTGGCGGCGCTGGCCGCGGCCGAGCGCTACGAGGAGGCGGGGGTGGTGCGGGACAGGTCGCTGGCCTTCCTGCGCGGCGCCGCCCGCGCGCAGCGGCTCGCGCCCCTGGCGGCGGCCGCGGAGGTGGTCGCCGCCCGGCGCCGCCCGGGAGGGGGCTGGGAGCTGGTGGTGGTGCGCCACGGCCGCCTGGCGGGCACCACCACCACCCCGCCCGGCGCGGACCCCCGCCCCGCGGTGGAGGCGCTGCGGGCCACCGCGGAGGTGGTGCCCGCCCCCGCGCCCCCCGCGCCGGCGTGCTCGGCGGAGGAGGCCGAGCGCGTGCTCGCCTGGCTGGAGTCCGAGGGCGTGCGGCTGGTCAGCGTCGAGGGGACCTGGGCGTGCCCGGTGCGCTCCGCCATCGGCACCGCGCCGGGCACCGCGCTGGGCACCGCGCTGGGCGGCGGGACGGGCTGAGTGGTGGGATGTGACGGTGATCACCGCCATCGTCCACGTCGACGTCGAGGTCTCCCAGGTGCCCGAGGCCGCGTCGGCCATCGCCGACGTCGAGGGCGTCAGCGAGGTCTACTCCGTCACCGGTGACACCGACCTGGTCGTCATGGTGAGGGTCTCCCAGCAGGACGCGCTGGCCGACGTCATCGCCGACCGCATCGGCAAGGTGCCCGGCGTGCGCGCCACGCGCACCTACCTGGCCTTCCGCGCCTACTCCCGGCACGACCTGGAGGCGGCCTTCGCCATCGGCGCCGACGACTGACCGGACCGGCAGGTCAGCTCGAGGTCGCGGCCACCCAGCGCTCGAGGACGGCGGCCGCGGCGCCGCTGTCCACGGCGGCCGCGGCCACGGCCAGCTGGCGGCGCAGCGCTCCGTGCAGGTCGCCGTCGCCATCGCCGTCGCCGAGGCTGCCGTCGGCGGCGGCGAGCGCCGCCGCCGCGTTGAGCAGGACGGCGTCGCGGACGGGCCCGGGCGAGCCGGCGAGCACCGAGCGGGCCACCGCCGCGTTGTGGGGCGCGTCCCCCCCGGCGAGGTCGGACAGCTGCGACGGCGGCAGGTCGAGGGCGCGCGGGTCCACGGTGAGCTCCTCCACCCGGCCGCCGGTGACGCGCCAGGCCGCCGACGGCCCGCTGGTGGTCAGCTCGTCCAGGCCGTCCTCGCCGCGGAAGACCAGCGCCCTCGTCCCGCGGCCCGCGAGCACGCCCGCCACCAGCGGCGCGAGCCGCGCGTCGGCGACCCCGACCGCCGCCGCCCCCGGGCGCCCGGGGTTGGTCACGGGGCCCAGCACGTTGAAGGCCGTCGGCACGCCGAGCCCCGAGCGGGCCTCGGCGGCGTGGCGGAAGGCGGGGTGGAAGACGCGCGCGAAGGCGAAGGTGATGCCGACCTCGCCGGCGACCTCGCCGACCCGCTCGGGCGGCAGGTCCAGCCTGACGCCCAGCTCCTCGAGCAGGTCGGCGGACCCGCACTGGGAGGAGGCGGCGCGGTTGCCGTGCTTGACCACGGTGCGCCCGGCGCCCGCCACCACCAGGGCGGCCATCGTGGAGATGTTGACGGTGCTCGTGCCGGTCACCGACCGGTCCCCGCCGGTCCCCACGACGTCGACGGCCGCCGAGGGCGGGCCGGCGGCCTCGGGCAGGCGCAGCGGCACGGCGCGGGCCAGCATCTCGTCGGCGAGCCCGGTCAGCTCCGCCACCGTCTCGCCCTTGGCGCGCAGGGCGACGAGGAACCCGGCCAGCGGCACCGCCGGCGCCTCCCCGGACATCACCCGCGCCATGGCCCAGGCGCAGTCCTCGGCGGACAGGTCGCGGCCGGCGACCAGCGCCGAGATCAGGGACGGCCAGGTGCGCGCCCCGGGCGCTCCGAGAACTGCCACGGCGCCACCCTGCCAGGTGGGCGCGGTGCCGCCGTGACCGGATCGTGTCCCGCCAGGGGGCGCCCGGCGGGTCCCGACCGCTGCGCCGGGCGGGCCGGACCCCATAATGGCGCCGTGTCGAGCACAGCAGCCCTGCCGCACGCCCCGGCGGCCGTCAACCGGCCCGACCCCGTGTCGGTCGGGACCATCGTCTGGCTCTCCAGCGAGCTGATGTTCTTCGCGGGCCTGTTCGCGATGTACTTCACGGTGCGGGCGGTGGTGCCCGAGCTGTGGCAGACCGAGCCGCAGCTGTTCAACATGCCGTTCGCGATCACGAACACGACGATCCTCGTGCTCAGCTCGCTGACCTGCCAGTTCGGCGTGTTCGCCGCCGAGCGCTACCAGAAGGCGCGCACCGGCTCGCTGCTGCAGGTCAACCGCTGGGGCATGCGCGAGTGGTACGTGCTGACGTACCTCATGGGCGCCTTCTTCGTCTCCGGCCAGGTCTTCGAGTACGCCGAGCTGGTCCACGAGGGGCTGACCATCGCCTCCACCCCCTACGGCTCGGTGTTCTACCTGGCCACCGGCTTCCACGGCCTCCACGTGACCGCGGGCCTGCTGGCCTTCCTGCTGGTCATCGGGCGCAGCTTCGCGGCGCGGCGGTTCGGCCACCAGGAGGCCACCAGCGCCGTGGTGACGAGCTACTACTGGCACTTCGTCGACGTGGTGTGGATCGGCCTGTTCTTCATCATCTACATCCTGCGGTGACCGCCGTGAGGCTCATCACGTCCCCCGCGCCCCCTGTCGCGCCAGCCCCCGAAACGTTGAGGATGTCCTCGTGAAGGCTCTCGCCGCCCGCCGCCGCCACCCCCTGGGTGGGGTGGTCGTGATGCTGCTGGCGCTGCTCGTCGTCGGCGGCGCCTACTCGGTGCTGACGCCGTCGACGGCCAGCGCCGCCGCGGCCAGCACCGAGGACGTCCAGGCGGGCCGCGAGCTCTTCCTGGCCAACTGCTCCAACTGCCACGGCCTGCAGGCGCAGGGCACCGAGTTCGGGCCCACCCTCATCGGCGTCGGCGCCGCCTCGGTCGACTTCCAGGTCGGTACCGGCCGCATGCCGCTGTCGGCCAACATGCCGCAGGCGATGGACAAGCCGGTCCAGTTCTCCGACCAGCAGATCGCCCAGATGGCCGCCTACGTCGCCACGCTGGCGCCGGGCCCGGCCATCCCGCCGGAGGAGTTCCAGAGCTTCACCGACGACCCCGAGCGCATCTCCAAGGGCAACGAGCTCTTCCGCACCAACTGCGCCATGTGCCACAACGTCGTGGGCGCCGGCGGCGCGCTGACCCGCGGCAAGTGGGCGCCCAACCTCCAGGACGTCTCGGCCAAGCACGTCTACGAGGCGATGCTCACCGGGCCGCAGTCGATGCCGGTCTTCAACGACGCGAACATCACGCCGGAGGAGAAGCAGGACATCGCCAGCTACCTGCACTTCGCGGGCACCGAGCCCTCCCCGGGCGGCCTGTCGCTGGGCTCCCTGGGCCCGGTCTCCGAGGGCCTGTTCGTGTGGGTGGCCGGCATCGGCGCCCTCATCGGCTGCGCCATCTGGCTCGGGGCGAGGGCCTCGTGAGCCGGCTCCCCACCACCAGCACCGACACCCGGGAGGACCGGCCGTGAAGGACTCCCCCACCACGGGCCACAACGACGCGGGCCCCAGCCACGGCGGTCCCGGCACCGACCTGGCGGCCCCCGAGGGCGCGCCGCTGGAGAACCGCTTCGCCAACCCCGGCCTGCCGGCTCACCGGTTCCGGACCGCGGACACCGACCCCAAGGCCGCGAGGAACGCCGAGCGCCAGGTCTCCACCATCTTCCTGCTCTCCGCGGTGGGCACGATCGTGTTCCTCGTCGGCTACTTCGCGCTGCCCATCGACGAGGACAAGAGCTTCGGGCGCCTGCAGCTGTCCACGCTGGTGCTCGGCCTAGGGCTGGGCTTCGCGATCTTCTGCATCGGCATCGGCCTGGTCCACTGGGCGAAGACGCTCATGCCCGACCACGAGCAGGTCGAGCTGCGGCACGACATCCGCGGCACCGACGAGGAGCGCCGCGAGGCGGCGAACATCGTCCTCGACGGCGTCGAGGAGAGCGGCGTCATGCGCCGCACCGTCATCCGCAACTCCCTCATCGCGGCGCTGGGCATCCTCCCGATCCCGGCCGTCGTGCTCTTCCGCGACCTCGGCCCGCTGCCCGGCACCGTGCTGCGGGAGTCCCTGTGGGACGAGGGCGTCCGCCTCACCCGCGACCCCGACGGCACCCCCATCCGCGCCGCCGACGTCACCTTCGGCTCGGTCTTCCACGTCATCCCCGACGGCCTGGCCGAGTCCGAGCACCCCATCGAGGAGAAGGCCAAGGCGGCCGTGCTCCTCATCCGCATCCAGCCCGAGGAGGTGCAGCCCCTCGAGGGCCGCGAGGGCTGGGACTACGGCGGCATCTACGCCTACTCCAAGATCTGCACGCACGTCGGCTGCCCCGTCGCCCTGTACGAGCAGCAGACCCACCACCTTCTCTGCCCGTGCCACCAGTCGACCTTCGACCTGACGCAGCACTGCAAGGTGATCTTCGGCCCGGCCAAGCGGCCGCTGCCGCAACTTCCGATCACAGTGGACAGCGAGGGGTACCTCGTCGCCCAGGGCGACTTCCCGTACCCGCCGGGTCCGAGCTACTGGGAGCGAGGTGGTTCAGAGTGAGCTCGATCCTCACCGACAAGAGGACGGCGACCCTCGCCGGCTACGTCGACGACCGCGTCGGCGCCTCCAAGATCGTCAAGACCTTCGCCCGCAAGATCTTCCCGGACCACTGGTCCTTCATGCTGGGCGAGGTCTGCCTCTACACGTTCGTCGTCCTGCTCATCTCCGGGACGTTCCTGACGTTCTGGTACGACCCGAGCATGTCGCTGACCACCTACGAGGGCAGCTACGCCCCGCTGGTGGGCCAGACGGTCTCGCGGGCCTACGAGTCGACGCTGCACCTCAGCTTCGACGTCCGCGGCGGGCTCCTCATGCGGCAGATCCACCACTGGGCGGCGCTGCTGTTCGTCGCGGGGATCCTGGCGCACATGGCGCGCGTCTTCGTGACCGGCGCGTTCCGCAAGCCGCGCGAGCTCAACTGGGTCGTCGGCGCCGTGCTGGCCATCCTGGCCCTCGCCGCCGGCTTCACCGGCTACTCGCTGCCTGACGACCTGCTGTCTGGCAACGGCCTGCGGATCATCTCCGGCGTCATCCAGGCGATCCCCGTCGTGGGCACCTACCTGGCGTTCTTCATCTTCGGCGGGGAGTTCCCCGGCGAGGTGATCATCCCGCGCCTGTTCATCCTGCACGTGATGCTCATCCCCGCGGCGCTGCTCGCGATGATCGGCATCCACCTCGGCCTGCTGGTGCTGCACAAGCACATGCAGTTCCCCGGCCCCGGCCGCACCAACACCAACGTGGTCGGCTACCCGGTCCTGCCGGTGTACGCCGCCAAGGCGGGCGGCTTCTTCTTCATCGTCTTCGGCGTCGTTGTGATCATGGCGGCCGCGGTGACCATCAACCCGATCTGGAACTACGGGCCCTACGACCCGTCCCCGATCGGCGCCGGCACCCAGCCCGACTGGTACATCCTCTTCGTCGACGGCGCGCTGCGGCTGATGCCGGGCTGGCTCGGGCCGGTCCCGACGGAGTTCTCGACCTTCGGCTACGTCTGGTCGCTGAACATCCTCCTGCCGGGTGCGGTGGTGCCGGGCCTGATGATCGGCGCGCTCTTCCTCTACCCGTGGCTGGAGCAGTGGCTGACCGGTGACACCCGCGAGCACCACCTGCTCGACCGTCCCCGCAACAAGCCCACCCGCACCGGCCTGGGCGTGGCGGCGCTGACCTTCTACGTCGTGATGGCGCTGGCCGCCACCAACGACCTGGTGGCCACGCACTTCCACATCTCCATCAACGACATGACGTACGTCCTCCGTGCGCTGTTCTTCGTGGGCCCGCCGCTCGCCTTCTGGGTGACCAAGCGGATCTGCCTGGGCCTGCAGCGCCGCGACCGGGAGCTCGCGCTCCACGGCCGCGAGACGGGCCGCATCGTGCGGACCGCCGACGGCGAGTACTTCGAGGTGCACGAGCCCCTCGACGTCTACGAGCGGTGGAACCTGGTCCAGCACGAGCAGGACCTGCTCGTGCCGCTCCCCCAGGGCAAGGCCGGACCGCTGGACAAGGTGCGCGCCCGGTTGTCGGCGTTCTTCTTCGAGGACACCGTCGCACCGGTCACCCCGAGCGAGCTCGAGGCCGCTCACGCCCACGACGAGGGCCACGGGCAGGCCATCGAGGGCGACACCGAGCCGGCTGCCGTCGGCGCCACCGGGCAGGGGCTGGAGACCAGCCACGGCCGGTAGGTCGTCCTGAGGCGCTCACCGCGCCGCTGACGCCCGTCCACGAGGGGCGGGTCCCGGAGGAACCGGGACCCGCCCCTCGTGGCGTCTGCGGCCCTTCTGGTCCTCCGCGTGCGCCGCCGTGGCGCACCGCCGGCGGCTGGACCGTCGGGTAGGGGTCCGCTCCAGCCGACGGCGGCTGCCCCACCCCCCTCTCGCACTTTCCGCGGAAAGTGCGCCTCCTAGACGCCGGGCAGAACGCTGTCCGCGGAAAGTGCGTAGCAGAGCCCGGGGAAGGTGGCCGGCTGCGCCGCTGGGGCGGATCCCCAGCCGTGGCGCAGCGGGCCGTCGGAAGGGGCCACCGCAGCCCTCCTGCAGGCCGCTCCTCGCGCGCCCCGGGCGGGCAGCGCTGCACGAGCTCGCCCTCGCCGTCAGCCCGCCGTCGTCGTCCTCGGCTCGGGCGCTGACCCGTCCGGGACGCCGGCAGGTAGACCGCCCTCGAGCGGGGCGAACTCCTCCGAGGTCGTCGCAGAGGGCCTGCAGAGGCTTTCTGCGGCCCTCCACCGGCGTGGTGCGCAGCCAGGCGCCCGGCTGCGGCACCCGGCCCTCCTGGTCGCGCAACCGAGCGCCCGGCTGCGGTACCCGGCCCTCCAAGTCGCGCAACCGAGCGCCCGATTGCCGTACCCGGCCCTCCTGGTCGCGCAACCGAGCGCCCGGCTGCGGTACCCAGGCCTCAGGTAGCGCAACCGAGCGCCCGGCTGCGGTACCCGGCCCTCCAAGTCGCGCAACCGAGCGCCCGGCTGCGGAGCGGGGCGGCGGCGAGCGGGCCGAGGCGCGGCGCCACGGACGACGAGAGGGGCCCCGGAGCGCATGCTCCGGGGCCCCTCATGTCGGGTGGGCGCTGCGTCAGTGCGCGTGCGCCCCGCGGTAGAACTCGAACAGCCACCCCACCAGCGCCACGAGCGCCAGGATCCCGCCGAGCAGGGACAGCCACCAGCCGACCGCCAGACCCACGATCACGAAGGAGATCGGGACGGCGATGAACAGCGGCCACCAGGAGTGGGGCGGGAAGACGCCCTGCTCGCCGGCGCCGTCGGCGATCTCGCCGAAGGCGTCGTCCTCGGGACGGGGGTCGATGCGGCGCGACGTCAGCCACAGGTAGGCACCCATGAGGCTGGCCAGCCCGCCCGTGAGGAAGAGGCAGACGGTGCCCACCGGCTCCCAGCTGGACAGGACGCCGTAGACGACGGCCAGCGGCAGGAAGAAGAAGGCGCCTCCGCCAAAGGTCCAGAACTCGGTCTTCACGCGAGCCTCACTTCCCCCGCAGGTCGGGCTCGCCGACCAGCTTGTCGAGCAGGTTCTGGTCGGGGGTGGCGCGGTCGGCCGCCGCCACCTCCGGGTGGTGCAGGTCGAACGCCGGCGACTCGCTGCGGATGCGGGGCAGTGACGTGAAGTTGTGGCGCGGCACGGGGCAGGCCGTGGCCCACTCCAGCGAGCGGCCGAAGCCCCACGGGTCGTCGACCTCGACCTTGGGCGAGCGGATCCCCTTGTAGACCGCCCACAGGAACGGGATGAAGGAGGCCGCCAGCACGAAGGAGGCGATGGTGGACAGCTGGTTCATCCACGTGAACTCGTCGGTCGGCGAGTAGTCCGCGTAGCGGCGCGGGAAGCCGCGCACTCCCAGCCAGTGCTGGATGAGGAAGGTGCCGTGGAAGCCCACGAACAGCAGCCAGAAGTGCCACTTGCCGAGCTTCTCGTCGAGCATCCGCCCGGTCCACTTCGGCCACCAGAAGTAGAAGCCCGCGAACATCGCGAACACCACGGTGCCGAACACGACGTAGTGGAAGTGGGCCACCACGAAGTAGCTGTCCGAGACGATGAAGTCCAGCGGCGGGCTCGACAGGATGATGCCGGTCAGCCCACCGAAGAGGAACGTGATGAGGAAGCCGATCGACCACAGCATCGGCGTCTCGAACGTGATCGAGCCGCCCCACATGGTGCCGATCCAGTTGACGAACTTCACGCCCGTCGGCACGGCGATGAGCATCGTGGTGAAGGCGAAGAACGGCAGCAGCACCGCACCGGTGACGTACATGTGGTGGGCCCACACGGCCACGGACAGGCCGGCGATCGCGATGGTCGCGTAGACCAGCGACTTGTAGCCGAACAGGGGCTTGCGGCTGAAGACGGGCAGGACCTCGCTGATGATGCCGAAGAACGGCAGCGCGATGATGTAGACCTCGGGGTGCCCGAAGAACCAGAACAGGTGCTGCCAGAGGATGGCGCCGCCGTTCTCGGGGTTGAACACCTGGGCCTGGAAGATGCGGTCGGCGGCCAGCGCGAACAGCGCGGCGGCCAGGGCCGGGAAGGCCATGATCACCAGGACGCTCGTGATGAGCACCGTCCAGGTGAACAGGGACATGCGCCACATGGTCATGCCGGGGGCGCGCATGCAGATGATCGTGGTGATGAAGTTGACGGCGCCGAGGATGGTGCCGAAGCCGCTCATCGCCAGGCCGAGCACCCACAGGTCACCGCCGATGCCCGGCGTGAAGGAGTCGTCCGAGAGCGGGCTGTAGGCGAACCAGCCGAAGCTCGCGGCGCCCGACGGGGCCAGGAAGCCCGCCATGACGATGAGCGAGCCGAACAGGAACAGCCAGAACGACAGCATGTTCAGCCGCGGGAACGCCACGTCGGGCGAGCCGATCTGCAGCGGCATGATCGCGTTGGCGAAGCCGGCGAACAGCGGCGTCGCGAAGAGCAGCAGCATCACGGTGCCGTGCATGGTGAACAGCTGGTTGTACTGCTCGGCGGTGGCCACGACCTGCAGGCCGGGCTCGAACAGCTCGGCGCGGATGAGCAGGGCCATCACGCCGCCCAGCAGGAAGAAGATGAAGCTGGAGATCATGTACATCGCACCGATGACCTTGTGGTCGGTGCTCGTGACCCACTTGACGACGATGCGGCCCATGGACTCGCGGTCGCTGATGGCGCGCGACCTCGCTGCCGAGGCGACACCGCCCGCCTCGTAGTAGGTGGTCATCCGTTGCTCCTCCCCGCGTTCTGGCCGCCGGCGTCCTCGCCCTGCGTGTCCTCGACCTGGTCGCCGCCGCCGGGGACCTGGCTGTCCTCGCCGAGGCTGTGGGCCGGGCCGATGTCCGGACCCAGCCGGCCGACGTTGCCGGCGGCCCGCAGCTGCTCGAGGCGCTGCTCGTACTCCTCCTGCGAGACGACCCTCACCTTGAAGATCATCCGGCTGTGGCCCTCGCCGCAGAGCTCGGCGCACCGGCCGATGAACTCGCCCTCCTTCGTGGGCGTGACGCTCATGTAGTTGGTGCGGCCCGGGATGACGTCCTTCTTGTAGTTGAAGGCGGGCACGTAGAAGTCGTGGATGACGTCGCGCGCCGTCAGCGTGAGCTCGACCTGCTGGTCGACCGGCAGGTACAGCGTCGAGATGGTGCCCGGGGCCTCGAAGTCGAGCCCGTTCGGCGTGTCCTGGGCCTGGATGCCCGCGTCGTAGACGCCGGCGTCGGTGTAGTTGAAGTCCCAGCCCCAGCGCTTGCCGACCACCTCGATGTTGACGGCCGGGTCGTCGTAGCGGTTCTCGAGGATCTGCTGGTCACGGGCGGTGAAGTAGAAGAGCACGCCCACCATGAACAGCGGCATGATCGTGAAGAGCATCTCGACCGGGACGTTGTAGCGCAGCTGCGGTGGCAGGCCCGCCTCGCCGCGGCGGCGGCGGAACCTCACGACGCAGTAGAGGATCAGGCCCCACGTGACCACGCCGACCACGAGGGCGGCGATCCAGGAGCCCACCCACAGGTTCTGCGACAGCGCCGTCGTGGTGGTGGTGTCGGGCGTGGGGGGCAGCCAGCCGCGCTGGACGTCCTCCCGGACGGCGGCGGTGCAGCCGCTGGTCACGAAGGTGGCGGAAGCGGCGACGACGCCCCAGGCGGTGGCCGCCCTGGCGGTCCCCCACCTGCTCCTCGATGTCCGCGTGCGGTGCTGCTGCGACACGTGCGCTCCTGCTCGTCTGGAGGCCCTGGCGCCGCCCACCGCTGGGGCACCGCGGCGGAGGACCCGGATCGACGGCACAGTACCGCGCGGTCAGCCCACCAGCCCCGCCTGGGGCGCCCCCGCGACGGACCTGTGACCTCCCCCACTCACCAGGCGGGCTGCGGGGCGGCCAGGGCGCGGCGCAGCAGCGCGGAGTACTCCGCGCGCGGCACCTCCACCACCCCCAGGGAGGCCAGGTGGTCGGTGCGCCACTGCACGTCCAGCAGGCGACGCGGGTCGCCGTCGCGGGCCAGGACCGACACCAGCCGCACCAGGGCCACCTTGGAGGCGTCCGTGGCCCGGGAGAACATCGACTCCCCCGCGAAGAGCCCCCCGACGCCGACCCCGTAGAGCCCGCCGACCAGCCGCTCCCCCGGCCGGCCCTCCCAGACCTCCACGGAGTGGGCCCAGCCCAGCCGGTGCAGCCGCCCGTAGGCGGCGGCGACCTCGGGGGTGATCCACCGGTGCGCGCGGGAGGGGTCGGCGCACCCGGCGACGACGTCGTCGAAGGCGGCGTCCAGGGTGGTGGCGTAGCGCCGCACCGAGCGCCGCAGGGAGCGCGAGACGCGCAGGCCGTCCAGCGGCAGCACGCCGCGGGGGTCCGGGCTCCACCACCCGAGGGGCCCGGTGCCCCCGCCGCCCAGGCCCATGGGGAACAGCCCCAGCCGGTAGGCGGCCAGCAGCGTGCCGGCCTCGAGGTCACCGCCCGCGCCGGCCACCTCCCCGACGTCCTCGCCGGCCGCAGCGGCGGCCTCCAGACGCGCGAGAGCCGCCGCCAGCCCCGCGGCGAACGGGGACGGCGGCGGCTCCAGCGGGAGCGCCGTGCTCAGCGACGGCTCAGTGGAACGAGTCGCCGCAGGCGCAGCTGCTCTGCGCGTTGGGGTTGTCGATGGTGAAGCCCTGCTTCTCGATGGAGTCGGCGAAGTCGATGACGGCGCCCTCCAGGTAGGGCCGGCTCATCTTGTCGACGACGACCTCCACGCCCCCGAAGTCGCGGGCGGCGTCGCCGTCCAGGAAGCGCTCGTCGAAGTAGAGCTGGTAGATCAGGCCGGAGCAGCCGCCGGGCTGCACGGCCACGCGCAGGCGCAGGTCGTCACGGCCCTCCTGCTCGAGCAGGCTGCGCACCTTCTCCGCGGCGACGTCGGTCAGGTCGACGCCGTGCTCCTTGGTGGTGGGCGTGTCAGCCAGTTCCGTCACGGGTCCTCCTCGGCACAGGGGCTCTCTCGCCGGGTGCAACGCGGGGCGCGGCACCGCTGTTCCTGGTGTTCCGCAGCAGGCTACGCCCAGCGAGCGGCCACCTGGGCCGTCCGGGCCGACAGCGCCGGGCCCGGCGCCGCCAGCGACGCCTCGAGCTCGCGGGGGTCCTCCACCACCGCGCGGGCCAGCGCCAGCCCGCCCGCTGCCGCCTGCGCGGCGTCCAGGCGCACCTGCCCCGCGACGGCCAGCACCGGCGCCCCCGCCGCCGCGGCGACCGAGGCGACCTGCGCGACGACCTTGCCGCGCAGCGACTGCCAGTCCAGGCAGCCCTCCCCCGTGAGGACGACGTCGGCGCGCGCCGCCCGCTGCGCGAGCCCGACCGCCCGCGCGGCCGCCAGGGCGCCGCCCTCGCGGCGGCCACCGAGCACGAGCAGCCCGTGGCCCAGGCCGCCGGCCGCGCCGGCGCCCGGCTCCCGGTCGAGGCCGCGGGCCTCCGGGCAGACCTCCTCCACCGCGTCGCGCCAGGCCGCCAGCGCCGCCTCGAGGAGGGCGGCGTCGGCGGGCGAGGCGCCCTTCTGCGGCCCGAAGCCGCGCGCGGCGCCGTGGGGGCCGAGGAGGGGGACGTCGACGTCGGTGGCCGCCACGAGGTCGACGCCGCCCCAGGCGGCGCGCAGCGCCGGCAGCCAGCCCAGGTGCGCGCCGCGCAGGCGGCGCAGGGCACCGCCCCCGCCGGTGAGCAGCGGCTCGGCGGACCCCGCGAGGGCGGCCAGAGCCCCGGCTCCCCCGTCGGTGGTCGCGCTGCCGCCCAGCCCCACGAGCACCCGGCGGGCCCCGGCGGCGCGCGCGGCGGCCAGCAGCGGGCCGACCCCGGCGGTGGTGGCGGCCAGCGCGTCCCGCTCACCGGCCGGACCGGGCGGCAGCAGCGCGGTGCCGCAGGCCAGGGCCGACTCCACGGCGACGACGCGCCCGCCGTCCTCCTCGAGCACGAGGACGGGGGCGGTGACCGGGTCGCCCAGCGGCCCCGTCGTGCCCACCCGCAGCCGCCGGGAGGCCGGGGCGGCGGCCTCGAGCACGTCCAGGAACCCCGGGCCGCCGTCGGACAGGGGGCACAGGTCCACCTCGTCGCCCGGCCGGGCCGAGAGCCACCCGTCCGCGAGCGCCCGCGCGGCCTGCGGCGCGCTGAGGGTGCCGGTGAAGCCGTCGGGGGCGACCAGCACCCTCACGGCGTCACCGCCCGGCGCGGCGGGGGGCCAGGGAGTCCAGCAGCAGCGCCTCGGCGAGCAGCGCGCGCTCGAGGACGGCCAGCGACAGGGACTCGTCGTGCCCGTGGGCGCGGGTGTCGGGGTCCTCCACGCCGGTGACGAGCACGGTGGCGCCGGGGAAGGCCTCGACCAGCTCGGCGATGAAGGGGATCGACCCGCCGACGCCGGCGTGGACCACCTCCGCGGGTGAGGACAGCCCCCAGGCCCGGGCCAGGGCGGCCCGGGCGGCGTCGTAGACCGGCCCGTCCACGTCGCCCGAGAAGGCCTGACCGGTCTCGTCGAGCTCCACCTCCACGTGCGCGCCCAGCGGGGCGGTGGCCAGCAGGTGCTCGCGCAGGAGCGCGAAGGCCCGCTCGGGGGACAGGCCGGGCGGCACCCGCAGCGACAGGCGGGCGCGCGCCGCCGGGGCGAGGGTGTTGGACGCGCGCTCGATCGGGGTGACGTCGACGCCGATGACCGTCAGCGCCGCCCGGTGCCACAGGCGCTGGGCCAGCGGGCCGGAGCCGAGCAGCTGGACGCCGTCGAGCACGCCGGCGTCGGCGCGCAGCCGCTCCTCGGTGACCTCCGGCAGCCCGGCGGGCCCCTGAACGCCAGCGCCGTCGGTCGGGCGCAGGCCGGGGACGGCGACGGCGCCGTCGTCGTCGCGCAGGCGGTCCAGCAGGCGCACCAGGGCGGTGGTCGCGTCGAGCACGGGGCCTCCGTACATGCCCGAGTGCACCGCGTGGTCGAGGGTGCGGACCGTCACGGTGGCGTCCACCAGGCCCCGCAGGCTGGTGGTCAGGGACGGCACGTCGACCGACCAGTTGTCGGAGTCGGCGACGACGATGACGTCGGCGCCCAGCAGGTCGCGGTGCTCGGCGAGGAAGGCGGCGAAGCTCGGCGAGCCGACCTCCTCCTCCCCCTCCACGAAGACGACGACGCCGACGCCCCCGTCGGGACCCCACGCGGGGAGCAGGGCGCGCAGCGCGCCGACGTGGACGAGCACGCCGGCCTTGTCGTCGGCGGTGCCGCGCCCGAACAGCCGGCCCTCGCGCTCGGTGGGCTCGAAGGCGGGGCTGGTCCAGCCGTCCGGGGTGCCGGGCGGCTGCACGTCGTGGTGGGCGTACAGCAGCACGGTGGGCGCCCCGGCCGGCGCAGGGCGGCGGCCCACCACCGCCGGCATGCCGGGGGTGCCGTCGGGGCCGGGGGCGGTGAGCACGCGGACGTCGTCGAGGCCGGCGCCGCGCAGGAGACCGGCCACCGCGGCGGCGCTGCGGGCCACCTCCTGCGGCGAGGTCGCCGAGGCGCTGGGGATCCTCACCAGCGCCTCGAGGTCGGCGCGGACGCCGGGCAGGGCGGCGCGGACGGCGTCGTCGACGGTGCTCGTCATGGCACCGACGCTAGGCCCGCCGCGCTCGGCGCGCGGAGCGGGCCCGGGGGGAGCACCCTCAGCAGGTGCCCCAGGACACCGCCTCGCCGGACACCGCGCAGCAGACCGCGCAGGAGGGCTCCCCGAAGGGCGCCGGCGGCGAGAGCAAGCTCACCGTGCTGGTCGCCCTCGGCGCCAACCTGCTGGTGGCCGTCGCCAAGGGCGTGGCCGCGGTCATCACGGGCTCGGCGTCGATGGCCGCGGAGACCGCCCACTCCTTCGCGGACACCCTGAACCAGGTCTTCCTGCTCATCGCCCTGCGCGGCAGCGCCCGGCCGGCCGACAGGACCCACCCGTTCGGCTACGGGCGCGTCCGGTACTTCTGGGCGCTGCTGGCCGCCGGGTCGATCTTCGTCACCGGAGCCCTGTACTCCGCCTTCGAGGGCGTGCACGCCCTCACCTCCGGCGAGCACGACATCGAGTCCCCCGTGATCAACTACGTCGTCCTCGGGGTGGCGTTCCTGCTCGAGGGCACCTCCCTGGTGCGCGGCCTGCAGCAGACGCGCGGCGAGGCCCGCGCCCACCGCCAGACCTTCCGGGCCTTCCTGCGCACCAGCGACGACCCGACCGCCACCACCGTGGTCTTCGAGGACTCCGCGGCCCTGGTCGGCCTCCTGCTCGCCGCGGCGGGCAACGCGCTCCACCAGGTCACCGGCCACGCCTTCTGGGACGGCATCGCCTCCCTCGCCATCGCCGCGGTGCTGGCCGTGGTGGCCGTGCGCCTGGGGCTGGCCGACAAGCGGCTGCTCACCGACGTGCAGGCCGACCCGCGCCTGGTGCGCGCGGTGCTCGTGCACCTCGGCGACGAGCCGGAGGTGGAGGCGGTGGTCGACCTGCTCACCCTCACCCTGGGCACCGACTCGGTGCTGGTCTGCGCCCGCCTGGACCTGGCCGACGACCTGTCCTCCGAGGAGGTCGAGCGGGCCATGGTCCGCATCGGCGACGGGGTGCAGGAGGCCTTCGCCGACGTCGCCGAGGTCTTCCTCGAGCCGGTGCCGCGCCACGACCGGGGCGTGCGCGAGAAGGTCCGCGCCCGCTACGGGGACCGGCTGGCCGAGCTCATGGTCCACGAGGCCAGCCGCTCTTGACCTACTCTTGACCCGTGTTCGGACGGACGAAGGAGCCCACCGCCCCCGCGGCGACCGCGGAGGAGCCGAAGGGGCCGGGCAAGGGCAGGCCGACCCCCACGCGCGCCCAGCGCGAGGCGGCCAACCGCCGTCCCCTGGTGCCCGCGGACCGCAGGGCCGCCAGCGCCTCCTCCAAGGAGGCCCTGCGCGCCGAGCGCCGCCGGGTGCAGCTGGGCCGCATCAACGGCGAGGAGAAGTACCTCGCCCTGCGCGACCGCGGCCCGGTCAAGCGCTACGTGCGCGACGTGGTCGACTCCCGGCGCAACCTCGGGGAGCACTTCCTGCCCTTCGTGCTGGTCCTGCTCATCGTGCAGCTGGCCGTGAGCAGCACCGCGAACACCTCGCTGTTCGTGGCCTCCTACGCCCTGCTCTACGTGGGCCTGATCGCCGTCGTCGTCGACTCCCTCGTCCTGCGCCGCCGCGTGCGCCGGCTGGTGAGCGAGAGGTTCGGCCCCGACGCCCTGGTGCGCACCGGCGTGGTCGGGTACGCGGTGATGCGCGCCCTGCAGCTGCGCCGCAGCCGCATCCCCAAGCCGCAGGTCAGCCGCGGCCAGCGGGTCGGCTGACCGGCTGGCCCACCGGCCCCGCCGGCCTCACTCGGCGGGGCGCAGCGGCATCGGGCCGTACACGCGCGACCCGTCCCGCAGCAGCACCGCGCCCTCGGCCCCCTCGGCCAGCAGCGCCCGCCAGCTGAGCCCCACCCACGCCTCGGCGTCGGCCTGCGCGGGGAAGCCGGTCTCGGGCTGGGCGGCCCCGGCGGGGGCCACGGCGCCGCCGTCGGCGTCCTCGAAGGCCCACGTCCACCGGGTCTGGGCCTGGCTCGCCGCGCCGCTCATGCGGCCACGCTAGATCGCCCTGCGAGGATGGCGCGCGTGGGGCTGGGAGGCGGGCCGAGCGAGGCCGACGACTACGAGTGGGTCGACCTCGCGGCGCTGCGCGCCCGCAGGCCCCGGCGGGCGGCCTCCCCGGCCCCCGCGACGGGGAGCACCCCGTCCGGCGCCGACCCCGCCGCGCTGCCCGCGGCGCTGCCCGACCCGCTGGCCGACGCCCTGTGCGCCCTGCTCACCGACCGGCCCCTGTGGCTGTCGCTGCCGGTGCGCCGGGTGCTCCTGGTCGACCTCGACAACCTGCGCGCCGGCCCGGCCCGCTGGCGCGCGCGGATGGCCGCCGTGGTGACGCTCGCCCGGCAGGCCGACAGCGCCCACCTCGCCGGGCAGGCCGGCGCCGTCGAGCGCGCGCGCCCGCACCTGGCCGAGTTCGCCGCCGCGGCGGTCCCCGTCGCCGACGGCTCCGACGTGGCCGACCACGTCCTGCTCGAGGCCGCGGCCGCCGACGCCCGGGCCGCCCTGGAGGCCGGGCAGGACGGCCCGCAGGTGCTGGTGGTCAGCAACGACGGCATCTTCGCCGCGCTGGCCGAGACCGGGCCGCTGCTCGTGCTCTCCCCCGGCGTCGACGCGCTCTCGGACCGCCTCGACGACGCCGCCACCGACGTGCTCGACCTGTCGGGCCTCGAGGCCGACGTCATCGCCGGCCTGCCGGCGTGAGCGCCACCCTCGTCGCGCGGGGGCTGGCCGCCGGCCACGCCGACCGCACCCTGTTCAGCGGGCTCGACCTCGTCGTCGCCCCCGGTGACGTCGTGGGCCTGGTCGGCGCCAACGGGGCCGGCAAGTCCACGCTGCTGCGCCTGCTGGCCGGCGTGGACGCCCCCGCCGCGGGGCGGGTGTCCCTCTCCCCGCCGGACGCCGCCGTCGGGTGGCTGCCGCAGGAGCCCGACCGGCGCCCCGGGGAGTCGGTGGCCGCGCACCTGGCGCGCCGCACCGGCACCGCCGCCGCGCAGGAGCGCCTGGACGCCTCCCTGGCCGCGCTGGAGCGCGGGGACGCCGGCGCCGAGGACGCCTACGCCGCCGCCTTCGAGCGGTGGATGGCGCTGGGCGCCGCCGACCTGGAGGACCGCGTGCCGGCGGTGCTGGCGGACCTGGGCCTGGAGCTCGGCGCGGACGGCCCGGACGCCCTCATGACGTCGCTGTCCGGCGGGCAGGCCGCCCGGGTCGGCCTGGCGGCGCTGCTGCTGTCCCGCTTCGACCTGCTGCTGCTCGACGAGCCCACCAACGACCTCGACCTGGCCGGGCTGGCGCGGCTGGAGCGCTTCGTGGCCGACCAGCGCGCCGGCGTCGTCGTCGTCAGCCACGACAGGGAGTTCCTGGCCCGCACCGTGACCCAGGTCGTGGAGCTCGACCTCGCCCAGCAGCGGGTGGGCGTCTACGGCGGGGGCTACGAGTCCTACCTGGAGGAGCGGGCGGTGGCCCGCCGGCACGCGCGCGAGGCGTACGAGGAGTACGCCGAGACCCGGGCGGGCCTGGAGGAGCGCGCGCGCACGCAGCGGGCGTGGATGGACAGGGGCGTCAAGAACGCGGTCCGCAAGGCGAAGGACCCCGACAAGATCTCCAAGGCCTTCAAGCGCGAGTCGACCGAGAAGCAGGCCGCCAAGGCCCGCCAGACCGAGCGGCGCATCGAGCGCCTGGAGGTCGTCGAGGAGCCGCGCAAGGAGTGGGAGCTGCGCTACTCCATCGCCGCGGCGCCCCGGGGCTCGTCGGTGGCCGCGGTGCTGGCGGGGGCCGTCGTGCGCCGCGGCGGCTTCGAGCTCGGTCCGGTCAGCGCCCAGGTCGACGCCGGCGACAGGATCGGCATCACCGGCCCCAACGGCGCCGGCAAGACCACCCTGCTGTCCGCGCTGCTCGGCCGCGCGCCGCTCGCCGCGGGCTCGGCGTCGCTGGGCACGAGCACCCTGGTCGGTGAGGTCGACCAGGCCCGCAGGTCGCTGGACGACGACGACGGCGGGCGCGCCCCGCTGGTCGACGCCGTGCGCGCCCAGCTGCCCGACGACCCCCCGCCGGACCAGGTGCGCACCCTGCTGGCCAAGTTCGGCCTGAAGGGCGACGCCGCCCTGCGACCGGCCGCCACCCTCTCCCCCGGCGAGCGGACCCGCGCCGCCCTGGCGGTGCTGCAGGCGCGCGGGGTGAACCTCCTGGTGCTCGACGAGCCCACCAACCACCTCGACCTGCCGGCCATCGAGCAGCTGGAGGCGGCGCTGGAGGCCTACACCGGCACGCTGCTGCTGGTCAGCCACGACCGCCGGCTGCTGGAGGCCGTGCACCTGACCCGCCGCTGGCACGTGGAGGCCGGGCGGCTCACCGAGCCGTGAGCGGAGCCGCCACCGGCGCCGCGGCCTGGCTGGCCGAGGCGTGGTCGCGGGCCAGCGCCCTCGGCGCGCCGCTGCCCCTGGCCACCGCGCTGCTGACGGGCCTGGCGGCGCTGGCCGTGGTCGCGTGGGCGCCGGGGTGGCGCGCCTGGCGCACCGCCCTGGTCCTCGCGCACGAGGGCGGGCACGGCCTGGTGGCGGCGCTGGCCGGCCGGCGCCTGCGCGGGATCCGCCTGCACCCCGACGCCTCCGCCGTGACGGTCTCGGCGGGGCCCGCCCGGGGCGCCGGGGTGGTCGCGGTGCTGCTGGCCGGCTACCCCGCCCCCGCCCTGGTCGGCCTCGGCGCCGCTGCCCTGCTGGCCGCCGGCCGGCCCGCGGCGGTGCTGTGGGCGGTGCTGCTCGCGCTGGGCCTGCTGGCCGCGCAGGTGCGCGGGTGGCGGGCCGTCGGCGCGCTGGCCGCCACCGCCGTCCCGGCGGCCGCGGTGACGTGGTGGGCGCCGGCGCCGGTGCTGCAGGCGGCCGCGTCGCTGCTGGCGTGGGGCCTGCTGCTGGGGGCTCCGCGCGGGGTCGCCGAGCTGGCCCGCTCGCGCCGCGGAGGGCGCGCGCGGGGCAGCGACGCCGACCAGCTGGCGCGCCTGACCGGCGTGCCAGCAGCGGTGTGGACGGCCCTGTTCGCGCTGGTGGCGGTCGGCGCCGCCCTGTGGGGCGGCTCGCTGCTGCTGCGCCCGCCGGACTAGGTTGGGCCGGCGTGACGGACCTGCGCGCCTCGACCACCGCCCCCGCCCGCGCCGGCGCCGACGCCCTGGTGCTCGCCGTGGCCCCCGGGCCGCGCGTGCTGGGCGCCGAGGCCCTCCCCCGGCCGCTGCGCGCGGCGCTGTCCCCGGCCGCGCTGACCGCGCTGGGGGTGACGGGGAAGGCCGACGAGGTGGTGCGCCTGCCCGCCGGTGAGGGCGTGCGCGCCGGCGTCGTCGTGCTCACCGGCACCGGGCCCGTCACCGGCGCGGCGGGCGCCGAGCAGCTGCGCCGCGCCGCCGGCGCCGCCGTGCGCTCCCTGGCCGGCGTGGCCTCCGCCGCCCTCGCGCTGCCCGCCGACGACCTCGAGAGCGCCGCCGCCGTGGCCGAGGGGGCCCTGCTGGGCGCCTACGCCTACCGCGCCCAGCGGGCCCGCACCGCGGAGGGGTCGGCCGCGCCCCTGGCCTCGGTGGAGCTGCTGACCCCGCTGGCGCGCGACCGCGCGCTCGGCGCCCGCCTGCAGCGCGCGGCCGTGCTGGCCGACGCCGTGAACGCGGTGCGCGACCTGGTCAACGCCCCGCCCAACGAGCTCTACCCCGAGACCTTCGCCCGCGCGGCGCGCGACGCCGTGAAGGGCACCCGCGCCACGGTCACCGTGCTCGACGAGCAGGCGCTGGCCGCCGGTGGGTACGGCGGCATCCTCGGGGTGGGCCAGGGCTCCGTGCGACCGCCGCGGCTGGTCCGCGTCGAGCACGCCCCGTCACGGCCGCGGGCGCACCTGGCGCTGGTGGGCAAGGGCATCACCTTCGACTCCGGGGGGCTCTCGCTCAAGCCCCCGACGGGCATGGTCACCATGAAGTGCGACATGGCCGGCGCCGCCGCCGTGCTGGCCACCGTGGTCGCCGCCGCCCGCCTCGACCTCCCCGTGCGGGTCACCGGCTGGCTCGCCCTGGCCGAGAACATGCCCTCGGGCACCGCCCAGCGGCCCTCCGACGTGCTCACCACCTACGGCGGGCGCACCGTGGAGGTGCTCAACACCGACGCCGAGGGCCGCCTGGTCATGGCCGACGCCCTGGTGGCGGCGGGCGACGAGCAGCCCGACGCCCTCGTCGACGTCGCCACCCTGACCGGGGCCCAGGTGGTCGCGCTGGGCTCGCGGGTCAGCGCCGTCATGGGCGACGACGCCCTGCGCACGGCCGTGCTGGCCGCCGCCGAGCGGGCCGGGGAGCAGTTCTGGCCGATGCCGCTGCCCGAGGAGCTGCGGGCCTCGCTGGACTCCCCCGTCGCCGACCTGGCCAACATCGGCGACCGCAACGGCGGCATGCTCGTCGCAGGGCTGTTCCTGCGCGAGTTCGTGCCCGTCGGCGCCGACGGCGAGCGCCTCCCGTGGGCCCACCTCGACATCGCCGGGCCGGCCTTCAACGAGCACGCCCCGCACGGCTACACCGGCAAGGGCGGCACCGGCCACGCCGTGCGCACGCTGGTCGCCCTCGCCGAGGGCCTCGGGCAGGGCTCCCGCTAGGAGGCCCCCTCCTCCCGCCGCTTGCGCGCGGTCCACTCCCGCATCCGCTGCGGGTAGCCGGTGAGGTTGACGTCGTAGACGGGGATCCCGGTGCGGCGCGCGAAGTCGCGCGCGGTGGCCGGGTCGGGCACGCGGCGCCGGGTCCACTCCCCGTCCTGCGCCACGAGCACCAGCGTGGTGGGCGTGACGCTGGTGGCCGGCTCGACGTAGGCCTCCACGCCCGTGCGCGTCGCGGCGAACTCGGCCAGGTGCGCCGAGTCCGGGCCGGTGGGGCGGCGCCCGCCCCGCGACCCACGGGAGGACGGCCGGGACGAGGAGCGTCCCAGGCCCAGGCGCGAGAAGAGACCCACGCGGCACACGGTAACGGCGTCTGGGAGCATGACGGGGAAGCGCGGTGCGGCAGGGATGCCGCCGTGCCGCCGACACGCGAGTGGAGGAGCCTCTGGTGGCCGAGACTGTCTACGACGTCGTCGTCCTGGGTGGCGGCAGCGGCGGGTACGCGGCGGCCTTCCGCGCGGCGGAGCTCGGCATGAGCGTCGCCCTGGTGGAGAAGGACAAGCTCGGCGGCACCTGCCTGCACCGGGGGTGCATCCCCACCAAGGCGCTGCTGCACGCCGCCGAGGTGGCCGACGCCGCCCGCGACAGCGAGCAGTTCGGGGTCCGGGCGACCTTCGAGGGCATCGACATGCCCGCGGTCAACAAGTACAAGGACGCCACCATCGGGCGCCTCTACAAGGGCCTGCAGGGCCTGGCCAAGGCGCACAAGCTGACGCTGGTGGAGGGTGAGGGCAAGCTCGTCGCCCGCGACACCGTCGAGGTGGGCGGCGAGCGCTACACCGGCCGCAACGTCGTGCTGGCCACCGGGTCCTACTCGCGCTCCCTGCCCGGCCTGGAGCTCGGCGGGCGCGTCATCACCAGCGACCAGGCGCTCCAGCTCGACCACGTGCCGAGCAGCGCGGTGATCCTCGGCGGCGGCGTCATCGGCGTGGAGTTCGCCAGCGCCTGGAAGTCCTTCGGCGTCGACGTGACCATCGTCGAGGCGCTCCCCCGGCTGGTGCCCGTCGAGGACGAGGCCGCCAGCAAGGCCCTGGAGCGCGCCTTCCGCAAGCGCAAGATCGCCTTCAAGACGGGCGTGCGCTTCTCGGGGGTCACCCAGGACGACTCCGGCGTCACGGTCTCCCTGGAGTCCGGCGAGGAGCTCCGGGCCGACTACCTGCTCGTCGCCGTCGGCCGCGGCCCGGTCACCGCCGGCCTGGGCTACGAGGAGCAGGGCGTCACGGTCGAGCGCGGCTTCGTCATCACCGACGAGCGCCTGCGCACCGGCGTCGAGGGCCTGTACGCCGTCGGCGACATCGTGCCCGGCCTGCAGCTGGCCCACCGGGGCTTCGCGCACGGCATCTTCGTGGCCGAGCAGATCGCCGGCCTGAACCCCGTGCCCGTCATCGACTCCGGCGTGCCGCGCGTGACCTACTCCGACCCCGAGATCGCCTCGGTGGGCCTGTCGCAGAAGCAGGCCGAGGAGGCCTACGGCGCCGACCAGGTCGAGGCGCTGGAGTACAACCTCGCCGGCAACGGCCGCAGCCAGATCATCGGCACCCAGGGCTTCGTCAAGCTCATCCGCCGCAAGGACGGGCCCGTCGTGGGCTTCGTCGCGGTGGGGGCCCGCATGGGCGAGCAGGTCGGGGAGGCCCAGCTGATCATCAACTGGGAGGCGCTCCCCGAGGAGGTCGCCCAGCTGGTCCACGCCCACCCGACCCAGAACGAGTCGCTCGGCGAGGCGCACCTGGCGCTGGCCGGCAAGCCGCTGCACTCGCACGCCTGACCCGAGGAGACAGAACACATGCCGTCCGTGGAGATGCCGGCGCTCGGCGAGAGCGTCACCGAAGGCACCGTGACCCGCTGGCTCAAGAGCGTCGGCGACACCGTCGAGGTCGACGAGCCGCTGCTGGAGGTCTCGACCGACAAGGTCGACACCGAGATCCCCTCGCCCTTCGCGGGCACGCTCACGGAGATCCTCGTCGCCGAGGACGAGACCGCCGAGGTGGGCGCCCAGCTGGCGGTCATCGGCGACGCCTCCGAGGGCTCCTCCTCGGGGTCCGGCGGCGGCTCGGCGCAGACCGAGGCGCAGCCCGAGCCCGAGCCCGAGCCCGAGTCCGAGCCGCAGCGGGAGGCGCCCGCGCCGGCCCCGCAGGGCTCCGGCGGCGGCTCGGGCTCCTCAGGCTCCTCGGGCGGCGGCGACTCCCAGCCGGTGACCATGCCGGCGCTCGGCGAGAGCGTCACCGAGGGCACCGTGACCCGCTGGCTGAAGAGCGTCGGCGACACCGTCGAGGTCGACGAGCCCCTGCTGGAGGTGTCCACCGACAAGGTCGACACCGAGATCCCCTCGCCCTTCGCGGGCACCCTCCTGGAGATCCTCGTCGGCGAGGACGAGACGGCTGAGGTGGGCGCCCAGCTGGCCCTCGTCGGCAGCGGCGCGGGGAGCTCCTCGGGCGGCTCGGGCTCCTCGGAGGGCTCGGGCGGCTCGGGCTCCTCGGGCGACGACGACCGCGCAGCGGGCTCCCTGGCCGACGAGGTCGAGGAGCGCGCCCAGGCGGAGCAGCAGTCCCTCGGCGACGCCGAGGCGCAGCAGGCGTCCTCGCGCGGGTCGGAGGGCTCCTCCGGCGGCGCGCACCAGCAGTCCTCCTCCCGCTCCTCCCAGCAGGACGTGCCCGACCGCCAGGTCGCGCCGGAGGCCCCCGCCAGCGCCAGCGGCGCCGAGCAGGCCAGCGAGGAGTACACCTCCCCCGCCCCGCAGACCGGCGGCGGCGTGACGCCCCCGGTCGACCCGGGCACCACCGCCCCGAAGGCCCCGGCCGACGTGTCGGCCTACGTGACCCCCCTGGTGCGCAAGCTCGCCGCCAGCGAGGGCGTGGACCTGTCCACCGTGACCGGCACGGGCGTCGGCGGGCGCATCCGCAAGGAGGACGTGCTCAAGGCCTCCGAGGCCGCGAAGGCCGCGAAGGCGGAGGCGGCGAAGAGCCCTGCGCCGTCGTCCTCGCCGGCGCCCTCGGCGCCGAAGGCCCCGGCGGCGCCGAGCATCTCGGCCAAGCGCGGCACCACGGAGAAGATGACGCGCCTGCGCAAGGTCATCGCCCAGCGCATGGTGGAGTCGCTGCAGGTCTCCGCGCAGCTGACCACGGTGGTCGAGGTCGACGTGACCCGCATCGCCAAGCTGCGCGAGCGCGCCAAGGACGCCTTCAAGGCCCGCGAGGGCGCCTCGCTGAGCTACCTGCCCTTCATCACCCTGGCCGCGGTCGAGGCGCTGAAGCAGTACCCGCAGGTCAACGCCAGCATCGAGGGCGAGTCGATCGTCTACCACCCGCAGGAGAACATCGGCATCGCCGTCGACACCGAGCGCGGGCTGCTCGTGCCGGTGGTCAAGGACGCCGGTGACCTCAACCTCGCCGGCATCGCCCGCCGGATCGCCGACCTCGCCAAGCGCACCCGCGACAACAAGGTGACGCCCGACGAGCTCGGTGGCGGCACCTTCACCATCACGAACACCGGTAGCCGCGGCGCCCTGTTCGACACGCCGATCATCAACCAGCCGCAGGTGGCGATCCTGGGCACCGGGGCCGTCGTCAAGCGGCCCGCGGTGGTGGCCGGCGCCGACGGGGACGACGTCATCGCCGTCCGCTCGATGATGTACCTGGCGCTGTCCTACGACCACCGCCTGGTCGACGGCGCCGACGCCGCCCGGTTCCTCGTGGCGCTCAAGACGCGCCTGGAGGAGGGCGCGTTCGAGGCCGAGCTCGGCCTCTGAGGCCGGCAGCAGCATGAGGATCGTCGCGGCCGGCGCGTCCGGCATGATCGGGCAGCCGCTGGTGCGCTGGTGGCGCAGCGCCGGCCACGACGTCGTCAGGCTGGTGCGCCGGGCTCCCACGGCACCCGACGAGGTGCAGTGGGACCCGGCGTCCGGCCGGCTCGACCCGGCCCGCCTGGGCCGGGTGGACGCCGCCGTCAACCTGGCCGGCGCGGGCGTCGCCGACCGCCGGTGGACGGAGTCCTACCGCCGGACCGTGGTGGAGTCGCGCACCTCGGCCACCGCCACGCTCGCCCGGGCGCTGGCGAGCCTCGACGAGCCCCCCTCGGTGCTGCTCCAGGGCAGCGCCATCGGCTACTACGGCGACCGGGGCGCCGAGCCCCTGGACGAGTCCTCCTCGGCCGGGGAGGAGTTCCTCGCACGGTGCTGCGTGGCCTGGGAGGCGGCCGCGGCCCCGGCCCGGGCCGCGGGCATCCGCACCGCCTCCCTGCGCACGGGCCTGGTCATGGCTCCGCGTGGCGGGGCGTTCGGGCAGGTGCTGCCGCTGGTGCGCCTGGGGCTGGGCGGGCCCCTGGGCGGTGGGCGCGACTGGTGGTCGTGGATCACCCTCGAGGACGAGCTGCGGGCCATCGACCACCTGCTGCACGCCGACGTCTCCGGGCCCGTCAACCTCGTGGCCCCCGACCCGCGGCCCAGCGGCGAGATCATCGCCGAGCTCGCGCGGGCGCTGCACCGCCCGGCGGTGCTCCCCGTGCCGGCGGCAGCGCTGCGGGTGGCCCTGGGCGGATTCGCCGAGGAGGTCCTGGCCAGCCGACGGCTGGCCCCCGCGGCACTGCTGGCCAGCGGCTTCCGCTTCAGCCACCCCGACCTGCCGTCCGCGGTGCGCTGGACCCTCGCCGGCTGAGCGTCCTCAGGCGGCCCGCACCACCTTCCAGGTGCCGTCCTCGCGCTGCAGCAGCAGGCGCGAGGTCACCGGGCCGCTGTCGGGCACCTCGACGACGCTCCCGCCGGCCACGACGCGGTGGGCGCTGACGGCGCTGACCACCCGCACCCAGGCGCGGTGGCCCTCGCGCTCCTCCACGCTGGCGGAGACGACCCGCGCGGCGGCGCCCTCCACCCGGCGGCCCCCCAGCGCCGCGACCAGCGCGGCGTCGGCGCGCGCCGCGGCGGAGCCGGCGACGTCGACCCGGTCCAGCAGGGAGGCGTCCTGCTCGGCCACCGCCCGCAGCCGCAGCTCGGCCAGGGCCGGCACGGCGACGGCGGGGTCCTCGGAGGTGAGCCGGGCGTCGACCGGTCGTGCGGCGCCGATCGCCACCGCCGCGCCGGCCAGCAGTGCCACCGCCAGCAGGCCCGCGGCCCAGCGCCCCGGGTGCCGGGCGAGCCGCACGCCCAGCCGGGGCCCTCTCCGCTGGTGCTCCGGCGCGGGCCCCGCGCCGCGGGCCGCGCTGCGCCGCACCCGCTGGGTCACGGCGGTGGCGCTGGACGCGGCGTCGGGAAGGCCCGCCCCCAGCGGCACCGGCGGCACCGCCTCCCAGCAGGCGCGGGCCAGGTCCTGCGCGCTGGGGGCGGCGGGGCCCTCGGCGGCCAGCGCCGCGCGCAGCAGCGCCGCCAGGACCGCTCGGTCGCCAGTGCTGGGGTCCCCACCGCCGGCGTCCCCGGCGCGGGAGTCCTCAGCGCCGCCGCCGACGTCCTCGCCGAGGGCGGCCAGCCCCAGGCGGGCCAGGGCGCGCACGTCCTCGGCGGGGTGCGGGCCGGCCCGGCGCGGGCGCGGGCCGCCGCCCGCCCGCAGCTCCCGGCGGCGCACCCCCTCCGGCACCGCCGAGCGCGCCCCTCCCCACCCCAGCAGCAGCGGCAGGCCGGCCCGGTCGACCAGGACGCCGGAGGCGCACACCTCCCCGTGCACCAGGTCGGCCTCGTGCAGCGCCCCCAGCGCGCTGCCCAGACCCGCCACCAGCACGGCCACCTCGCCCGGGTCGAGCCGGGATCGCCCGGCCAGCAGGTCTGGCAGGGCGCCGCCCGGCGCCGGCCCGAGCACCTGCACCGCGCCCTCCCGGCAGCGCACCACCCGCAGCAGCGGCACCACGTGGGGGTGCGCCAGGCGGCGCCGCAGCGAGGCCTCGTCGAGGCCCGCCAGGGGGCCGGTGCCGCCGGCGGGGCGCACCCGCTGGACCACCACGTCCCGGCCGTCCTCGTCGACGGCCCACCAGGCGGCGGGCCGCCCGGGCACCGAGGGCGCCACCAGGGGGCCCACCAGCAGGCCGGGCACCTGCGGCGCGGCCGGGAGCTCGGTCCGGGCCGACCTGCGGGAGGTGATCACCCGCACACCCTGCCCGCCGCGGGCCGCGTCCCGCTGGCGCGGCCGCTCGCCCTGTGGACAACTGGGGCCGTGGGTGTCGGGGTGGACGTCGTGGTGGTCGGTGCCGGGCTGGCCGGCCTCGCGTGCGGGCTGCGGCTGGCGGGCTCGGGCGCGTCGGTGCTGGTGCTGGAGGCCGGCGACCGCCCGGGCGGGCGCGTCCGCACCGACGACACCGGCGGCTTCCGGGTCGACCGCGGCTTCCAGCTCATCAACCCGGCCTACCCCGCGCTGCAGCGCGTGCTGGGCGCGGACGGGATGACCGACCTGGCGCTGCAGCCCTTCGCCGCGGGAGCTGCCGTGGCCCGCGGCCGGCGCCACCACGTGCTGGGCGACCCCCGCCGCCTGCCCTCCGCGGCGCTGTCCTCCCTGCTCGCGCCGGTGGGCTCCCCGCGCGAGAAGGCGGCCTTCCTCACCTGGGCGCTGCAGGCGGCCCTCGCCGAGCCCCGCGCCGTCCGCGACGGCGCCGACGAGCCCCTGGCCAGCGCCCTGGACCGGGCCGGGGTCCGCGGGCGGCTGCGCACCGGGGTGGTCGACCCGTTCCTGGCCGGCGTGCTGGGAGACGCCGAGGGGCGCACGTCGGCGTCCTTCGCGCGCCTGGTCGTCCGCTCCTTCGTGCGGGGCACCCCGGGCGTCCCCCCGGACGGGGTCCAGCGCCTGCCGGACCTGCTGGCCTCGCGCCTGACCGCCCTGCCCGGCGCCGAGGTGCGCACCGGCGCGGCCGTGGCCGCGGTGCGCCGCAGCGCCGACGGGGTGCGGGTGCGCACCGAGGACGGCGAGGTGGCCTCCCGCGCCGTCGTCGTCGCCACCGGGGGCTGGGAGGCGGCGCAGCTGCTGCCGGGACTGCCCGTGCCCGCCCCGCGCGCGCTGACGACCTTCTGGCACGAGGCGCCCGAGCAGCCCGCGCAGGGCGCGCGCGCGAGGCTGCTCCACCTCGACGCCGACCGCAGCGGGCCGGTCGTCAACAGCGCGCTGCTGTCGGCCGTGGCCCCCGGGTACGCGCCCACCGGGCGCCACCTGGTGGCCTCCACCGTGCTCGGGGCACCGGATCCGCGCGAGGCCGAGCCGGTGGTGCGCCGCCAGCTCGGGCACCTGTGGGGGCGCGACGCCGCCGGCTGGGAGCTGGTGGCCACCAGCGCGGTACCGCGCGCGCTGCCCGCGCTGCTGCCGCCGCTGCGCGCGCGACAGGACCCCGACCTCGGCGGCGGCGTGCACGTGGCGGGCGACCACCGCGACACCGCCAGCCAGCAGGGGGCGCTGGTCTCCGGGCGCCGCGCGGCCGGGACGGTGCTCAGGGCGCTGGGTCTGCCTCCGGCAGCCTGACCACGCGCAGCTCCGAGGCGCTCGCGCGGGCCGCGTCGAGCACCCGCGCGACGTGGAGGGACTCCCGCGGCGGCACCGGGACGGCCGTCGGGTCACCGGCGCGGACCGCGGCGGCGACGGCCCGGTAGAAGTCGGCGGGCTCCCCCGGCGCCGTCGGGACCGGACGGCGCTCGGCGCCGGCGACCACCCAGCCGGTGCACCGCGGCGCGTCGGCGAAGCCGCCGAAGGCCGCCGGCTCGCCCTCGAAGTCGGTGACCACGTAGGCCCCGGCGGTGCCGAGCAGGCGCGTGCGGGGGCCCGGCGCGCCCACCAGGGAGCCGACCGCCAGGTGCGAGCGCACGCCGCCCGCGTGGGTCAGCGCCAGCACGGCGTCGTCCTCCGACGGCGTGGTGCGCGCGGCGAGCTCGGCGTAGACGGCGCTGACGGGGCCGAAGAGGTCGACGGCGGCGTCGACCACGTGGCTGCCCAGGTCGAGCAGCAGCCCGCCGCCCTGGTCGGCGGGGGCGTTCTCGCGCCAGCGCTGCTTGGGCACCGGCCGCCAGCGCTCCCAGCGCCGCTCGAAGCGGTAGGGCCGTCCCACCTCGCCGCGCTCGAGCAGGCGCCGCAGGGTGCGGTGCTCGTCGGAGTGCCGCCGGTTCTGGAAGGTGGTCAGCACGGTGCCGGCGGCCTCGGCGGCCTCGACCACCCGCTGCGCCTGCGCCGCGTCCACCGCCAGGGGCTTGTCGACGACGACGGCCAGGCCAGCGGCGACGCAGGCGAGCGCCTGCTCGGCGTGCGCGCCGGACGGGGAGGCGAGGACGACGACGTCGACGGCGCTGCCCCCGAGGCCGAGCAGCGCGTCGAGGTCGGGCACCACGCGGGCGCCGGGCAGGTCCGAGCGGACCGCGGCGCTGCGCACGGCGTCTCGGGTGGCCACCACGGCCACCTCCGCGCCGGCGGCCCGCAGCAGCGGGACGTGGAAGGAGCGACCGGAGTCGCCGTACCCGACGAGGCCCACGCGCACCGCACCTACCCTAGGCGGGTGCAGCAGGGCCCCTCGGTGGAGCGCGTGGGCGGCGTCGGCGCCGGCGGCCTCGTCGACTACCTCGAGGCCTGGGAGCTCCAGCGCCGCGTCCACGCCGACGTCGTCGCCGGGCGCCGGGGCGACGCGCTGCTCCTGCTGGAGCATCCGCCGGTGTTCACCGCGGGCAAGCTCACCGAGCCCGCCGACCGGCCCCTCGCAGGCAGCGGCGTCCCCGTCGTCGACGTCGACAGGGGCGGCCGGATCACCTGGCACGGCCCGGGCCAGCTGGTGGGCTACCCGGTGCTGTCGCTGGCGGGCCGCATCGACGTGGTCAAGCACGTGCGCCGCGTGGAGGAGCTGCTCATCGCCGTCTGCGCCGACCTCGGCGTGAGCGCCGAGCGGGTCAGGGGCCGCAGCGGCGTGTGGGTCGCCGAGCGCAAGGTGGCCGCGATCGGCATCCGCGTGGCCCAGTCGGTGACGATGCACGGCTTCGCGCTGAACTGCGACAACGACCTGGGCGCCTACGGCGCGATCGTCCCCTGCGGCATCGCCGACGCCGGCGTCACGACGCTGTCCGCGGAGCTGGGCCGGCAGGTCACCGTGGCCGAGGTGCTGCCGCTGGTGGAGGCCCGTGCCGCGCTGCTCGACCCCGCGCGCGAGCCCGCCGCCGCCTGACGCACCCCGCGAGCGCGACGCGCTGGGCCAGGCCCAGCAGCGCGCCCACCAGCGGCGCGAGGAGGAGCGAGAGGAAGAACGCCCGCCAGGGACCGAGCCGGCGGGCCGGACGGCGGGGCGCCGGCAGCCACCGGGTCGGGCCGCCCAGCAGCAGCTGCGCCAGCACGCCGCCGGGCACCCAGCTGAGCCAGGACCACGCCCAGCGGGTGGCCCGCCACGGCGCGGGACCGTTCACGAGCTGGCCGAGCCAGCACGCCCAGCCGAGCAGCACCGCCACGGCGGCGACGGCGGGGAACGGCAGGAGCCGCCCCCAGAACGACGACGACCCGTCGAAGCCGCCCTGGACGCGCTCCACGCGCAGGTCCGGGGCGAGGGCCCGCAGCTGCTCACCCGCGTCCCGCTCCAGCTCGGTGCGCGGCGCCACCCAGGTGACGTCCGTGGTGGGCGGCACGACCACGACCTCCGCGCGCCGCTGCTGCAGCCCCTCGCGCCAGGTCACCCGCTGGTACCGCAGGGGGCTGCCGTCGTCGGGAGCGGTGGCCACGGTCACGCTCGTCACGTCGCCGGAGGCGACGGCGGCCTCCACCTCGCCCCAGTGCGCCGGACGGGCCCCGAACGCCAGCGCGACCACGAGCAGGACCGCGTACCCCGCGGCCAGGGCCCACCGCACGACGTCGTGGCCGGTGGTGCGCCGTGGCGCGAGCGGCGTGCGGCGCAGCTCGGCGGAGGTCGCCGTCAGACCGTCGGCCGTCTGCACCTCACCGCTGGTGACCGCCACCCCCGGGACGGTACTGCGGTGCGACCGCCGTGGGGAGCCCCGCCGGCCCGTCGCAGGTTGAGACAGCCGCTGGCGCGCGGCGCCCGCGCTGGAAAGGGTGGTGCCCGACCCCCTCCGGCGAACGGGCCGGCGGGGCCTCGACGAGGAGGAGCGCCGTGAAGGCCCTGCGCGTGCACGAGTACAACGAGCCGCCGTCGCTGGACGAGGTCGCCGAGCCCGAGATCAAGGGCCCCTGGGACGTGGTGGTCGACATCGGCGCCGCCGGGCTGTGCCGCACGGACCTGCACATCCTCGAGGGCCAGTGGGAGGCGATCCAGCACCCGCCGCTGCCCTACGTCATCGGCCACGAGAACGCGGGCACCGTGCGCGCGGTCGGGTCCGCCGTGAGCAACGTGGCCCCCGGCGACCTGGTGATCATGCACCCGCTCGTCACGTGCGGCCTGTGCCTGCCGTGCCGCAACGGCCAGGACGCCCACTGCGAGAACGCCACCTTCCCCGGCCTCAACGTCGACGGCGGCATGGCCGAGCAGATGCTCACCGGCGCCCGCTCGGTGGTGAAGCTCGACGCCGGGCTGGAGCCCGCCGCCGTCGCAGCGCTCGCCGACGCGGGCGTCACCGCCTACCACGCGGTGCGCAAGGCCGCGGGCGTGCTCTTCCCGGGCACCCACGCCGTCGTCGTCGGGGCCGGCGGCCTGGGGCACATCGGCATCCAGACCCTCGCCGCGATCACCAGCGCCCAGATCACCGTCGTCGACCGCAACCCGGCCGCGCTGGAGCTGGCGACGAGCATCGGTGCCCACCACACCGTGCTGGGCACCAGCGACGCCGAGGTGGAGAAGGCGGTGCTGGACGCCACCGACGGCGGCGCGCACGTGCTGTTCGACTTCGTCGGCGAGCACGGCGCCGAGCTGCTGGCGCCCAGGCTCCTGCGCAACCGCGGCCAGCACTACGTCATCGGCTACGGCGGCGAGGTGCGCGTCCCCACCATCGACGCCGTCATCCGCGAGATCAGCGTGGTCGGCAACCTCGTGGGCACCTACCAGGACCTCGTCGAGCTCATGGCGCTCACCGCGCAGGGCCGGGTCACCCTCCACACGAAGACGTACCCGCTGGGGGCCGCGCTCGACGCCATCCACGACCTCGAGGCGGGCAACATCCGCGGTCGCGGGATCCTCGTCCCGTGACCGTCCCGGCCCGCTGAGGCCGGTCCGACCGCCGCGGCCCTGACGGTCCCCTGTCGTCAGGGCCGCGGCCGGCCCCGCGCTCAGCGCCCCGGCACCTCGATGCCGTAGGAGCTGATGCGCCGGTAGACGGTGGCGCGGGAGATGCCGAGCCTCTCGGCGGCCTGCGCCACCGTCGTCCCGGGCACCGCGAGCGCCCTGACGATCTCGTCGCGCTCGAGCGCCTCGAGCCGGCCCAGGCTGCGCCGGCTCTTCGCGGCGAAGTCAGCGGGCAGGTGGCGGACGTCGACGAGGTCGGTGCGCGCCGAGGCCGCCTGCACCACCTGGCGCAGCTGCGTCGCCCCGCCGGGCCACGGGGCGCTGCGCAGCGCCTGCGCAGCAGCCGGGGTGAAGCCCACGTCGTGGTGGCGGTGGGCGCGGGCGAAGTGCTCGGCCAGCGGGAGCACGTCCTCGGGCCGCTCGCGCAGCGGTGGCACCTCGAGGACGACGTCGACGAGCGCGGCCAGCGGCGGCGGCAGCGCGGAGGCGTCGTGCTCGGTGAGCACGCACGGCTGCGGCGTGCCGTCGCCGCGCCGCGCGGCGCCGAGGAGGCCGGCCAGCTGGTCGGCGGCCCACGCCGGCAGCGAGGAGGCGCCGGACACGACGATGCAGGCGCCCTCCTCGTGCAGCACCGGGGTCCACGCCGCCAGCCAGGCGCTGACCTCCCCGGGGCCGGGGGCGCGCGCGGCCAGGAGGGTGCCCCGCAGCTGCGCGCGGCGCCGGGCGGAGGCCACCAGGGCGGTCTTGCCCGAGCCGGCCTCCCCCGCGAGCGCCACGGTCCGCCCGGCGAGCAGCGCGCGCTCCAGCTGCTCGACGGCGGTGGCCCACGGGAGGGAGGTGCACGGGTCGGCGGAGCCGGCGGCGCGGGCCGGCACCACCCGGTAGACCTGCCCGCGCGGCGCCGCCGGGGCGGGTGGCGCGGCGCCCTGCGTCGTCGTCCTGGTCTGGCCCAGCGCGGAGGCTCCCCCGCTGCGGGCGAGCATGAGCGCGGAGGTGCTGCGCGCCGCGGTGGTGGCCAGGGCGAGCAGCAGCCCGGAGGACGAGCGCGACCAGGTGGTGAGGTTGACCGTGCCGGCGACGTCGCCGGTGCGCGGGTCGAGCACGGGGGCGGCGGCGCAGGTGTACTCGCGCAGGCTCTCCACGTAGTGCTCCGGGCCGCGGACCAGGCTGGGGGCGCGGTCGGCGATGGCCAGGCCGAGCCCGTTGGTGCCGGCGTGGGCCTCGGCGTAGGAGAACCCCGGCGCCAGGTGCACCCGGTCCAGGGAGCGGTGCATGGCGGCGTCGTCCAGGAAGCGCTGCAGCACCAGGCCCGTCGCGTCGGTGAGCATGACGCCCACCGCCTCCCCGGCCAGGGTGGAGCGCAGGTCGGCGAGCACGGTGCGGCCGGACTCCACGAACAGCGGGTCGACGTCGACGGCGGCGCTGTAGACCGGCGGCACCTCGTCGGGGGGCACCTCCAGGTGGCGGCTGCGCTCCCAGGAGGCGCGCAGCCTCAGCGACGCGTCCACCGACGTGCCCGAGAGGGCCTCCGGCGCCATCCCCCACCTCCGGGTCGGGGGCAGCGCTGCCCCCGGTGCGCACCAGCGTAGGCGCGGGCCTCCCGCGGCGTCTCACAGTGAGACGCCCTCCCCCTGTGAGACGGCGCCGGCGGGTGCGACCTTCTTCACGGAGCGACGACGCACCACCTCGACGAGGAGGACCCGTGTACAGCAAGGACGGCACCGACTACTTCATCCTCGACGCGCACATCGCGCTGTGGGACGCCCGCCCGGAGAACCTGCGCAACGTCCACGGCAAGCAGTTCATCGACTGCTTCTACGACTACCACCGCAACCTCTCCCCCGAGAGCGAGGTGTGGTCCTACGAGGAGTACTGCTACTACGGCGGCCAGCGCCTCATGAAGGACCTCTTCGAGGACGGGTACGTCGACCACGCGATCTTCCAGCCGGCGATCCTCGGCGAGTTCTACAAGAACGGCTTCGGGCAGACCGAAGAGGCCTTCGCGCTGGCCCAGGCCCACCCCGACAAGCTCACGTACAACCACGCCTACGACCCCCGCTTCGAGGCGAAGGGCCTCGAGCAGCTGCGCCGTGACGCGGAGCGGATGGGCCTCAAGGGCGTCAAGCTCTACACCGCCGAGTGGCAGGGCGAGTCGCGCGGCTACAAGCTCACCGACCCCTGGTCGCGCCGCTACCTCGAGGCGTGCCTGGAGCTGGGCATCACCAACATCCACGTCCACAAGGGCCCCACCATCCGCCCGCTGGACCGCGACGCCTTCGACGTGGCCGACATCGACGCCGTGGCCAGCGACTACACCGGCCTCAACTTCGTGGTGGAGCACTGCGGGCTGCCGCGCCTGGAGGACTTCTGCTGGATCGCCACCCAGGAGCCCAACGTCTACGCCGGCCTGGCGGTGGCGATGCCCTTCATCCACACCCGCCCGCGCTACTTCGCGCAGATCATCGGCGAGCTCATGTACTGGATGGGCGACAGCCGGATCTTCTTCTCCTCCGACTACGCCATCTGGACGCCCAAGTGGCTGGTGGAGAAGTTCGTCGACTTCCAGATCCCGGAGGACATGACGGAGTACGCCCCGCTGACCACCGACACCAAGAAGCGCATCCTCGGCCTCAACGCCGCGGCGCTGTACGACATCCCCGTGCCGGAGCACCTGCAGGTGGCGCCCGAGCCCGCCGCGGTGCCGGAGCCGGCCGTCTCCGCCGCCGAGCCCCGCGCCGCGGGCAAGGCGGAGATGGCGGGGATGGCGTGACGGCCCTCGACGAGCGCCCCGCCACGCGGACGGGGCTGCAGCAGCGGGCCTGGGACGCGCTGGCGGCGGTGATGGACCCCGAGCTCGACGAGGCGATCACCTCGCTGGGGTTCGTGCGCAGCCTCGACGCGGAGGACGACGTGGTGCGCGTGCACCTGCGCCTGCCGACCTCGTTCTGCTCGCCCAACTTCGCCTACCTCATGTGCTCGGACGCCAAGGACGCGCTCACGGCGCTCCCCGGCGTGCGGCACGTGCTGGTCGAGCTCGACGACCACCACGACTCCGACCTCATCAACCGGGGCCTGGCCGCCGACGCCGGCTACAAGGGCACCTTCGGGCACGAGGCGGAGTCGGACCTGGACGAGCTGCGCCTGACGTTCCGCCGCAAGGCCCACACCGCCGCCGCGGAGCGGGCGCTGACCTCGCTGCTGCGGGCCCGCCCGGAGCTCGGCGAGCACGACGTGCACGCCGTCCGGCTGCGCGACCTGCTCCCGGGGGACCCCACGGACGCGCTGGTGCGCCGCCGGGAGGCCCTGGGGCTGTCCGTCGAGGACGACGCCCCCGTCGCCGTCGACGACCACGGCACGCCCGTGCCGCCGTCGGTGGTCGGGATGTGGCTGCGCAAGGCCCGCTCCACGCGCATCAGCATCGACGGCAACGCGCACTTCTGCCGCGGCCTGCTGGCCACGCGCTACCCGGGGGCCGAGCACGACCAGGCCCCCCGCGACGAGGGCACCGCACCGGTCCCGGTGCAGCTGCTCACCCGCCGCCCCGCCTGACAGGCCCCGCTCCCGCTGTGATCATGGGCGTGGGGCCCCCCCCCGGGGGGGGGCGCCCCCGCGAACCCGGGGGCGGGGACCCCGCCCCCCGGGGCCCCCCCCCGCCCCCCAACCCCCCCCACC
>NZ_JBQXXG010000007.1:0-203522 GCF_052644995.1 Quadrisphaera sp. KR29
CGCCGCCGCCGCACCCCCCCGCGGGGCGCTGGGCGGGGTTCCCCTGGGGGCCGGGGGGCGCCGCCGGGCGCCCGGCTGCGCCACGCGGGTGGCGGACGCCCACGACCACGGGGCGGGACGGGCCTCGGGGGGCAGGCTGGGAGTCGTGCGCCTGCCCGTGATGCCGCCCGTCGCGCCGATGCTCGCCAAGGCGGTCAAGGACGTCACCACCGTGCCCGAGCCGGCCTCGGTGGACGGCGGCCTGCTCTACGAGCCGAAGTGGGACGGCTTCCGCTGCATCGTCTTCAAGGACGGCGACGAGGTCGAGCTCGGCAGCCGCGGCACCAGGCCCCTGACGCGGTACTTCCCCGAGCTGGTCGGGCACCTGCGCGCCCAGCTCCCCGACCGCTGCGTGGTGGACGGCGAGGTGGTGGTCCGCCGCGGTGAACCCGGCGCCGAGCGCCTCGACTGGGAGGCCCTCGCCCAGCGCATCCACCCCGCTGCCAGCCGCGTCAAGCTGCTGTCCGAGACCACACCGGCCTCCTTCGTGGCCTTCGACCTGCTGGCCCTGGCCGACGACGACCTCACCGCCCGGCCCTTCGCCGAGCGCCGCGCGGCGCTCGAGGAGGCCCTGGCGGGGGTGTCCGCGCCGGTGCACCTCACGCGCACCACCACCGACGCCGCGCTCGCGCAGGAGTGGCTGCAGACCTTCGAGGGCGCCGGCCTGGACGGGGTGGTCGCCAAGCCGCTCGCCGCCCCGTACGCCCCCGGCAAGCGCGTCATGCTCAAGGTCAAGCACGCGCGCACGGCCGACGTCGTCGTCGTCGGCTACCGGGTGCACAAGTCCGGCACCGGCGTGGGCTCGCTGCTGCTGGGCCTGCACGACGACGACGGCCAGCTGCGGCAGGTCGGCGGGGCCAGCGCCTTCACCGACAGGGTGCGCGTGGAGCTGGAGAGGGAGCTGCAGCCGCTGGTGCTGCGCGACGCCGACGGCGCCCCGCGCCGCCAGGCCGGGGAGAAGAACAGGTTCGCCGCGGCCGACAAGGACGCCAGCTGGATCCCGCTGCAGCCCGACCTCGTGGCGGAGGTGAGGTACGACCAGCTGGAGGGCGACAGGTTCCGCCACACCGTGCAGCTGGCGCGCTGGCGGCCCGACCGCGACCCGGCCTCGTGCCGCTTCGACCAGCTCGACGTGCCCGCCGACTACGACCTCGCGGACGTCCTGACGGGCGGATAGCGTCCGGGACGTGCCAGAGACCGCCCCCGGCCCCAGCGAGCGGGCCGAGCCCTCCGTCGTCGTCCTCCTCACCGAACAGCCCGTGGAGGGGCCTGACGCGGAGCGGGTGCTCGCGCTGCACGAGGGCGAGGACCTGGTCTACCGGGTGCTCGTGCCGGCGGACACGCGGCGCAACGTGCTCACCGAGGTGGTCGACCGGCTGAGCCTGGCCCACTGGGGCGAGGCCGTCGAGGCGGTGCGCGAGGGCGGGCGGCGCGACGCGCAGACCGCCCGTGCCGAGGCGTCCGCGGTGCTGGGGACGACGGTGTCCGCGCTGCGCGCGCTCGGGCGCGACGCCGACGGCGTCATCACCGACGACGACCCGGTGCCCGCCCTGGAGGCCGCCGTGCAGCAGCACGGGGCGCGCGAGGTGGTGGTGGTCACGCGGCCGCACGCCGTGGAGGAGACCTTCCACCGCGACTGGGCCAGCCGCGCCCGCGAGGTGCTCGGCGTGCCGGTGCTGCACACGTACGCGGGCACCGGCCGGGTCGGCTGAGCGGTGGGGCTGCTGGGACGCCTGCTGGGGAACGCGTCGCGGACGACGGGTGTTGGACAGGGCATGACCACGCCTAGCACCGGCACGTACCCCGTCGCGAAGTCCGACACCGAGTGGCGCCAGCAGCTCTCCCCCGCCGAGTACCGCGTGCTGCGCGAGGCGGGCACGGAGCGCGCGTGGGTCGGCGAGTACACCGACACCGAGACCGAGGGCGTGTACCGCTGCAAGGCGTGCAGCGCGGAGCTGTTCCGCTCCACCACCAAGTTCCACTCCAACTGCGGGTGGCCGTCGTTCTACGCGCCGGCCGAGTCCGACGCGGTGGAGCTCATCACCGACCGCTCGCTGGGGATGGTCCGCACCGAGGTGCGGTGTGCCTCGTGCGGCTCGCACCTGGGCCACGTCTTCGAGGGCGAGGGCTTCGACACGCCCACCGACCAGCGCTACTGCATCAACTCGATCAGCCTCGACCTGGAGCCCGGCGCGCAGGGCTGAGCCTGCGCAGCACGGCCCGGCCGAGCAGGCCCGCCGCCAGCACCGCCAGCCCGGCGGCCACGGCGGCGGGCGGCAGCGCCGCCACGAGCACGAGGCAGCCGACCAGCCCGACGGCGGCGACCGGCCTCTCCCAGGCGCGGCGCTGCGGGTCGCGGCCGGCGCGGGCCCACGCGGCGAGGTTCGCGACGGCGTAGTAGACGAGCACCCCCGTGGAGCTGGCGGCGATGGCGCCGCGCAGGTCGGTGGTGAGGACTGCGACGACGACGACGGCGCCCGCCACCAGCTGCGCCACCGCCGGCGCTCCGCTGCGCGGGCTGACGGCGGCCAGGGGCGCGGGCAGCTCGCGGTCGCGGGCCATGGCGAGCGCCGTGCGGCCGACGCCGGCCATCACGGTCAGCAGCGACCCGAGCGCCGCGACGGCAGCACCGACCGTGACGAGCACCGCCAGCTGCGGCACGGGTCCGCCGGCCACGGCGTCGCGCAGCGGGAGGGCGCTGGTGGCGGTCGTCGTCGTCCCCAGCACGCCGAGCACCACGACGACCACGGCGGCGTAGACGACCAGCACGGTGACCAGCGCGATCGCGACGGCGCGGCCGATGGTGCGCTGGGGGTCGCGCACCTCCTCCCCGAGCGTGGCGATGCGCGCGTACCCGGCGAACGCGAAGAAGAGCAGGCCCGCGGCCTGGAGGACGCCGAGCGGGCTGGCGTCCGCGGCGGCACCCGTCAGGGCGGCGAGGTCGAGGCCGCCGCCGGCCGCCGCGCCCAGGCTGACGGCGAGGATCGCGAGGACGACGACGACGAGCACCGCGGTGACGCGCGCGGTGCGCTGCACGCCCGCGCACGTCAGCGCCGTGAAGAGCGCCACCGCGACGGCGGCGGGCACACCCGGGTGCTCCGGCCAGACCGCGGCGCCGGCCACGAGGGCGATCGCGGCGCAGCTGGCCGTCTTGCCGACCACGAACGCCCACCCGGCGGCGAAGCCCCACCAGTCGCCCAGCTCGCGGCGCCCGTAGGCGTAGGCGCCGCCGGCGAGGGGGTGCAGGCCGGCGAGCCGGGCGGTGGAGGTGGCGTTGCAGGTGGCGACGAGCGCCGCGAGCGCGAGCGCGGCGAGCAGGCCCGGCGCCGACGGGCCGACGGCCGCCGCGGCGGGGCCGACGGCGCCGAAGACGCCCGCGCCGAGCATGGCCCCCAGGCCGACGACGACGGCGTCGCGCAGCCCGAGGTCGCGCCGCAGCCCAGGGGTGGCGGCCGGTGTGCCGCTGGCCGGGCCGGCGCCGGGGGTGCTGCTGCTCACCGCGCGACCTTGCCCTGCCGAGGTGAACGCCGGGTGACCCGCCCCTCCCCGCGACGATCAAGCACCTCCGCGCCACCACCCCCGACGATCAAGGTCCTCCGCGCCACGCTCCGGCACCGCGAGGCCAGCGGGGCGGCTGGAGGGCGGCCCGATGACCCGCTGCGGTGATGACCGGCGCACGTGACGCCCCTCCGCGTGGTCGTCGGCGCACGTGACGCCCCTCCGCGTGGTCGTCGGGGTGGGGACGAGCGCAGGGGGGGTGGTCAGAGCGCCCGGGCGGACAGGGCCACCCGGACGCCGAACAGCACGAGCACCCCGCCGGTGACCCTGTCGACCCAGCGCGCGAACGACGTCGACGCCATCCGCGAGCCCAGCGCCGAGCTGCCCAGCACCAGCGCGGTCAGCCACACCGCCCCGATGGCGCAGTGCACGCCCGCCAGGAGCAGGCCCATGGCCAGCGGCGGGACGCCGACGGCGGAGAACTGCGGGATGGTCGCGAGGTAGAAGACGCCGACCTTGGGGTTGAGGAGGTTGGTGATGAGCCCGGTGGTGAACCCGCGACCGGCCGAGACGCCGGCGGGAGGGCGGGGACCGGCGTGCGCGTCGTCGTCGTGAGGAGTCTTCCGGAAGCCGGCGACGAGCAGGCGGACGCCCATCCACGCGAGGTAGGTGGCCCCGGCCAGGGTCAGCACGCGGTACGCGGTCTGCGACGCGGCGAGCACGGCGGTGGCGCCCAGCGCCGCGGCAGCGCCCCACGCCAGGCAGCCGGCCTGGATGCCGCCGGCGGTGGCCAGGGCGCTGCGGCGACGGCTGGTGAGGGAGGTGCGGAGCACCAGCGCGGTGTCGAGGCCCGGCACCAGCGTCAGCAGCGCCGCCACCAGCGCGAACCCCGCGACCGCCTCGTGCACCGACACCCTGGCGAGGCTAGCGGAGCCGCTGCCGCAGGATGGGCGGGTGACCAGAGCACCCGTGCAGCGCGCCGCCTGGCGAGACCTCGACCCCGCGACGGCCTACGCGATCCTCAAGCTGCGCGTCGACGTCTTCGTGGTGGAGCAGGAGTGCCCCTACCCCGAGCTGGACGGGCGCGACCTCGAGCCCGACGCAGCCCACCTGTGGGTCGCCGGGCCCGGCGGCTCGACCGTCGGCGCCTACCTGCGGGTGCTGGCCGGGCGCTCCGGTGAGCACCCGGACCCCGAGGGCGCGCGCCGCATCGGCCGCGTGGTGACGGCGCCGGCAGAGCGCGGGCACGGGCTGGCGGGGCTGCTGCTGGGCGACGTCGTCGCGCGCGAGGGCCACCGGCCGCTGGTCCTCGACGCGCAGGCCCACCTGGCGGGCTGGTACGCCCGGTGGGGCTTCGAGCTCAGCGGGCCGGGGTTCCTCGAGGACGGCATCCCGCACGTCCCCATGGCCCGCGCGCTGCGCCCCTGACCACCGGCAGGGGTGCGGGCGTCAGGGCAGCAGCGAGACGAGCTCGCGCAACTCCACGCGGCGGCCGGTGAAGAAGGGCAGCTCCTCGCGCACGTGGCGGCGGGCCTCGGTGTTCCGCAGGTCGCGCATGAGGTCGACGATGCGGTGCAGCTCGTCGGCCTCGAAGGCCAGCAGCCACTCGTAGTCGCCCAGGGCGAACGCCGAGACGGTGTTGGCGCGCACGTCGGGGTAGGGGCGGGCGGCCAGGCCGTGGTCGCGCAGCATGGTCCGCCGCTCGTCCTCGGGCAGCAGGTACCACTCGTAGGAGCGCACGAACGGGTAGAGGTTGAGGTACTTGCGCGGCGCCTCACCGGCCATGAAGGCCGGCACGTGGCCCTTGTTGAACTCCGCGGTGCGGTGCACGCCCACGCTGGACCACACCGGCCGCAGCAGCCGCCCCAGGGCCGTGCGGCGCAGCCGGCGGTAGGCCTCCTGGACCACCTCGACGTCGCTGGCGTGCCACCACACCATGAGGTCGGCGTCGGCGCGCATGCCGGACAGGTCGTAGAAGCCGCGGACCTCCAGGTCGTGGCCCTCCGCGCCGCCCGCCGCCCCCAGCGAGCGCAGCAGCGCCTCCACCTCGGCGGTGGCCGCGGTGCGGTCCGCCTCACCGCCCAGGCCGCCGCCGGTGTGCGCCGACGGGTCGAGGGCGAAGACCGACCACATCGTGTACCTGATGGTCTGGTTGATCTCCTCGGCCACCTGCCGCGCGGTCCGCCCGTCGGCCGAGGTGACGGCGGTCTCCGGAGCGCTGGAGGCCGGGGAGTGCTGCAGCGACGTCATGCCCCCATCCTCGCCCCCGGCGCACCGGTGCCGCCCGGGGGTGGCCTCAGCCGGTGAGGTCCGCCACCACGGCGGCCGCGGCCCGCCGCGCCGCGGCGATGCACGCCGGGACCCCGACGCCGTCGACGGCCGCGCCGGCCAGCGCGAGCCCCGGCAGCGCAGCGAGCTCGCGCTGCACCTGGGCGATGCGCGCGGCGTGCCCGACGTCGGGCTGCGGCAGCGCCGCCGGCCAGCGCGTGACCAGCGACGCCAGCGGCTCCAGGCGGTGGCCGACGAGCTCCCCGCCGTCCTGCACGACGGCCGCGAGCAGCTCCGCGTCGGGGCGCGCCAGCACGGCCCCCTCCCCGCGGCGCCCCACCGACAGCCGCAGCACCTCCGCGCCCGCCCCCGCTGCGGCGCCCGCCGCCTGCGCCACCCACGCCCACTTGCGGCTGGAGGCCGTCACGGCCTTGACGAGCCGGCCCTCGGCGGGCGGCACGAGCAGCCCTGACAGCGGCTGGCCCTCCTCGTCGACCAGGGCGTCGAGGGAGCCGGGCGGCAGCAGCAGCGTCACCAGCGCCAGGCCGGCGTCGTCGACCCCGCCCACGGCCGCCGACGCCTCCGGCGCCTCCCCGGCCAGCAGGGCCGCGGCCGCCGGCGGCGGCACCGCGAGGACCACGCCGTCGGCGCGCTCGGCGCGCACCAGGCCCGTCCAGCGGTCCTCCACGTCGACCTGCCAGCAGCCCCCGCCGCGGCGCAGCCGCCGCACGCGCGCCGACGTGCGCACCTGTGCCCCCCGGGCGCCCAGCGCGGCGGCCACCGCGCCGGGCAGGCGCCCGACCCCGCCGCGCACCCCGGCGAACACGCCGCCGCCGGCGGCGGTCCCGACCAGGCCGACGGCGCCCTGCGCGCCGCCCCCTCCCCCGCTGACCGCGCTGGAGCCGCGCTCGGCGGCCGCCTGCGAGGCGCGCGCCGCGGCGCGCACCGCCTCCAGCAGCGGGGCGCCGTCGCGGGCGGCGGGCCACAGGGCCGGCAGCACCGAGCGCATCGACAGCCCCGACGCCCGCCCGGCGTAGACCCCGCCGAGCAGCGGCTCGACGAGGGCGTCCACCACCGCGCCGCCGAGGCGGGCCGCGACGAAGGAGGCGACGTCGACGTCGCCGTCCTCCCCGAGCGGCTCGGTGAGCCGCTCGTCGGCGGCGCGCGCCACCTCCTCGGCCGTGAGGAGCCCCGCCAGGGACGCCGGGTCGGCGGGCACGCCCATGACGGTGCCCCGCGGCACCGGGTGCCGCTGGCCGCGCAGGACGACGGCGGCGCGGGTGGTGGCCGGCTGCACGAGGTCGGGTCCCAGGCCCACCTCGCGGGCCAGCTCGACGGCCTCCGGGCGCCGCGCCAGCAGCGACTCCGCGCCGACGTCGACGGTGAGCGGGGTGGAGCCCGCCGCCAGCTCGGCGGTCTGCAGCGGCCCGCCGACGCGGGGCGAGACCTCCAGGACGACGACGTCGACGGCGTGTGCGGCCAGCGCCCACGCCGCGGCCAGGCCGCTGACACCTCCCCCGACGACGACGACGCGCGGTCGCGCCCGCCCGCTGCCGCCGAGAGCGGCGGAGGAGTCGGCTGCGGGGCCGGCGGAGGAGGTCACCGCGCGGTGCGCTCGTGCACCCGCTCCACCACGCGCAGCAGCGCGCCGGGGTCGGTGGCGGGCGGCACGCCGTGGCCGAGGTTGAAGACGTGGCCGGTGGTGCCCACGGCCGCCGCGGCGTCGGCGAGGACGTCGTCGACGGCGGCGTCGAGCACCGCCGGCGGGGCGCCCAGCAGGGCCGGGTCGAGGTTGCCCTGCAGGGCGCGGCGGGTGCCGTCGGCGCGGGTGCGCGCGGCCGCGTCGCGCAGGGAGACGCGGTAGTCGACGCCCACGACGTCGGCGCCGGCCTCCCCCATCGCGCCGAGCAGCTCACCGGTGACCACGCCGAAGTGGATGCGCGGCACGGGCAGCCCGTCGGCCCCGCGCAGCTCGCCCACGGCCTCCAGCACCGACGCCGAGGCCGGCATCGCGTGCGCGCGGTAGTCGGCCAGCGACAGCGCGCCGGCCCAGGAGTCGAACAGCTGCACCACCCGGGCGCCGTTGGCCACCTGCACCCGCAGGAAGGTCGCCGAGGTGCGCGCGAGCTTCTCCGCGAGCGCCCGCCACAGGCCCGGGTCGGCGTGGATGAAGGTCTTCGTGGCGGCGTGGTCCTTGCTGGGGCCGCCCTCGACGAGGTAGCTGGCCAGGGTGAACGGCGCCCCGGCGAAGCCGATCAGGGGCACCTCGCCGAGCTCGCCGACCAGCTGCCGCACGGCCTGGGCCACCGGCTCGACCTGCTCGGGGTGCAGCTCGGGCAGGGCGTCGACGTCGGCGGCGGTGCGCACCGGGTGCGCGATGACGGGCCCGGTCCCGGGGACGATGTCGAGGTCCACGCCGGCGGCCTTGAGGGGCAGCACGATGTCGGAGTACAGGACGGCGCCGTCCACCCCGTAGCGGCGCACCGGCTGCAGGGTGATCTCGGTGACGAGGTCGGGGGTGGTGCAGGCCTGCAGCATGGGGACGCCCTCGCGGACCCTGCGGTACTCCGGCAGGGAGCGCCCGGCCTGGCGCATGAACCACACCGGCGTGCGGGTCACGGGCTCGCGGCGGCAGGCGGCGACCAGCGGCGGGACGGGGGTGCTCACCGCCCCATCATCGCCGCCCGCCCGGCCCGTCCCGCCCGACCTCCCGGCCGGCCTCCCGGCGGGTGACGGCCTGGTGGCGGGCGCGCGGGCGGTGGTGTGGGGAAGGATGCGGCCATGGACGCGCGCGGTGAGGGGCCCGGCCCCCAGGGCGGTGCCCCCGTCCCGGAGGCCTTCGCCGCAGCGGTGCAGCAGGTGCGGGCCACCGCGCTGCGCCCGGAGGTGGTGGTCGAGGAGGGACCGGGGCCGCGCTCACTGGCGCCGCACTCCCTGGCGCTGTCCGCGGAGGTGCTGGACGAGGCCGGTGACGAGGTGGCCGAGGGGCGCTTCGTGCTGCTGCACGACCCCGCCGGCCAGGACGGCTGGGACGGGCCCTGGCGGGTGGTCGTGCTCGCGCGCTGCTCCCCGGCCACCGAGGACGCCGACGACCCGCTGCTGGCCGACGTGGCGTGGAGCTGGCTGGTGGAGGCCCTGGAGGACCACGGACTGCCCGTGGGCACCCTCGGGGGCACGGTGACCACCTCCACCTCGCGCTCCTACGGGCAGCTGTCGGCGCGCCCGGTGGACGTGGAGCTGGAGTTGCGCGCGTCCTTCAGCCCCCGTACCTCCGAGGCGCCGGAGGCCGCCGGCGAGGCGGTGCAGGCGTGGGCGCAGCTGCTGGGCGCGGCGGCCGGCCTGCCGCCGCTGCCGCACGGGGTGGCGCGCCTGCCGCGCCGCTGACGGGCGCTGGCCCGTCCGCCGGACGGGTCAGCGATTGGTGCGCCGAACGTGTCAAGGCACCCCATCGGCCACCCGATACCCCCTGCAGGACGCACCCGGGCCACGGGTGCGGCAGGAGCAGGAGGTCAGGGATGACGACCATGGCGGAGAGCGCCCTCGCTCGGGCACCGCGCGCCGGTGCCGTGGCGCGCGGGCGCCGCACCACCGCGCTCGTGGCGGTGCAGGACCTGGCGGCGCGCGAGGTCGCCGTGCGCGTGCTGCGCGCCCTCGGCGCCAGCGACGTGGTCGCGGCCAGCTCGGTCACCGAGGCGCGCCGCGCCGCGGTGCACCACCAGGGCGACCTGTGCGTCATCGAGGCGGGCCTGCAGGACGGCGCCGGCGTGGCGCTGGCCCGCGACCTGCGCGCCGCGGGCTGGACCCGCGCCGTGGTGGTCTCCACCTCCGAGGACCCCTGGACGGTGCGCTCCGCGCTCAGCTCCGGGGTGCGCTGCTTCCTGTCCACCGCGGCGCGCGGCACCGAGGCGCCCGTGGTGCCGACCTCCCCGGACGGCCTGTCGAGCCTGTCCGCCCGCGAGGTCGAGGTGCTGCAGCTGGTCGCCGACGGCCGCTCCAACCGCGAGGTCGGCGAGGAGCTGGGCCTGTCGGCGCTGACCGTGAAGAGCCACCTGGCGCGCATCGCGCGCAAGCTCGGCACCGGTGACCGCGCGGAGATGGTCCTCATCACGCTGCGCGCGGGCGTCATCAGCTGACACCTCCCCTGCGGTGCAGAATGGGCGGCTGACATGAGCAGATCGCCCAGCACCTCCGCCGGACCCCCCGGACGCGGCACGGCCCCGGAGACCCCTGAGGTCACCGGGGCCGTCCCCGTGCCCGGTGAGGTGCCCGTGCCCGGGGAGGAGCCCGAGGCGCCGGAGCTGCCCCTGCTGGCGGCCCCGGCCGACGGCCTGCAGGCGCTGACGGCCTCCCCCGAGGTGCTCACCGCTGCCGCGGAGGCGCTGGCGGCCGGCACCGGCCCCGTCGCCGTGGACGCCGAGCGCGCCTCGGGGTACCGCTACGGCCAGGACGCCCAGCTGGTGCAGCTGCGGCGCCAGGGCGCCGGCACGCTGCTGGTCGACCCCCGCGCCCTGCCTGACCTGTCGCCGCTGGCCGAGGCCCTCGGCGACGCCGAGTGGGTGCTGCACGCCGCCAACCAGGACCTGCCGTGCCTGGCGGCGGTCGGGCTGCGCCCCGGCGGGGAGCTGTTCGACACCGAGCTCGGCGGGCGCCTGGCCGGCTACCAGCGGGTGGGGCTGGGCGCCGTGGTCGAGCGGCTGCTCGGGGTCCGCCTGGCCAAGGAGCACTCCGCGGTCGACTGGTCCACCCGGCCGCTGCCGGAGCCGTGGCTGCTGTACGCCGCCCTCGACGTCGAGCTGCTGGTGGACCTGCGCGACGCCCTGGCCGCCGACCTGGCCGCGCAGGGCAAGCTGGAGTGGGCCCGCCAGGAGTTCGCGGCCGTGCGCGACGCGCCGCCGGCGCCGCCGCGCACCGACCCGTGGCGGCGGACCTCGGGCCTGCACGCAGTGCGCCAGCGCCGGCAGCTGGCCGCGGTGCGCGAGCTGTGGCTCTCCCGCGACGAGCTGGCGCGCAAGCGCGACACCGCGCCGGGGCGCATCCTCCCTGACCGCGCGGTGGTCGCCGCGGCCCAGGCGATGCCCACCTCCGCGCGGGAGCTGGCGGCGCTGCCGGTCTTCTCCGGTCCCGCCAACCGCCGCCTCGGCGCGCGCTGGATGGAGGCCCTCGACCGCGCGCGGGCGCTCCCGGAGAACCGCCTGCCCCCGCACTCGCTGCCCACCGACGGGCCCCCGCCGCCGCGCGCCTGGAAGGACCGCGACCCCGAGGCCGCCGAGCGCCTCAGCCGGGCGCGGACCGCGCTCGCCGCGCTGGCCGAGGAGGTCGACGTGCCGGTGGAGAACCTGCTCTCCCCCGACGCGGTGCGCCGCCTGTGCTGGGAGCCGCCCGCCGACGCCGGCGAGGCGGGCGTGAGCGCCTGGCTCGAGCAGGCTGGGGCCCGGCCCTGGCAGCGCGAGCTCACCGCGGGCCTGCTGTCCCGGGCGCTGGCCGGCTGAGCCGCCCAGCCTTTACCCGCTCTTGACCGACACCCGACGGAGGGTGAGGTTAGGCTCGCCTCACACGGCGCCGATCACGACGTCGTCATCGGCGAGCGCGAAGGACCCGGTGTGATCGCCAACTTCCTGATCGGCCTCCGCGAGGGCCTCGAGGCCACGATCATGGTCTCGATCCTCGTGGCGTTCCTGGTCAAGACCGGCCGGCGGGACCGCCTCGGCGCGGTCCGCTGGGGCGTGGCGGTGGCCGTCGCCCTGCCCGTGGCGGTGGCCGTGGCGCTGGCGGCAGCGGCCAAGGCCCTCACCTTCGAGGCGCAGGAGGTGCTCGGCGGCACCCTGTCGATCGTCGCGGTCGCCTTCGTCACCTGGATGGTCTTCTGGATGCGCCGCGCCGGGCGCCACCTGGCCAGCGACCTGACCGACAGGATGCGCGCCGCGGTGGCCGTCAGCGGCTTCGCGGTAGGCCTGACGGCCTTCCTGGCCGTGGGCCGCGAGGGCCTGGAGACGGTGTTCTTCGTCTACGCCGCCGGGCAGGCGACGGGCCAGACGTGGCAGCCGCTGGTGGGCGCGCTGCTCGGCCTGGCCGCCGCCGTCGTGCTGGGCTGGGCCCTGTACCGCCAGGCGGTCCGCATCGACCTGCGCCGCTTCTTCACGTGGACGGGCGCAGCGCTCGTCGTCGTGGCCGGTGGAGTGCTCGCCTACGGGGTGCACGACCTGCAGGAGGCCGGCGTGCTGCCGGGCCTGCACGCCCTCGCCTTCGACGTCAGCGCCCAGGTGCCGCCGGCCAGCTGGTACGGCGTGCTGCTCAAGGGCGTCCTCAACTTCTCCCCCGCCACCACCTGGGCGCAGGCCGTCGCGTGGACGGCGTACGTGCTGCCGGTGCTGGCCCTGTACCTGCGCCCCCAGCGCCGCCCCGCGGCCCCGGCGCCCTCCACGACCTCCTCGCCGGCGCTGCGCGCCGTCGCCTCCGACGCCCGCGCCTGACCTCCCTCTCCCCTCCGGCCGTGATCATGGACGGTCGGCCACCTCGACTCCTGGAGCCACCGTGCCCTCGCGCGCCCGCGCCCTGCTCGTGCTGCCCCTCGCCCCCCTGGCCGCGTTCGCGCTGAGCTCGTGCGGGGCGCTGGTCGACGCGCCCTCGGCGTCGTCCGCCGCCGCCTCCGAGGGGGCCTCCGGCGCAGCCGCCGGCGGCCCGGTCGCCATCAGCGCCACCGACAGCGCCTGCGAGGTCGCCACCACCGACCTGCCCGGCGGCGTGACCACCTTCTCCATCACCAACGGCGGCAGCCAGGTGACGGAGGTCTACGTCTACGACGGCGACCGCATCGTCACCGAGAAGGAGAACATCGGCCCCGGCACCAGCTACGACCTCACGGTCGACCTCACCGAGGGCGAGTACCAGGTGGCGTGCAAGCCCGGCATGGTCGGCGAGGGCATCCGCCAGGCCATCGCCGTGACCGGTGGCTCCTCCGACCTCTCGCCGGCCGAGCAGCAGGCCGTGGACGCCTACCGCGCCTACGTCCAGCAGCAGGCCGACGCCAGCGTGCCGCTGGTGCAGCAGCTGCGCGACGCCGTCGCCGCGGGTGACCGCGCCGCGGCGCAGTCGCTGTACGCCCCCTCGCGCCTGGGGTGGGAGTCGGTGGAGCCGGTGGCGGAGAGCTTCGGCGACCTCGACCCGCGCATGGACGCCCGCGAGGCCGACCTGGAGCCCGGTGAGCAGTTCACCGGCTGGCACCGCCTGGAGAAGGCGCTGTGGACCGGAGAGGACCTGGCCGCCGTGGTGCCCGTGGCCGACCAGCTGCTGCTCGACGTGCAGGAGCTCGCGCAGCGCGTGCCCAACGCCGCCATCACCCCGGTCTCCATCGGCAACGGCGCCAAGGAGCTGCTCGACGAGGTGGCCACCGGCAAGATCACCGGCGAGGAGGAGGCCTTCAGCCACACCGACCTCGTGGACGTCAAGGGCAACGTCGACGGCGCGCAGGAGGCCTTCGAGGTGCTCACGCCCCTCGTGCAGGCCGCCGACCCCGAGCTGGTCACCGAGCTGACCGCGCAGTTCACGGCGCTCCAGGCGGCCCTGGTCCCCTACGCCGACCCGAGCGCGCCGGGCGGGTACGTCTCCTACGACACGGTCACCGAGGACCAGCGCCGCGACCTCGCCCGCGCCGTCGACGCCCTCTCCGAGCCGCTGTCGCAGCTGGGAGCTGCGGCCGCCGGCCAGGCCTGATGGCCGCCGTCTCCCGCCGCGGCCTGCTGGCCGCCCTGGGGTCGGGCGCCGTCGGCGCCGGTCTGGTCGGCGCGGGCGTGGTGGCGGCCGAGGCCTCCGGTCGCGGGTCGTCAGCGGGTCCGTCCGGTCCGTCCGGTGCTGGGACCTCGGTGGTGCCCTTCCACGGGGAGCACCAGGCCGGGATCGCGACCGACGTGCAGGCCAACCTGCACTTCGCCGCCTTCGACGTGACGGCCACCTCCCGCGAGGACCTCGCCTCGCTGCTGCAGGACTGGACGGCGGCCGCCGTGGCGCTGACGGCCGGCGAGGAGGTCGGTGAGGGCGGCGCGACCGGCGGGCGGCCGCTGGCCCCGCCGTCCGACACCGGCGAGGCGCTCGACCTGCACGCCAACCGCCTGACGCTGACCGTGGGCGTGGGGCCCTCGCTGTTCGACGACAGGTTCGGCCTGGCCGGCGCCCGCCCCGCCGCCCTGGTGGAGCTGCCGGCCTTCCCCGGCGACGCCCTGGTGCCGGAGCGCTCCGACGGCGACCTGTGCGTGCAGGCCTGCGCCGACGACCCGCAGGTGGCGGTGCACGCCATCAGGACGCTCTCGCGGATCGCCGCCGGTCGGGCCGGGGTGCGCTGGGCGCAGCTCGGGTACGGGCGCGCCGCCACCGTCGACCCGTCGGCGCCCACCCCGCGCAACCTCTTCGGCTTCAAGGACGGCACCGCCAACCCCGCGGGCACGGACACCCGCACGCTGGAGGAGCACGTCTGGGTGCAGCCCGGGGACGACAGCACCGGGGCGGGGGCGTGGCTGGCGGGCGGCTCCTACCTCGTGGCCCGGCGGATCCGCATGCACGTCGAGACCTGGGACCGCACCTCGCTGGCCGAGCAGGAGCAGGTCATCGGCCGCACCAAGGGCGCCGGCGCCCCCCTGGGGCACGCCGCCGAGCACGACGCCTTCGACCCGGCGTCCCTGCCGGCCTCCTCCCACGTGCGCCTGGCGCACCCGTCCGCGCACGGCGGGGCGCAGATGCTGCGCCGCGGGTACAACTTCACCGACGGCACCGACGGGCTCGGGCACCTGGACGCCGGGCTGTTCTTCCTGGCCTACCAGCGCGACGTGCGCACGGCCTTCATCCCGGTGCAGACGGCGCTGGCCCGCCAGGACGCGCTCTCGGAGTACCTCGAGCACACCGGCTCTGGGGTCTGGGCGGTGCTGCCGGGCGTGCCCGAGGGCGGCTGGCTGGGCCAGCAGCTGCTCGGCACCTGACCGCCGCCGTTCCCGCGACGATCGAGGACGTCGCGTCCGCTCCCCGCCGGTGACGACGTCGCCGGACCAGGGCTGCGCGCGGCTCAGTCCTGCGCGGCGCCGCCCCAGCCGTGCCAGCGGTCCAGCTCCACCCAGACGAGCACGCGCGGGCTCGTGCGGTTCGGGTAGTCGCGGCCGGTGTAGTGGCGGCTGATCCTGTCGATGCCGGCCAGGCCCTCGTCGTCGGCCACCTCCACCACGCGGCCCTGCACGCTGACGTGGGTGTACCAGTCGCCCTCGGCCAGCGCGGTCAGCGAGACGCGACCGTCGTCGGTGAGGTGCTTGAGGCGCGCGCGGCTGGCGTCCAGGCCGAGCAGCAGCCGCCCGTCGTCGTCGACCAGGTACCAGGTGGCCACGGTGACCGGGCGGCCGTCCTTCGCGACCGTCGCCATCACCGCGGGGTTGGGCCTGCGGAGCAGCTCGAGGACGTCGGCGGGCAGGGGCTTCTCGGAGAGCTTCGGCACGCCCCCACCCTGCCGCGGCAGGTGCTGGTCCGCAGCGTCAGCGGTACGCGGGTGCCAGCTGGAGGGGGCGCTCACCCCAGGTGTCGACCGCAGCGGCGTGCAGCCGCTCGCACCACGCCGCGAGCGCCGGCAACCGGCCGCGGGCGGCCGCGCGCTGGGCGGCCGTGCGGGAGCGGTGCTGCACCAGCGCACGCCGCCGGGGCACCACCGCCGCGCGCGCGGGGTCGGCGGGCACGGGGTCGCCGTCGAGCGCGGCGGGAAGGAACCAGGCGGTGGTGACGGCGGTCCAGGCGACGACGGCGTCGTCGACGTCCGCTGCCAGGTCGGCGGCGCTGCAGTGCGCGGGGACCGCGGGCGCGACGGCCTCCCGCCAGGCGCTCAGCGCTGCCTCGACGGCGTCCTCAGGCAGCCGCCAGCTGCACCAGCAGGACGGCCACGGCAGCGCCAGGTAGGCCGCCTCCCAGGCCACGTGCCGGTGCGAAGCGCCCTCGAAGTCGATGAGCCGCACCCCGTCGGGGGCGGCGGCGGTGCGCTCCACCAGCAGCGCGTTGTCGGGGCAGGTGTCCCCGGGCACCAGTCCGCGCGGGGCACCCGGACGCTCCAGGTGCGCGACCAGCGCAGCCAGCTCCTCCGCGGCGGCCCCGTCCAGCGCGGCGGCCGGGCCGAGGCGCGGCAGCTCGCGGCGCAGCACCGCGACGGCGCCGGCGACGGCGTCGCCCACTCCCCCGACGTCCGGCGCGCCGAGGGGCGAGGCCTGCGCGAGCGCCGCCTCGAAGGCGGGCCGGACGTCGGCGGTGGCCGCCTGCAGCCGCCCGACCGCAGAGCCCCACGCCACGAGGGCGTCGGTAGCGGCGGCGGGGTCCTCGCCGAGGAGGCGGTCGGCGAGCGTGGGTGCCCCCCCGAGGTCGTCCAGCACGAGGACCGGGAGGTCTGGCCCGAGGCCGAGCAGCGGGACGACGCCGGGGGCGCCGCGCCGCGCAAGCACCTGCAGCGCCGCCCGCTCGCGCGCGGCGGCCTCGGGGTCGGTGAGCGGGAGCTTGAGGACGACGGCGCGCCCCGCGGCGTCGGCGCGGACCACGAGGGAGCGGTCCGAGCCCCTCAGCCGCTCCCCCAGCACGAGGCCGCCGGGCAGCCCCAGCGCCTCGGCGGCGGACGCCGCCAGGCGGTCGCGGTCGACGTCAGGGTGCTCAGGACCACTCCTCACGCCCCGATCCTGGACCTCCGCGGCGCGAGGAGCTGCTCGTAGAACCCCTCGTGGGCCGCGGCGGCGCGCGTCCACCCGTGAGCGGCGGCCACCGCACGGCCGAGCGACGGGCCGGGGCTCGCGCCGCCGAGCGCCACGCCGAGGGCGTCAGCGATCTCGACCGCGGTGGCCCCGAACAGCGCCGCCTCCCCCAGCACCTCGCGCAGCACCGGCAGGTCGCGGGCCACCACGGGCACGCCGGCCGCCAGGGCCTCCAGCGGCGCCATGCCGAAGCCCTCCTTGGTCGAGGGGAAGGCCACCGCGTCGGCCGCGGCCACCAGGGCCGGCAGCGCGTGGTCGTCGACGGGCCCCAGCACCACCGGGGCGGCACCGAGGTGGCGGGCCAGTTCGGTGGCGCGGGCGTCGAAGACGGCGCGGTAGGCGCGGTGGTCGAAGAGCGTCTCCCCGCCCGCGAGCACCAGGGCCACGTCGCGCAGGTCGAGGCGGTGGCGGCGCAGCAGCGCCCACGCTTCCAGGAGGTCCAGGGAGCCCTTGCGGGGCTCGACGCCACCCACGGCGAGCACGAACCGCCCCAGCCTCGAGCGCCAGGCGCGGCGGGCGGCCACCGCTGCGGCGTCGTCCCGGCGGGCGGCGGCGGCGAAGCGACCGGCGTCCACGGCACCGGGGATGACGGTGGCGCTCAGCCCGTAGCCGGCCGCCACCTCGGCGGCCACGGCCGCCGAGACGCACACGAGGGTGTCCGGTCCGCGCACCGCCGCGTCGTGGCACGCCACGAGCTGGGGCGTGGTGAACGCGTCGAGGTGGTGCACGGTGCGCACCAAGGGCACACCGGCGGCACGGGCGGGAGCCAAGGCGGCGTTTGCGGAGATGCAGTCCTGGGCGTGGACGACGTCGGGCAGCGCCCGCCCGGACCGCAGCCGCTGCGACAGCGCACCCCCCAGCACGTCGATCGACCTCGCGATGCGCTGGCCGACGTCCTCGCCCTCCACCGGGGCGAACGGCACGGCCTCCACGCGCACGGACCCCTCGACGGGGCGGAAGAAGGTGGTGTCACCTCCGCGTCCCAGGGTCCAGACGGTGACGTCGTGGCCGCGCGCTGCCAGCGACTCAGCCAGGGCCAGGGTGTGCACCACCCCGCCGCGGGGCTTGGTGGAGTACGTGGCCAGCGCGACCCTCACGCGCCGCTCCCCTCGTCGTCGTGGTCGTCCGGGCTGCGGGCGGGCTCGGTGAAGGGGCGGTCGCAGTCGTAGGCGGACAGAACCCTGTCCCGCAGGTGGTGCACCCGCCGGCGTGCCCGCGCCACGCCGTCGGCCAGGCGCGCAGGAGCGACCGCCATCCCGCCCTGCGTCCAGGTGCGCGCCACGACCTCCCCCGCGGGGTCGACGACCTTGGCCTGCCCGAGGAAGCGCAGTCCCCCCTGCACGCCGGTCTGGTTGGAGGAGACCAGCCACACCTGGTTCTCCGCGGCACGGGCGGCGTCGTAGAGGTCGAAGAGGCGGGCCTGGCGGTCCAGCCGGATCCTGTCGGCCCGCTCGGTGGCGCTGGCGGGCCACGCCGACAGGCAGGCCAGCACTTGAGCCCCGTCGAGCGCCAGCGTGCGCGCGCTCTCGGGGAAGGTCTTGTCGAAGTCGACGAGCATCCCCAGGCGGCCGACCGGGGTGTCGAAGGCGGCGAAGCGGTCACCAGCGCGGTACGCCTGCGACTCCCCCAGCGGCAGGTGCACCTTGCGGTGGACGCCGAGCACGGCACCGCGGTGCACGCACACCGCGGTGTTGTAGCGGTCGGCCCGGCCCGGCACGTCGTCGGAGCCGACGGAGACCCGCTCGCTGATGCCGAAGCAGACGACGGTGTCGCCGGCCAGCTCGGCGATGCGGGCGACCTCGGGCCCGTCGAGGTCGACCGCGGGCGGCAGCGCGTCGTCGCCGTCGAGGGCGGGGTCGACGAGGTCGTCGACGTAGCCGCCGACCGTGGCGTCGGGGAGCACCAGCAGGTGCGCCCCGGCGGTGCGGGCGGCACCGATGACCCCCTCGAGCTTGACGAGCGTGCGCGCGACGTCGCGGCCGAAGCGCCCCGCGACGGCGGCGAGCACCACCTCCTCGGCCACCCTCAGGCGGCCCGGCTCCGGGCGGCGCGGAGCACCACCTGCTCGGCGAGGTGCTCGGCGTCCCGCGCGACGCCGGCGAAGCGGCCGGAGCCCCACGTGTGCAGCCACGGCAGCCCCAGGAAGTGCAGTCCCGGGACCGCCGTCACGCCGCGGCGGTGGGTGGGGGCGCCGGTGCCGTCGAAGACGCCGACCTGCACCCACCGGAAGTCGGCCCGGAACCCGACGGCCCAGACGACGGCGGTCACGCCCGCTGCGCGCAGGTCGAGGTCGACGTCCTCGTCCTCCGGAGCGGGAGGCCGCCACACCGGGGTGTAGCGCGCCTCGGTCGGTGCGTCGATCCCCTGCCGGGCGATCCAGCCGTCGATGTCGTCCTTGATGGACTCGGCGACGGCGTCGGCGGCGTCCAGGGAGGCGGCGGTGGTCCGCGCGAAGCGCAGGTGCGTCCCGTGCACGGACTCCAGGCGCCCGTGGAGGCGCATGCCGTCGCGCGCGAAGGCCCGCAGGTCGATGTCGCGCCCGCCGTCCCGACCGGTCACGTAGTGGTTGGTCGACTCGCGCTTGGACAGGCCGCCGGCGTGGGCCTCGATGCCGACGTCGTAGACGCCCATGTCGTGCAGCCACGCCACGCAGTCGCGGCCGCGGTAGCGCCGGGCCACGCGCGGGGCGCTGCCCAGGGCCAGGTGCACCTCGCGCCCGGCCAGGTGGAGGTCCTCGGCGATCTGCGCGCCGGACTGCCCCGACCCCACCACGAGCACGGCCCCCGGTGGCAGCGCCTGCGGCGACCGGTACGCGGCGGAGTGCAGCTGGACGACGTCGTCGGGCAGGCGCTGGGAGACAGCCGGCAGCACCGGCCGGTGGTACCCGCCGGTGGCGACCACGACCTGGTCGGCCGTGAGCGCGCCCGCCGTCGTGGTCAGGGAGAAGCCGCCGCCGGGCGCCTCGCGCAGCGCCGTGACGCCCACGCCCTCGAGCAGGGGCGCGCCGAACGTGGCGGGGTAGCGGCGCAGCCACGCGACCACCTCGTCGCGGGCCATGAAGCCGTCGGGATCGCCGCCGTCGTAGGCGTACCCGGGGAGCTGGCACTGCCAGTTGGGCGTGACCAGCGTGAACGCGTCCCAGCGGCGGTCTGCCCAGTCGTGGCAGGCGGTGCCCCGCTCGAGGACCACGTGCTCGACGCCCGCCCGCACCAGGTGCCAGCTCATCGACAGGCCCGCCTGCCCTCCGCCGACGACGACGACGGGCAGGTGGCGCCCGTCGATCCCGTCCGCACCCGAGGCGGCAGCGGGACTCACAGCGGGACTCACAGCGGGGCTCACAGCGGTGGCTCGATCGAGAGGACCCTCACGAGCCCGCCAGGGGGGAAGGCGGCGGCGCGCGAGCGCACGCCGGCGGCGGTGGCCGCGGCGCTGGTGCAGCTCATCCCGTAGCGGGCGCGCACGCGCTCGGAGGCCTCGTCCATCGCCGCGGTGACCCGGGAGGTGAAGTCCGGCACCGGGTACTCGGCGCCGACGGCGAGGTGGTCGTGCACCACCAGGCTGGGCGAGTAGCAGGCGTCGGTGCTGCCGTCGGGCCACCGCACGCGGAAGGTCGCCTCAGGCACGGCCGGCTCCCGCGCGCTCCCAGACCGGCTCCGGCAGGGGCGCCGGCACGGCCGCCACGGCCGAGCCGTAGGCGTCGGGGCGCCGGTCGCGCAGGTGGTACATCCCGCCGCGCGCGGCGGCCAGGCCGCTGTCGAGGTCGATGGTGGCCACGGCGGTGCCGGGCCCGGTGCCGGTGTGCGCCAGGACGGTCCCGCCGGGGTCGACGACCTTGGCCGAGCCCACGTAGCGCAGCGACCCGAAGGTGCCGGCCTGGTTGGACGCCACCCAGAACAGCTGGTTGTCGAGCGCGCGGGCCCTGTCGAGCAGGTCGAAGCGGTGGGTCCAGCGGTCGTCGGCGAGGACGGGCGCGGCACCGGTGCGGGACGCGGGCCAGGCCGACATGCTCACCACGAGCTGGGCGCCGTCGAGGGCCTGCGCGCGGGCGGCCTCGGGGAAGGCCTTGTCGTAGCAGACCTGCATCGCGATCCGCCCGACCGGCGTCTCGAAGGCGCCGAAACCGGTGCCCGCGGCGTAGGACAGGTGCTCCCCGAGGGGCTGGTGCACCTTGCGGTAGACGCCCAGCACGGCGTCCCCGGTCAGGCACACCGCGGTGTTGTACCGGGTCTCGCCGCTGTCCGCCCCGGGACCGCCGGGGGCGAGCTCGCACAGACCGACGCACAGCACGAGGTCGCCCGCGAGGGCCCTCAGCCGCGCGACCTCCGGGCCGTCCAGGCGCAGAGCGGGCGGCTGGGAGCGGGAGGGCCGCCGGGGGTCCGCGACGTCGCCGTGGGAGCCCAGGGTGGACAGGTACCCCCCGATCGCCGCCTCGGGGAGGGCCAGCAGGCCGGCGCCGCGCTCGCGAGCGTCGGCGACCAGCCGCTCGACCTGCGCGAAGCAGGCGTCGAGGTCTCGGGAGAAGCCGGCGGAGACCGCCGCGACGGTGAGCATCAGGGGTTCACCTCCAGGTGGTGGGCTGCTGGGGCGGTCCGGGCCGCAGGGCCGAGGCCGGTGGCGCGCCCGCCGGGGGCGGTGCCGGGGGTGGTCTCGCCGTCGGGCCAGCGCAGCAGGACGCGGGGTCCCTCGCCGGCCGGAGACGCCGGGGTGAGCTGACCGCAGCGCTCGAGGCGGAACCCGTCGGCGCGCAGCAGGTCGGGGACGGCGGCGGTGAGGTCGCGGGCGGGGTCGTCGGTGAGCAGGAACCCGGTGCCGGGGAAGCAGGTCAGCCAGTCCCCCGGTGTCGCGCCGGTCGGCCGCGGCACGGCGGCCACGTCGAGCACCGCGCCGGTGCCGCTGGCCTCGGCGAGCATCGCCAGCGTCCCGACGACGCCGGCCATCGAGACGTCCTTGGCGGCCGCCGGGCGGACCCGGCCGACGACGCCGGTCACGGCGCGGAGCTGCTCCGGGGCGCGCGTGGTGGTGGAGTCCCACTGGCGCCCGGCGTAGCCGCGCCGCCACCCGCCGGCGGTGTCGACGGCCAGCCACACCGCGTGCCCGGGCCGGCCGCCGCCGCCCGGCACGGGGCTGAGGCCACCAGGGACCCGGCCCAGCGCCGTCGCCGACAGCGCCGCAGGCACGCCGAGCTGTGTGTGCCCCCCGAGCAGCGGGACGCCGTAGGCCTCGCACGCGGCGCGCAGGCCGGAGAGCACCCGCGCCGCGAAGGACGCGTCGCGCGCCCCCACCGCGTCGAGCAGCCCCACGGGCTGCGCGCCCATGGCCGCGACGTCGTTGACGTTGACCAGCGCGGCGCACCAGCCCGCCCACTCCGGGTCCCGCTCGACCATGGACGGCACGACAGCGTCGCACGCGGCCACGAGGTCGCTGCCGGGCACGGGCGCGGAGTCGTCACCGAGGTGGGGTCCGCCGATCAGCAGCCCGGCCAGCAGCCCGCCGAGCGGGGCCTTGGTGGCCTCGAGCAGGGCGGCGGTGCGGCCGATCGGCCACCGCACCAGCACGTGCGGCACGGTCTCGGCCCTGGGCACGACGACGTCGCGCACGCGCTGCCAGCCGAGCCGGCGGAACATCGGCTCAGCAGCGGCCTGGACGGTCGCGTCGAAGCGCAGCACCCCGGCCGCCTCGGCGTGCGCGCAGGCAGCGCGCACGAGCGCAGGGCCGATGCGCGAGGCCCTGGCGCCGCGCGCCACGGCCAGGCGCGAGCCGGCCCACCAGCCCACGTCGACGCCGCCGGTGAGGTGCTGGCCGGCGGGCGCGAGGCGCACCCCGCCCAGCACCCGGCCCGGAGCGCCGCCGCGAGACGGCTCGCGCGCCACGAGGACGACGGTGCGCGGGTCGTCGTCGACGTCGTCGGCCTCCGCCGAGACCGCGCCGCCGAACAGGCCCTGCTCCGCGACGAACACCTGCCGGCGCAGTGCGCGGTGCGCGGCCACACCGGCGGCGTCGGCGACCTCGACGCGCCACGCGGGAGCCCCAGCGCGCGCCGGGGCGGGCACCGCGCCGAGGAGGACGCCGCCGAGGCTCATGCCCCGGCCGCCTGGAGCGCGCTGCACGCCCCGCACGCCGCACAGCCGGCCTTCTGCCCGCTGCTGAGCATGCCGCGCGAGCGCAGGTCGGCGGCCACGCGGGCCGTGACGTCGGCGAGCACCTCGGGGGCGGGCGGCCGGGCGCCGTCGACGTCCACCGCCAGCGTCCCGGCGATGGGCCGGAACGGGACGACGAAGGGGTAGACCCCCATCGCCGCCAGCTCGGCGGCCCCGGCCACGAGCTCGTCGGGGTCCTCCCCGAGCCCGAGGATGAGGTAGGTGGAGACCTGGTTGCGGCCGAAGAGGCGCACGCCCTCGGCCCAGGCCTCGCGGTAGCCCTCCAGGGAGACGGTTGCCTTGCCCGGCATCCAGCGCCGGCGGACGTCGTCGTCGAGCGACTCCACGTGGATGCCGAGCGAGTCCGCGCCCGCGTCGCGCAGCTCGGCGAGCGCGCCCAGGTCCTCGGGTGGCTCCACCTGCACCTGCACGGGCAGGCCCGGGACGGCCGCCTTGACGGCGCGCACGCAGCGGGCGACGTGCCGGGCGCCGCGGTCGCGCCCGTTGGAGGTGCCCGTGGTCATGACCACCTGGCGCACGCCGTCGAGCCGGACGGCGGCCTCGGCCACCTCCGCCAGCTGCTCGGGCCGCTTGACGGCGGTGGTCGCCCCGGCGCGCAGCGACTCCTCGATGGAGCAGAACCGGCAGCGCTGGTCCTCGGCGTACCGGATGCACGTCTGCACCACCGTGGTGGCCAGCACGTCGGCGCCGTGGAGGCGGGCTAGCTGGTCGTAGCGGACGCCGTCCGCGGTGGTCAGGTCGTAGAAGCGCGGCCTGGCGACGGCCTCGGCCTCCAGCCCGGTGTCGACCCACAGCTCCTCGGAGAGCCCACCGGTGGAGCGCAGCAGCCGTCCGTCGCGGACGAGGTAGGGGCTGGTCGGGTCGATCGGCAGCGCGGCGCCGCGGCCGCCGAGGCGGACGTGGCCGTCGTCGCTGGGGCCTGCGCCCCCGCGGCGGTTCACCGGCACACCGGTGGTGGTCCGCACGCCGCGGATGGCGACGGCGACCCTGGTGTCCAGGCTCATCGCGGCACTCCCCCGAGGACCGCTCGCTCAGACCATGTAGGTGCTGTTGATGATGGCGCCCTTGCTGGCGTAGTGGATGAGCGCGTCCTGCACGTCGAGCGGGTGGCAGGGGATGACGCCGGCGATGAGGTCCTCCTCGCGCAGGCCGTGCAGCGACAGCCCGAAGCGGCAGCAGTAGACGGTGCCGCCCTCGGCGATGAACGTCTCCAGGCTGTTGTTGATGTTGTGCTCGCCGGGGAAGGCGGAGTCGCCGGTGGTCGGGAAGCCGCGGGTGGCCATGCAGTTCATCGAGCCGGGGCCGTAGAAGTACAGGACGGAGTCGAAGCCCTTCCGCAGCGCGCGGGTGGCCTGGAGGATCGCCACGAAGCTCACCGACGACTCGTGCGCGATGCCGTGCACCAGCGTGAGGTAGCTCTGGCCGGGCTCGGCCTGGTAGTCCGGGAAGATCTTGGTGGAGCCGTAGAGGTTGCTGCCCTTCTCCAGCGAGGGGTGCTGGATCTCGGCCTTCGACTTCTCGGCGGCCTCCTTGATGGCGGCGGCGGTCTCGTCGGACGTGGCGGCGGAGGTGGTGGTCATCTCGGGCTCCTCGCTGGGTGGGGTGGGTGAGGTGGTGCGGGTGCTGGTGGTCGCTCACCCGTACAGGGCTGCGGCGTTCTCGGTGAGCCACAGGCGGGCGAGCTCGCCGTCACCGGCGGCGGCGCGCAGGCGCGCCAGCTCACCGGCGGCGTCGCCCCAGGGCTCGTCGGAGGCGTAGAGCACGCGGTCGTGGCCGAGGCCCCGGCGCTGCACCTCGGCGGCGAGCCAGCGCGGCGCGAAGCCGATGGCCCAGGACGTGTCGGTGTAGACGCGCTTGCCGGCCTCGATCCAGTCGAAGAAGCGGGATCCGATGAGCTTGATGTGCCCGCTCATGCCGCCGCCGAGGTGGACGAGGTGGACGGCGACGTCGTCGCCGTAGCGCTCCACCAGCTCCCCGACCTCGTCGACGTCGGACGCGGCCCCGGGGCTGGTGTGGACGTGGACGACGAGCCCGTGCTGGCGGGCGGTGTCGAAGACCGCGTCGAGCTGGGGGCGGCAGGCGTCGTCGGTTGCGCGCCCGCCGAGCAGGAACGACGTCTTCAGCGCCACGACGCCGCTCTCCCCCGCGAGCGCCAGCGCCTGCTGCGTGAGAGCGGCGTCCTGCGGGCGCGGTGAGACCCACAGGCCGGCGCGGACCCGGTCGTCACGGGCAGCGGCCTCGAGCACCAGCTCGTTGAGCGCGAACGACGCGCTGACGTCGGGGACGCCGTAGTTGGGAATGACCAGGGCGCGCTCGACGCCCTCGTCGTCGAGGGAGCGCAGCAGCGCGTCGACGTCGGCGACGGCGGCGGTGTCGGGGTTGACCGGCGGGCCGCCGTAGAAGGGGTGGGCAGGCAGCACGCCGAGGTGGCGGTGGGCGTCGTGGACGCCGCTCCCAACCCCCCGGCGTCGGCCGAGGCCCCCTGCTGCCATGCCGGGGAGTCAACGAGCGGGGTGTTTCCGGCTGGTCACATCCGTGGCAACCGCCGGTTGCCAGGTCCTCTCAGCCGCCGGCTCCTGCGAGTCGCGCCCACGACCGCAGCCGGGGCCCGGATGCGGTGTGGGGGTCGTCCCGAGCCGCAACCGGGCGCCCGGCTGCGGTCCCAGAGGGGGCGGGAACCGCGACGAGGCGCTCAGCTGCGGTTTCCGAGCCCCGGGTGGCGCAACCAGGCGCCCGGCTGCGGTGGACGGAGGCGGGAGCGGGTCAGCCGAGCCAGGCGCGGTGGCCGCCGTGGGAGACCTCCGGCCAGATGTCCAGGAGGTCGGCACGCAGCACGCGCACCTCGGAGCGCTGAGCGGCGTGCAGGGCGCCGAGGGCGAGGCCGACCTTCGCCGCCGCCGCAGCGCTGCGCGGCAGCTGCAGCGCGCGGCTGCGGTCGGTGGCCAGGTGGGCGAGCACGTCGGCGGCGACGGCGGCGTCCTGGTGCTGGCCGAGCACCTCGGTGACCCGCTCGACCTGCTTGGCGAACTTCTTGGCCTGCCCGCCCAGCGCGGGCGCGACGGCCTCGGCGGCGTAGCGGACCCGCTTGGCCGTCTTGCGGGCCTCGTGCCAGGAGTCGTCGTCCCCGGCCATCCGCAGGGCGGCGACCTCGCGGGCGAGCTTCTTCCACGCCGACTTGACCAGTGGCGGCAGCACGCGGCGGCACTCGCCCTCGGCGGCCGGGGTGGTGGGCGGGGACGACGCCGCCTCGACCAGCCGGTCCAGCAGCGCGGCGTACCGCTCGCTGCCCAGCGCCGCGAGCGCCACGGCCTCGCCGTCGCGGTGCTGCTCGGCCAGGTGGGCCTGGAGCAGCCGGGCGGCGTCGGTGGCGTCGACCTCGGGCGGCAGCGCGGCGAGGGCCAGCGCGAGCCGCTCGGCGAGCACCTCGCCGTCGCGGGCGGCGCCGAGCTCACCTGCCAGCCAGGCGAGCTCACCGCGCAGGTCGTCGGCCCAGGCCCGGTCCAGCAGCGGGCGGAAGACGCGCAGCCCGCTGCGCAGGCGCCGGGCGGCCACGCGCATCTGGTGCACGGCGTCGTCCTCGCCGCGGCGGACGCCCAGGTCGTGGCGGCGCAGCGCGCGCACCTGCTCGGCGGTGTAGGCCCGCACCAGGTCGGCAGCGGTGGAGCGCGGTCCCACCTCCTGCGGCGCCGGCACGTCGGAGGCGGCCGTGGCGGGGTCGCCGAGGGCCCGCCTGGCCTTGGACACCTGCGCGCCGAGCACGGCACCGGCCGCCACGAGGGCCTCGGAGACGGCGTCGAGGTCGGCCTCGTCACCGTCGTCGAGCAGCTCCACCTCGAGCTCGCGGAAGCGGCCCGGCACCACCCCGGCGGAGCCCTCCCCGGCGCCCTCGGGCACGGCCACCTCGACGTCGTCCAGGGCGGCCTCGGCCAGCGCCCGGCCCTCGGCGTCGCGCAGCACCCGCACCTCCCGGTGGGTGCGCAGCTCGGCGACCGGGCCGAGCGGGGAGACCCGCACCAGCGCCGTCACCAGCGCGGTCAGCGCAGCGGGGACCCCCGGGTGGCGCGAGCCCGCGTCGGGCTCGCCGCCGTCGGCCAGCGGCACCGAGAGCTCGTCGCGGTCGGAGCTGGAGCCGACGGGCAGCTTGAGGTGCCAGCCGTCGTCCGCGCCGCCCTCGCGACGGCGCAGCGTGACGCCCTCGCGGGCCAGGCGCAGGTCAGCGGTGTCGTAGTAGACGGCCACCATGTCGTGGGCGACGACGTCGTCGACGGAGGCGACCCGCCCCGCGCCGGTGAGGTCCGGCAGCGCGGCGTCCTCACCCAGGGTGAACTTGCGCTCCGACTCCCGCGACGTCGACACGCCCCCGGGCGCGCCCTCCGGTCCGTCCACCGACTTCCTGGCCATGTCCGACGACCCTAGTGATGATCACCACGCCTGGCGCGCCGGACCACCTCGTCGACGATCAAGGACCAGAGCGCCACCTGCCCCTGTCGCCCCGCCGCAGGCGACGCGGACGACCCCGGTCGTCAAGGGGGTGGGAAAGGGCTGGCACGAGGCTCGAAGCACCTGCCACCGTGACCCGGGTGGCAGCCACCGCACCCGACCGCCCGCCCCTCCCGCAGCCGCCGGTGCTGCGAGCCGGCGGTGGCGTGCTGCTGCGCCGCCACCGCGCCGAGGACGCCGGCGCGATGGTCGAGCAGTGCCGGGACCCGGACATGCAGCGGTGGACGACCGTCCCGGTGCCGTACGAGGCGCACCACGCCCAGGAGTTCCTCGAGCTGGTGGCCGCCGAGTGGGCCTCGGGCGCCGCGGCCGCCCTGGCCGTCGAGGTGGACGGCCGCTTCGCCGGAACCGCCGACCTCCGGCTGGGCGAGGGCGGGTGGGCCGAGCTCGGCTTCGGCCTGCACCCGTGGGCGCGCGGCCGAGGCGTGATGACCCTGGCGGTGCGGGCGCTGGTGCGCTGGGGCTTCGAGGAGCTGGGGCTGGCCGGGGTCCACTGGCGCGCCGTGGTGGGCAACCACGCCTCGCGCCGCGTGGCCGAGCACTGCGGCTTCCGCGTGGAGGGCGAGGTCCGCGGGCTGCTCGTGGCGCGCGGCCAGCGCGACGACGGCTGGATCGGCTCGCTGCTGCCCGGCGAGCTGCTCTGACGCGCGACCGTGGACGCTCGGCTCAGGGCAGGACGACGGCGTCGGCCTCCACCTCGACGAGCAGCGCAGGGTCGATGAGGGCGCTCACCTCGACCATGGACGTGGCGGGACGGATCGCGCCGAAGACCTCGCCGTGCGCCCGCCCGACCTCCTCCCAGCGCGTGATGTCGGTGACGAAGATCCGGGTGCGGACCACGTCGGCCATCGACGCACCGACCTGGTCCAGGGCGGCGGCGATGCGCCGCAGGGCCTCCCGCGCCTGGGCGGCGGGGTCGTCACCGCCGACGGCGCCGCCGCCGGGGAGGGCCGCGGTGGTGCCCGCCACGCTGACCCAGGGGCCGACGCGCACGGCGCGCGAGTAGCCGACGACCTCCGCCCACACCGCTCCGGAGGAGACCAGCTGCCGCGCGCTCGACGTCACCGGGACATGAGAGCAGCATGCGGGAGCATGCGGACCACGGGACTGTCCATCGCCTTCGACGCCGCTGACGTCGCCACCGAGAGCCGCTTCTGGGCGGACCTGCTCGGAGGGGAGCTGGTGGAGGACGACGAGGAGTGGCACACCGTGCGCACGCCCGGCCTGCCCGACGTGTGCGTGCAGCTCTCCCCCGACCACGCGGCGCCGACCTGGCCGGACCCGGCGGTGCCGCAGCAGGCGCACCTCGACCTCGACGTCGAGGACGTGCGCGCCGCGGAGGCCGAGGCGCTCGGCGTCGGCGCGCGGCTCGTGCAGGAGACCCACCCGCTCGACGCCGCCGAGGGCTTCCGCGTCTACGCCAGCCCGGCCGGGCACCCGTTCTGCCTCTGCTGGCACCGCTGATGCGTCCCCGGTACCGCGTGGTGGTCTTCGACGCCTCGGACGTCGGCGCCGAGAGCCGCTTCTGGGCGGACCTGCTGGAGGGCGAGGTGGTGGTGCCGTCCTGGTCGGACGGTCGCTGGCACCAGGTGGAGGTGGACGGCGAGCCCGTCGTCGCCGTGCAGCGGGCACCCGACCACGTGCCGCCGACGTGGCCCGACCCGGAGGTGCGCCAGCAGGTGCACCTCGACCTGGAGGTCGTCGACCCGGGCGCCGCCGAGGCGGAGGTGCTCGCGAAGGGCGCGCGCCTGCTGCTCGCCGCGGACGACCTCGGGGCCCCTACGGGCTTCCGCGCCTACGCCGACCCCGCCGGCCACCCGTTCTGCCTCACGTGGGGCCAGGCGCCGGGCGCGTGAGGACGCGTGGCGGCGTCCTCCGAGGGCTGGGCACAGGACCGTGCGCGACCGTGGTCGGCGACGTCGGAGGATCCGCCCCTTCAGCGTGACGGGGCGGTCACGCGCAAGGGGCCGATCCGCCGAGGCGCCGGAGCACCGCCTGCCGAGGCGCCGGAGCACCGCCTGCCGAGCCACGGCGTCCGGGCTCGAGCGCACAGGCCGACGACGTGCAGGCGCACGGTGACGACGTCGCCGACCTCGACCCCCTCCGCGCGGCGCACGGCTGAGGGCACCCCCCGCCTGCCGGGCCGCGCCAGGGTGAGCACCCCGCCGGTCACCTCGAGGTCCGTGCGGGCGACGGTAGGGGCGGCGCCGGGCCGGGCCCAGCCCTAGCGTCGTCGCATGACCCGTGCGGAGCGCTCGCCGGAGGCGGCCGAGGTGGTGGAGGGCGTCGAGCTCAAGCACCTCGACGCCGAGCTGTTCGAGGGCGCCGGCGCGACCAAGCGCGACCTCGTCGAGCACGTCCGCGCCCTGGCAGCGCCGCTGGTGGCCGAGCTGCACGGCCGCCCGCTGACGGTGACCCGGGTGCGGCCGGGTCAGCGCCCCTTCGTGCAGAAGAACCTGCCGGAGTCGGCGCCGGGATGGATCGCCACCAGGGACGTCTGGGCCGAGGCCTCCCACCGCACGGTGCGCTACCCGCTGGCCGAGGACGCCCGCACGCTCGTGTGGCTGGCCGGCCAGCGCGCTGTCGAGCTGCACCCGACGGTGCTGGACGGTGACGGGCGCGTCACGCACCTCGTGCTGGACCTCGACCCGCCGGCCGACGCGCCCTTCAGCGCCGCGGTCGCCGCCGCCCGCCTCGTGGAGCGCGCGCTGGGCGAGGCGGGCCTGGCCGCGGCGGTGAAGACGAGCGGCGCCAAGGGCCTGCACGTCGTGGTGCCCGTCCGCGGCGTCGCGGTGGACGACGCCGCTGCGGCCACCCGCGCCCTCGCCGCTCGCGCCGAGCGCCTCGGGCCCGAGGTGGCCACCACGGCCTTCCTGCTGGCCGACCGCGGCGGGCGCGTCTTCCTGGACCCGACGCGGGCCGGCGGCGGCAGCCTGGCGTGCTGCTACAGCCCGCGGGTGAGGCCGGGCGTGCCGGTGTCGTTCCCGGTGCCGTGGGACGCCCTGGACGACGTCGTCCCCGGCGACGTGACCGTCCACAACGCCGCGCGGCTGGCCGCGCAGGCCGCCCCGCAGACCGGCGACCCGTGGCGTGAGCTGCTGCCCGCGCCGCAGGAGCTGCCCGAGGTGCTCCTCACCGAGGGCCGCGCGATCCCCGTGCCGCGGGTCGCGGCCATGCACGAGGGCAAGCGGCGCGCTCGCGCGCGCCGCTCCTCCCCGCCGGGCGACGGCGCTCAGGGGTAGCGCCGCACGAGCACCCGCGGGAAGCCACCGGCCTTCGACTCCGTCGCGGAGGCGACGGTGAACCCGGCCGCCTCGAACACCGCGCGCGTCCCGACGAAGGCCATCGTCAGGTCGACCCGCTCGCCGCGGTTGTCCACCGGGTACCCCTCCACCGCGGGGGCGCCGCGCTCGAAGGCGTAGCGCGCGGCCCCCTCCACGAGGTGGTGGGCGATGCCGCGCCCGCGGTGGCCGGGCCTGACGCGCACGCACCACAGCGACCAGACCGGCAGGTCGTCGACGTGCGGGATCTTCGTCGAGCGCGCGAACGGCAGGTCGGCGCGGGGCGCCACGGCCGCCCATCCGACCGGTAGGTCGCCGCCGTCGTCGGCAGCACCGACGTCGTAGGCCAGCACGCCGGGCGCGGTGTCGCGCTGCAGCAGCTCGCGCACGAGCGCCCCGCGCTGCTCGCCCACGAGCGAGCGGTTGGTCTTCGCGTCCAGGCGGTGCGACAGGCACCAGCACACGCTGGAGGTCGGGTTCTTCGGCCCGAGCAGCGCGGCGACGTCGTCGGGCTCCCGGGCCGGGCGCACCTCGAAGGGCATGCGCGGACGCTAGTGACGCCGCGCGCGCAGCGTCCACGGCCACGGCCGGAAAGGTGTTGAGCGGGGGCGGCGCGAGCGGGCAGCGTGGTGGGCGTGGGACTGCTGCTGCACCGCGACCAGGTCCCCACCGACGTCGCGCTCGTGCGGGCCCTGCTCGCCGACCAGCTGCCGCACCTCGCCGACCAGCGCGTCGAGCCCGTGCCCTCCTCGGGCACCGACCACGATGTGTACCGCCTTGGCGACCACCTCGCCGTGCGCCTGCCGAAGATCGCCTGGGCCCGCGAGCAGGGCGCCAGCGAGGCGTTCTGGCTGCCCCGCCTGGCTCCGCACCTGCCGCTGGCGCTCCCGCGCACCGAGGCGCTGGGCCGGCCCGCGTGCGGCTACCCCTTCGGCTGGGCGGTGGTGGCGTGGCTGCCCGGCCGGCAGGCCGACCCCGCCGTCGACGGCACCGAGCACGCCGCCGAGGACCTGGCGGCGTTCGTGCTGGCGCTGCGCGCCCTGCCGCCCTCGCTCGGGTCGTCCGAGGACGACGACGACGGCGGCCGGCCGGCGCCCGTGCGCGGCCCCGGCCGCCGCGGTGGCCCGCTGGGGGCTCTGGACGGCGACGTGCGCACGGCCCTGGCGGAGCTGGGCGACCGCGCCGACGTCGTCGTCGAGGGCGGCGCGCGGGCGGTGCTGCGCTGCTGGGACGCCGCGCTGCAGGCGCCGCCGCACGCCGGGCGGCCGGTGTGGGCGCACGGCGACCTCCTGCCCGGCAACCTCCTGGTCGACGCTCCGGCGGGTCCTGCGCGGCCGGGCCGGCTCACCGCGGTCATCGACTGGGGCGCCCTCGCGCTGGCCGACCCCGCCGTCGACCTGCTGCCCGCCTGGCACCTCTTCGGCGGCCCGCGGCGGCGCGGCGCCCAGCACGCCTACCGCGAGCGCCTCGGCGCCGACGACGCGGCGTGGGCGCGCGGGCGCGGCACCGTCGTCCACCAGGCGGTGCAGGCGCTGCCGTACTACTGGGACACCAACCCGGGCATGGTCGCCCAGGCCTCGCGCGCGCTGGCGGCGGCGGTCGCGGAGACTGCCTGACGTGGGAGCGGCGGAGGTCCTGGCGGCGGCCTCGCTGCAGGCTGTGGGGCTGCACCGGGCCACCGACGTCATCGGCGGGGTCCAGGCGTGGAAGGCCGCCGGGCTGCCCGTCGGGGACGGACCTGCCGACGTCAGGCCCTGACGCGGCGCGCGAAGCCCACGGGGGTCAGCGCTGCGTGGTCTTGTGCAGCCGGCCCTGCCGGTCGTAGGTGGCCCACTCCCCCACCGGCTCGCCGTCGGTGAAGTGACCCGAGCGCAGCTTGGTGCCGTCCAGCCGGTACCACTCCCAGTAGCCCTCGGGCTTGCCGTCGAGCACCGGCCCCCGGGCGCGCACCGAGCCGTCGCGGTGGCGCTCGACGTGCTCGCCGTCCTCGCCGAAGCGCTCGGCCCCGATCAGTCCTGCCACCCGGTGGAGGATGCCACGCCCGGACCGCGGGCCGTGCTCACCGCTGCTGCTCTGCGGCGAGCAGGGCGCGCTTGACCTCCAGCCCCCACCGGAAGCCGCCCAGGCCGCCGTCGGAGCGCACCACGCGGTGGCAGGGCGTGACCAGCGCGGCGGGGTTGGTGGCGCAGGCGCGGGCGACGGCGCGCACGGCGGTGGGCCTGCCCAGCTCTGCGGCGACCTCGGCGTAGGAGAGCGTCCGGCCGGCCGGGATGCGCCGCAGCGCCGCCCACACCGCCGCCTGGAAGGCGGTGCCGCGCACGTCCAGCGGCAGCGGCGGGGGCGGGGTCGCCTGCGACCCGTCCGGCTCCCGAGCGCCGCGCGCCAGGGCCGCGACGGCGGCCACGACGTCGGTGAGCACCTCCGGCTCGTGGGCGAGGTCGGCGAGCGGCAGCTCCGCGGCGACCTCGGCGAGCAGGGCGCCGTCGTCGTCGCCGAGACGCACGGCCACCACGCCGGCCAGCGAGGCGACCACGAGCACCCGCCGTCGCTGCTCGCCGCCGACGTCGGCCCAGCCCGCCGACCACAGCAGCCGCTCCCCGCTGCCGCCGCCGGCGTACTGCGAGGGCGTCATGCCCAGGCGCGCCGCGCCCTGCTCGTAGAAGGCGCGCACCGAGCCGTACCCGGCGCTGAAGGCGGCGTCGAGCACGGTGGCGCCACCCTCGCGGCCCTCCCGCAGCGCCGGCCGCAGCCGCTGCGCGCGCAGCGCCTCCCCGTAGGCGCGCGGCGTGGTGCCGAGCACCTCGGTGAAGCGCCGGCCCAGCTGGCGGGTGCTCCACCCCGTCACCGCCGCCAGCTCCTCCAGCGGCACGGGGCCGCCGGCCCCGTCCATCGCGCGGCAGGCCGCGAGCACGCGCTCGCGCGCGTCCGCCGGCTCGGTCGTCTGCACCACCACACCGCGACGCTAGGACGCGCACGGGCGCCGCGGCACTCCGCTTGCGGACGCCGGTCGCGGACGCCGGCCCCCGAGCGGCACGGGTGGTCTCGACTCGATCACGGGCGGGTCCGTCACGTACCGTCCGGGCTGTGACGACCCGCTCCGGGGCGGCTCGTCCCAGCCCGGGGCCCACGGCCCCGCCCACCCCGACGCCGCCGCCCCCCACGCCCGCGCCCCCGTCCGCACCGGCGTCCCGGCTGCCAGGCCTGGACGCCCTGCGCGCCGTGGCGCTCGGGCTCGGCATCGTGCTGCACACCCTGGCGCCGTTCCTGCCGGGCACCACCTGGTTCACCCCCGACCCGGTCTTCGCCCCCGCCGCCGACGTCGCCACCAGCGTGATCCACCTGTTCCGCATGGTGCTGTTCATGATGCTGGCGGGCTACTTCGGGCGGCTCGTGCTGACGCGGCGGGGCGCGGCCGCCTACGCCCGCGACCGCACGACGCGGATCCTCGTGCCGCTGTTCGTCTTCAGCCCCCTCGTCCTGATGTCGATCATCGGCATCGAGGAGCTGGCCCGCCGCCTGCGCGGCGACCCCGACCCGCTGCCACCGCTGCCCACCGGCATCCCGTTCTGGCTGTTCCGCGACCCCGCGCACCTGTGGTTCCTGTGGGTGCTCGTCCAGGTCTTCGTGCTCGTGCTGGTGGTGCGGGCGGTGGTGGTCGCCTGCGCCGGCCGCGAGCGCGCCGCCCGCTGGGCCGACCGCGCGGGGGCCGCGCTGGTGCTGCCCGGCGGGGTGGCGCTGGCGGCGCTGCCCTACCTCGTGGCGCTGCTGCTGCAGGGCACCGCCAGGTACGGGGTGGTGCAGCCCTCCCACCTCGACGTCATGGCCTCCACGCTGACCTGCTACGCCGGCGCCTTCGTGGTCGGCTGGCTGCTGCACGCCCGTCCCGACGCGCTCTCCCGGCTCGTGGCCTCCTGGCCGGCGCACCTGGGCGCGGCCCTGCTGCTGACCCCGCTGTTCGTGCTGCTGAAGGACACCGGCCCGATCGGCGTGACGGCGCCCGTGGGCGCGCTGGCCGGCTGGGCGTGGTGCTACGGGCTGGTGGGGCTGTTCCTGCGGGCGCTGTCGGGGGGCTCGCCGCGCGTGCGCTACCTGGCGGACTCCTCCTACTGGGTCTACATCGCCCACCTGCCGCTCACCGCGGTGGCCCAGCTGCTGCTGGCGCGCACCGGCTGGTGGCCGTCGCTGCAGCTGCTCGCCGCGTGGGCGCTCTGCGTGCCGCTGCTGCTGGTCAGCTACGACCTGCTGGTGCGCGGCACCTGGGTCGGGGCGTGGCTGAACGGGCGGCGCCACGAGCCGGTGCTCCTGCGCCGCCGGCGCCGGGCCCGTGGCCGCACGGCTGCGGACGGCGCCACCGGGGTGAGGCCGGTTCACCCGCGGTGAACGCCGCTTGACGCCAGCGGCGCGCAGCGGGCCTGCTGGGGCGATGCGGCTGCTCGTGCTCGGTGGGACGCGCTTCCTGGGGTGCCACGCCCGGAGCGCCCGGTGAGCCACGCGGCGGCGCCGCGGGCCGAGCGCCGGCTGCACGCCGTCCCCGGAGCACCGCCCGCGGGAGCCCCGCCCGCCCGGGTGTCGCCCGCCGGGGTTTCGCCCGCCGCGGCACCGTCGGCCGGGGTGCCGCTGCTGCGCGCGGCGGTCGGGGCGCGGCTGCGGCGGGCCCGGACCGCCCAGGGGCGCTCCCTGCGGGAGGTCGCCGCGGCGGCGGGCGTCTCCACGGGCCACCTCTCGCAGGTGGAGCGCGGCCAGGCCGAGGCCTCGTCAGAGGTGCTGCGCGCGGTGTGCCGCTCGCTGTCGCTGCCGCAGGCGGTGCTGCTGCGCGCTGTGGCTGCCGACCTGGCGCTGGCCGAGACGGTCGCCGTCCTGGCCCCGGCGGTGGCTCCCGCGGCCGACCCGGTGCCGGCGCGCGCGGCGGTGCAGGCCCTGGCCGCCTGAGCACCGCCCCGACCTCGCAACCGAGCGCCCGGCTGCGGTTCCCGGGCCCTCCGGAAGCACAACCGAGCGCCCGGCTGCGGTTCCCGGGCCCTCCGGAAGCGCAACCGAGCGCCCGGCTGCGGACGGGTCAGGCGCCGGCGGCGGCGTGCGTGGCCGCGCTCCGGTAGTCCGTGTACTGGTACGGGTTGTCGAGGATCTCCGTCACCGGGACCTCGGGGTTCATCCCCGCCCGCCAGGCCTCCTCGCCGAGGGAGGAGCGCAGGTGGTCCACCGTGTCCTGCGCCGCGGCGCGCAGGCCCGGCAGGTCGGCGCCGACCAGGCGGCCGTCGCGCTTCACCACCGCGCCGTCGACGAGCACCGTGTGCACGTCGCCGCGGCCCGCCTGGAAGACCACGTGCCCGTAGGGGTTGACGACGGGGAACATCGACGGCGAGTGGTCGTTCTTCAGCAGCACCAGGTCGGCCTTGAGGCCGGCCTTCACCTGCCCGACCACGCCGTCCAGCCCCAGGGCGCTGGCGCCGCCGCGGGTGGCCCACTCGACCACGTGCTCGGCGCGCAGGTGCGAGTGCGTGACGGTCCCCCCGGTCTCGTGGGCGCGGCAGTGCTCGTAGGACCTGTCGGCGCCGAGGGTGGAGCGCATCGCGGCGAACAGGTCCGAGGAGAACCACACGCTGGTGTCCACCGACAGCGACGCCCCGATGCCGTGCTCGCGCGCCTTCATGGCCGGCGGGTGGCCCTGCCCGCAGCTCTGCTCGCTCTCGGTCGACAGCGAGATCGTGCCGCCGGTGGCAGCGATGCGCTGGTAGGAGTCGTCCGACAGCGTCGCGGCGTGCACGTAGACGTCTCCGGGGCGCATGAGGCCGTGCTCGTGGGCCAGCCGGATGCCGTCGTCGTTGGTCGCGCCCCACACCCCCGCGTGCGTGGTCACCGACAGCCCCAGCTCCCGGGCGGCCTCGTAGGCGGCCTTCTCGGGGAAGGAGGGATCGCCGGTGACGTCGAAGGCCAGCTGGAAGCCGATGCGCGGGTGCGCCTCGCGGTGGCGGGCCATGAACGCGCGGAAGTCGGCGCTGTTGGCCCACTCCCACGGCGCCCCGAAGATGTTGCCCGGCGCGAAGACGAAGCGGCCCGGGGACGCGGCGAGCGCGGCGATGGCGGCCTCGGCGTGGTCGGTGGTGCGCAGCCCGTGCGACCAGTCGACGGTGGTGGTCACCCCGGCGTCCAGAGCGTCCAGCGCCGACAGGGCGTTGCCGGTGGCGACGTCCTCGGGGCGGAAGGTGACGCCGTGCTCGAGGTAGTACCAGACGAAGTACTGCGTGAGCGTCCAGTCGGCGCCGTAGCCGCGCATGGCGGTCTGCCACAGGTGGCGGTGGGTGTCGACCATGCCCGGCATGAGGATGCCGCCGCTGGCGTCGAGCTCCTCGGTGCCCTCGGGGACGGCGAGGCGCTGGCCGGGGCCGCCGACCTCGGCGATGCGGTCGCCGGTGACGAGCACGTCGGCGTCGTGCAGGACGGTGCGCGTGTCGTCCATCGTCAGGACGAGGGCGTGGCGGAAGACGGTGCTGCTCGGGCTGCTGGTGCTGGTGGACATGGACGGCTCCTTCGCCGGCGGGATCTGGCGGGTGCTGCTGGTGCGTGGCGGTCGGGTGGCGGTCGGGTGGCGGGCGGGTGCTGGTCAGGCGGGGTCACAGGGCGACGCTGGGGTACTCCCTGCCGGTCCAGGCCGAGAGCTTGGCGGCGTACTCGCGCTGGAAGCTCAGCGGCCCGGAGCGCGCGGCGTACTCCTCGTCGTAGAGGGCGATGAAGATCGTCAGGACGAGGAAGAAGTGCGCGCCCATCTCGAACAGGGCGACGTAGTCGTGCTCGACCAGCGCCCGCCGCTCGGCGTCGGTCAGGGAGATCCAGGAGGTCTTCTCCACCGTGCGCGCGCCGGTGCCGAGCCAGGGGCCGATCTCGCTCTCCCAGCGGGCCACGAGCGCCGCGGGGTCGGCCTTGTACTCCGCCAGCAGGGACGGGTCGCCGTCGACCTGGTAGAGGAACTTGTTGACCGCGTACTTGCTCACCGGGGGTCCCCCTCGGGGTACCACGTCATGTACATCTCGCGGGTGTGGAAGAGGTCCAGGTCGTCCACGTAGGCGGCCTTCTCGGGCCCGGCGATCCCGAGCATGAGCACGAGGTCGAGGAAGCCGGGGGTCGCGTTGCCCGCGGCCGTCATCGACTCCCACGTGACGTCCTTGAGGATCGAGTCGACGTCGCCCTCGGCCAGCCACCGGATGGCCTGCAGGTCCCACTCGGGGTCCGGGCCGTGCTCGCCGAACATCCGCGGCCCGCCCAGCTCCAGGGACAGGTGCCCCGAGCCGACGGCGGCGACGTTCACGTCCGCCGGCCACTCCTCGATGATCGACCGGATGGCGCGGCCCAGGTCGTAGAAGCGCTTCGCGCTCGGCAGCGGCGGGGCGAAGATGTTGGTGTAGACCGGCACCACCGGCAGGTCCGCCTGCGGGCGGGTGGTGATGATCGGGCAGATGATCGAGTGGTCGATCTTCAGCTCGTGGCTGATGGAGAAGTCGAAGCCGCGGTCCAGCAGCCCGGAGAACATGAACCCCGAGAGGTCCTCGTGGCCGGTCAGCTCGTAGGTGGGCAGGGAGAACTCGCGGACCTCGTTGTAGAAGGTCGCGTCGTAGCGGGCCTGCTTGCCGATGAGGAAGGTCGGGTAGTTGTCGGCGAAGAACTGGTGGAAGTGGTCCGAGCCGACCATCACCAGGACGTCGGGCCGCGCGGCGGTCAGCGTCTCGCGGTAGGCCAGGACCTTGCGCTTCCACTCCGCGGCGAAGGGCGGCTGCTCCTCGGGCGGCGTCAGCTCGGTGAGCTTGTGGAAGAACGGGTGGTGCGTCGTGGCGAGCACGGCCGACAGGCGGGCCATGTCGTCTCCTTCCTCTACCGACGTCGTCGTGGGCGGGTGGTGCGAGGCGCTGGAGCGGGACTAGGGGTGCTGCTCGGGCAGCGGGTCGGGCGCCACCGAGCGGTTGTTGAGGTCGACGGCCAGGAACACGTCGTTGGCCACCGGGTGCCGCAGCTCCTCGGCGAGCTGGCCGATGAGCCCGGCGGTGCGGGCCAGCAGCGCGAACCCGCGCAGCAGCTCCATCGGCAGCCCGAGGTCGGCCAGCACCGCCCCGCAGGTGCCGGCACCGTTGAGCGGGAGCCGCTTGCCGAGCACCTCCGGCGCCACCCTGCCGATGGCGGTGAACAGCGCCAGGTGCGGGCCGACCAGGTCCTCCTCGGCGGCGATCTGCTGCAGGCGCGGGGTGCGGGGGTCGCCGTCCTTGTGCACGTGGTGCCCGAGGCCGGGGATGCGGCGGCCAGCGGCGTGCTCGGCGCCCACGGCCGCGCGGGCGAGGGCGTCCCAGCCCGCGTCGTCGCCGGCGGCCGGCAGCGGGCCGTCGCCCGCGGCGCCGACCAGCGCGGCGTGCAGGAAGCGGCCGCAGTCCTCGGTCACCCCCAGGAAGCGCGAGCCGCCGCCGAGCAGGCCCGCGGCCAGCGCGCCCTGCACCGAGTCGGGCGCCGAGAGGTAGGTCAGGCGGGTGACGATGGCGGTGGGCGTGAAGCCGTGGTCGGCCAGGGCGGCCAGCACCGCCTCGAACAGGCGGGTCTGCCCGGGGCTCGGGCGGCGCTGGGTGGCCAGCCAGTAGGCGAGCTCCCCGAAGCCGACGGTGCCCATGACGTCGCGGGCGAGGTCGTGCCCGAGCAGGGTGATGGTCTCCCGGCTCGAGGCGCCCAGGGCCGTCTCGTAGACCGGGCGCTGCGCCGGCTGGCTCACCGCCCCTCCCCCGGCGCCGCGGGCAGCTGCTCGTGGGGCGGGCCCGCCAGCCACTTGCGCACCGCGTCGTCGTCGGCGCCCAGCGGCGGCGGGGGCGTGCGGTAGGTCGCCGGGGTCGCGGAGAGGCGGATCGGGTTGCGGACCACCGGCACCGCGGCCTGCCCCTCCCCGACGTGCACCACCGGCTCCAGGCCCAGCTGCTCGGCCAGGGCCACCCCGCCGTCGATGGTGTTGATGGGCCCGCACGCCACCCCGGCTGCGGTGAGCACCTCGAACCACTCCTGGCTCGTGCGCTGCGCGAGGGCCTCCAGCAGCAGCGGGCGCAGCTGCTCGCGGTGGCGGTTGCGGTCCTCGGTGGCCGCGAACCGCGGGTCGTCCACCAGCTCGGGCAGGCCCAGCGCGCCGGCCAGCTTGGCGAACTGCGCGTTGTTGGCGGCCACCACCACCAGCTGCCCGTCGGCGGTGGCCAGCGGCTCGTAGGGGAACAGCGACGGGTGGGCGTTGCCCATCCGGAACGGCACCTGCCCAGCGGCGATGTACGTCGAGGAGTGGTTGGCCATCGCCGACAGCGCCGTGGAGAGCAGGTTCACCTCCACGTGCTGGCCCTGCCCGGTGCGCTCGCGGTGCCGCAGCGCGGCGAGCACGCCGATGGTGGCCTGCATCCCGGTCATGATGTCGAAGACGGAGACCCCCGAGCGGTACGCCTGCCCGTCGGGGTCGCCGGTCAGGCTCATGAGCCCGGAGGCGGCCTGCACGATGAGGTCGTAGCCGGGCAGCGAGGCGCCGCCGGCGCTGCCGAAGCCGCTGATGGAGGCGTAGACGACGGCGGGGTTGGTCGCGGCCACGGAGGGGTAGTCCAGGCCGAACTTGGCCAGCCCGCCGGGCTTGAAGTTCTCGATGACGACGTCGGCCCGCCGGGCCAGCTCCTGCGCCAGGGCGCGGTCGGCGGGGTCCTTGAAGTCGAGCACGACGTCGCTCTTGTTGCGGTTGATGCCCAGGTAGTACGTCGAGACGCCGTCGCGCTCGGGCGGGGACCAGCCGCGGGTCTCGTCACCGGCCGGGCTCTCCACCTTGACCACCGTGGCGCCCAGGTCCCCCATGAGCTGGGTGGCGTACGGGCCGGCCAGCACGCGGGAGAAGTCGGCCACGAGCAGGCCGTCGAGCGCGCCGGCCGCGGGGCCCTCGGAGCGCTCGTCGGCGCGGTCGGCGGGCTGGGCGGCAGCGGCGGGGGCTGCGGTCGTCATCGACCCTCCTGCACATCCGGAAGCGGCGGACGGTTGTCCGCTGTGCGGACACCGGTCATGCTGCACCCGTCGGGCCCGCTGGTCAACGCCTGGGGGGCCGGGACCCGCGGGCACCGCCGTCCGCGCCTCCCGGGCAGGTGCCATGCTGCTGCGCGCGCGACCGACCAGCGGGGCCGCGGCGCCCGAGACGGACGAGCACCAGGAGGCACGAGGACGTGCGCGAGACCGGCAGGCAGCGGACCAGCCCCGACTTCGTCGAGGCCGTCGCCCGCGGCCTGGACGTCATCAGGGCGCTCGGCGCCGCCGCGCCGGCGATGCCGCTCAGCGAGGTCGCCGAGCGCGCCGGCCTGGCCCGCCCCACCGCGCACCGCATCCTGCTGACGCTGGCCGACCTGGGCTACGTGCGCGCCGAGGCCGGCTCCTTCTCCCTCACCCCGCGCGTGCTCGATCTCGGCATGGCCTACGTCACGGCCAGCGGGCTCTGGGACGCCGCGCACCACCACCTGCGCCAGCTGGGCGACGCCACCGGCGAGTCGTGCTCGGTGGCGCAGCTGGACGGCTCCGACGTCGTCTACGTCGCCCGCGTCGCCGTCCCCAAGCTCGTCACCCTGCGCGCCGACGTCGGCACGCGCTTCCCGGCCGCCGTCACCTCCCTGGGCAAGGTGCTGCTGGCCGACCTGCCGGTCGACGAGCTGCGCCGGGTGCTCGCCACCCCGTCGCGCTCCGGGGTCACCACCGCCGCCCCGGTGGACCCGGCGGCCCTGGAGGAGGAGCTCGCCCGGGTCCGCCAGCAGGGCTGGGCGGCCACCGACCAGCAGCTGGCGCCGTCGGTGCGCTCCGTCGCCGCGCCCGTGCGCGGCGCCGGGGACCGGGTGGTGGCGGCCGTGAACGTCAACGCGCACGCCCTGGAGACCTCGATGGAGACCCTCGTCGAGCACCACCTACCCCTGCTGCTCCAGACCGCCGCGGCCATCTCCGCCGACCTGGCGCTCCTGCAGTCGGTGCCGTCGGAGCTGCGCGCGCCGGGCGCCCGGCGATGAGTCCGCAGCGCGGGGAGGGTCAGCACGCCATGAGCTCCACGGCCAGCACCACCTGGACCACGGGCGTCCTGCAGGTCCCCGGCGCCCGCCTGCACCACGAGGTGGCCGGGCCGCCGGACGCCCCCGTCGTCGTCCTCGTCGGCCACCCCGCCGGCGCTGACGACTTCCGCGACCTCGGCGCCCACCTCGCGACAGACCACCGCGTGCTCCTGCACGACCCGCGCGGCTTCGGCGCCAGCCCCCTGGACGACCCCGACGACGACGCCGACCCCGACCGCCTCGCCGACGACGTCGCCGCCCTGCTCGACCACGTGGCCGGCCCGGGCGCGCGCGCCGACGTCTTCGGCTCCAGCGGCGGCGCCGTGACCGGGCTGGCCTTCGCGGCGCGCCACCCCGACCGGCTCCGGGTCCTCGTGGCCCACGAGCCGCCGCTGTTCGAGGTGCTGCCCGACGGCGCCGAGCGCCGCGCCGACGCCGAGCGCGTGGTGGCCGTGCTCCAGGAGCAGGGCGTGTGGCCGGCCATGGGCGCGTTCATGGCGCTGGCCGGGTTCGAGGCACCCGACGGCGGTGACCACCCGCCGACCGCCTCTGCGGACCCCCAGCCGCCGGCCGACCCCACCGACCAGCACGTGGCGGCGATGACCCGGATGCTGCGCCACGGGCTGCGGACCGTGTGCGGGTACGCCGTCGACGTCGACGTCCTGCGCGCCGCGGAGGCGACCGGAGCGCGGGTGGTGCTGGCCGCCGGGCGCGAGTCCGGACGTCAGCTCGCCCGCCGCGGCGCCGAGGGCGTGGCCGCCCTGCTCGACCGCGAGGCGGCCATGGTCACCGGCGGCCACGTCGACTGGGTGCCGTGGATGGGCGGCGACCCCGAGCGGTTCGCGCGCCAGCTGCGCGCGCTGCTGGCCTGAGGCCCGCCGTCCGGCCCGCGGGACGACGGGTCAGGGTGCGGCGACCGCCGGGTCGGGCACCGTCCGCCGGCGCGGGGGCGCCGTCGCCAGCACCGACCCGGCCAGCACGAGCACCGCTCCCAGCGCCGTCCACCCCGTCAGGCGCTCCCCCAGCACCGCGGCGCCGGCGGCCACCGCGACGAGCGGGTTGACGTAGACCACCGTGGTGGTGCGCACCGGCCCCACCGCCGCCACCAGCGCCCCGAAGAGCAGGAACGCCCCGGCGGTGCAGACCACCCCGAGGACGACGACGGAGAGGACCACCGCGGAGGAGGGCAGCTGCGCCGGCACGCCCGGGCCCAGCAGCACCACCGGCAGGTAGACCAGCGCCGAGAGCGCCAGCGAGCACGCCATCACCCCGGCGCTGGGGACGTCGCGCAGGCGCGCCCCGAGCACCCACGCACCGATGGCGTAGCAGACCACCACCACCGCCATCTCCAGCACGGCCACGGGGTCGGCCCCGGTCAGCGAGACGCCCACCAGCGCCGCCACCCCCAGCGTGCCCACCAGCAGGCCGAGCACGCCGCGGGTGCCCATCGGGTGGTGCGGGGAGTCGTCCAGCCCGGCGCGGCGGGCGACCGCCCCCACCGCCACGCCCACCAGCGGCACGGCCGCGATGAGCAGCGCGGTGGTCGAGCTGGGCAGCGAGCGCTCCGCGCGGGCCAGCATGAGCCAGGGGACGAGCACCTCGAAGGCGGTGTAGGCCAGCAGGGGCCGCCAGCGGCGCAGCGCGGGCAGCACCTCCCGGCGCAGCAGCGCCAGGGGCAGCAGCAGGAGCGCGCCCAGCGCGGTGCGCGCCAGCACCAGCACCGACGGCTGGAGCTCGGTGACGGCGATGGCGATGAAGAGGTACGGGATGCCCCAGGCGATGCCGAGGCCGGCGAAGAGCAGGGCGGAGCGGCGGTTCACGAGCGCATCACAGCGCCATCCTGGGCGACGGGGCACTCCGCTCCGCGCCGCCGGGCCGTGCCGGCACCCGCTCGCGCGGGAGCTGGCAGGACCTCGACGGCGCGGTGGCAGGAACCCGCCCCTGCGCCGGCCGGTCAGCCCTCGACGGCGTCGTGGCGCGCCGCGTTGGCGTGGGCGGCGTCACGCACGTACTGCGCCAGCCCCGGGGCCACCCCCTCGTAGGCGGCGCTGAAGCGCGGGTCGTCCACGTAGAGCTGGCTCACGGAGCGGTGCATCGCGTGGGACATGGCGTAGAAGCGCTCGCACACGTGGAGGCGGTGGCGCTCCGCCACGTCCATGGCTGCGGTGCCGTCAGCCGGCTCCCCCGCGGCCAGCAGCTCGGCGAAGGCGGCGTTGAGGGCGTCCCCCTCGGCCTTCACCTGCTGCCAGTCGGCCCTGGTGTACCGAGCGGTGCGCTGCTGGGACTGGGCCCACGCGTCCGTGTCGCCCCACCGCTGCTGCGCTTCGGCGGCGTAGTCCTCGCTGAAGTGCTCCCCGAACAGCTCGCGCTGCTCGGCAGGGGTCAGCTGGTTCCCGGTCATCCTCGCCTCCAGTGCTCTCTCGATCGCCGCGAGGAGGTCTGCGTCCTCCTGCAGCCTGGCCGTGACCGCGTCGCGCTGGCGCCGCAGGTGGTCGACCTGCCCCTCGCCGTCGGCCGCCAGCAGGGCGCCGACCTCCTCCAGCGAGAAGCCCAGGCGCCGGTACACCACCGCCGCCTGAAGGCGCTCGACGTCGTCGGGTGCGTAGAGGCGGTACCCGGCGGCGCTGCGCCCCGAGGGACGGACCAGCCCGACGGCGTCGTAGTGGTGCAGCGTGCGGACGCTGACGCCCGTCAGCTCGGCCACGCGCCCGACCGTCAGCTGCGGGTCGTCGTCGCGGTCCTGGTGCGGTGCGGTCACGGTGACCACCGTGGCGCCTGACGCCGCGTGAGGGTCAAGCGGTTCCGGCGATGAGCCGTGGGACGCTCGGCGGTCAGAGGGGCATGGCCTTCACCCGCGTCCTCGCCCAGGCAGCCGTCAGCGACGCCGAGGCGGCAGAGCGCTGGTACGCAGCGCTGTTCGACGCCTCACCCGACGCCCGTCCCATGGACGGGCTGCTGGAGTGGCACCTCACGGACACCGCCGGGGTGCAGGTGTGGCGCGAGCCGGCGCGCGCGGGCCGCTCGTGCGTCGTCCTGGGCACCGACGACCTGGACGCCCTCGCCGACCGCCTCACCCGGGTCGGAGCCGCTCGAGCTGCCGTCGAGGCCGGGGGCGGTGCGCGCCTGCTGCGGCTGTCCGACCCGGACGGCAACCTCGTGGTGGTCACGGGCGCCTGAGCCTCGCCACGGGCGGCGTCCGCAGGAGGTCCCCCGGGCGGGCGCGCCCGCGGGCGGGTCATCCGGGCACCGCAGGTCAGCGGCTCAGCGCCCGTCACCCTCCGCGTCACGTGACCCCTGAACGGGTGAGATCCGGCCACGGGCACTGCCGCGGTGCCGCGCGAGGTCGACCGTTCTCGGGCAACGGCTCACACCGCCGCCGGCCCCGGCGCAGCGAGGCGCCCTGACCGGCCAGCCCAGGAGTCAACGATGCCCGGTCTGCTCATCGGCTACGCCCGCTGCTCCACCGACGGCCAGGACCTCACCGCACAGCGCACCGCCCTCGCCGAGATGGGCGTCGCCGCCGCGCGGATCTACGTCGACCACGGCCTGACCGGCACCAACCGCGACAGACCCGGTCTGCGGGAGGCGATGGCCGCCTGCCGCGAGGGCGACACCCTGGTGGTCACCAAGCTGGACCGGCTCGCCCGCTCCCTGCCCGACGCCCGCGCCATCCTGGAGGAGCTCACCCTCCGCCAGGTGCGCCTCAGCCTCGGCGGGTCCGTGCACGACCCCACCGACCCCGTCGGCCGGCTGCTCTTCAACGTGCTGGCGATGGTGGCGGAGTTCGAGGCGGACCTGATCCGCATGCGCACGCGCGAGGGCATGAAGATCGCCAAGGCGAAGGGGCACCTGCGCGGCAAGCCACCGAAGCTGAGCCGCACGCAGGAGGCGCACCTGGTGGAGCTGCTGGCCGAGGGCCGGCACAGCACCGCGGAGATCGGTGAGCTGTTCGGTGTCTCGCGCGCGACGGTCTACCGCGCCCAGCAGCGCGCGACGGCGAGGGCGCAGGCGGTCGCCGGCGAGCGGACCGGGGCGGGACGGCGGTGACGCCGGCGGCTGTCCCGGCGGGAGCGCCGCCGGGACAGCCGCCGACCGCTGGACCGTGTCAGCTCTCGTTCGCGTCTCTGCTCAGACGTCGATCAGGTGCCCGGTGAGCGGTGGTGGGCGAGACGCTCGTCGGCGGTGATGGTCGACCAGCAGCGTGCTCAGCCCACCTTCTCGCGCGGGCTCACGAAGCGCAGCCCGCTGGTACCGGACCGCTGCTGGCGCGCCCGCCAGCAGCGGGGTGGTGGGCGGCGGGGGACCGCACCACCACCCCACCCGTCACGGCACCTCGACCAGGTGCCCGACGTAGGCCACCGTGGTCAGGAACGCGGGGAAGGAGTCCTCGGCCAGGGCCACCTCCCGGAAGATGTCAGCTGCCTCGTCGATGTGGTCTCCTTCGCGTCGCGGCAGGTACTCCACGACGTCGTCCAGCACCTGCTCGACCCGCTGCGCGGTGACGACCTGCCCGTCATCGGCGGTGACAGCGCCCCAGCGGACCCACTGCCACACCTGGGCCCGGGAGATCTCCGCCGTGGCGGCGTCCTCCATGAGCCCGTCGATGGCGACGGCGCCGGTTCCCCCGAGCCACGCCGCGACGTACCGCACTGCCGCCGAGACGTTGGTGCGCAGGCCGTCGGAGGTGACTCGTCCCGGCACAGAGGCCACGTCGAGCAGTCGAGCCGCCGTCGTCGGGTCCGCCGGGAGGGGCTCTGGCAGCTGGTCGAGCTCACCGCGGGCCCACCGCTCATCGCGCCCGTCGAAGGCCGACCGGGCGACCTCGACGAGGCCGGGGTGGGCCACCCAGCTGCCGTCGAAGCCCATGCGCGCCTCGCGCTCCTTGTCTGCGCGGACCTTCTCCAGCGCCTTGGCGGTGGCAGCGGGGTCGGAGCGCTGGGGGATGAAGGCGCTCATCCCACCGATCGCTTGCGCCCCGCGCCGGTGACAGGTCTCCACCAGCAGCTGGGCGTAGGCGGCCATCGGAGGCACGGTCATCGTGACGTCGGCCCGGTCGGGCAGCGTCCAGGCCGGGCCGCGCTCACGGAAGGTCTTGATGATCGAGAAGATGTAGTCCCAACGGCCGGCGTTGAGGCCGGCGCAGTGGTCGCGCAGCTCGTAGAGGACCTCCTCCATCTCGAAGGCGGCGTGGATGGTCTCCACGAGGACGGTGGCTCTGATGGTTCCGTGGCTCAGGCCGAGGCGCTCCTCGGTGAGGGTGAAGACCTCGTTCCACAGCCGCGCCTCCTGGTGGCTCTGGACCTTGGGCAGGTAGGCGTACGGTCCCTTGCCCGCATCCACGAGCTCGCGGGCGCAGCCGGTGGCGTACAGGGCCCAGTCGACCAGTGACGCCGAGGCAGGGCAGCCCTGACCGGTGGAGTCACGCGGGTCGACGATCCGCAGGTGCTTCTCGGTCAGGTGCCAGCCCCGTGGGCGAACGACGATCGTCGTGTCTGCCGTGCGGTGCCCCTCTCGCGGCTGGCCGTCGGGGCTGACCGGGAGCACGTCGTAGCGACGGCCGTCCGAGGCGGTGTGCGTGAGGCGGCCGCGGACGGCGTCGCGCAGCACGAGCTGGGAGGTGATGACGTTGCTCCACGTGGGGCTGCTGGCGTCCTCCAGGTCAGCCAGCCAGACCAGGGCTCCGGAGTTGAGGGCGTTGACGGCCATCTTCGGCTCGCACGGTCCGGTGATCTCGACGCGCCGGTCCTGCAGGCCCGGGCCGGGACCAGCGACGCGCCAGCCCGGGTCGGCGCGGACGTGGGCGGTCTCGGGCAGGAAGCCCGGGGTGAGGCCGCCGTCGATCCGGGCCTGGCGCTGGGTGCGGTCTGTCAGCAGGTCGTGGCGGCGCCCGGCGAAGCGGCGGTGCAGCTCACCGATCAGGGCGAGGGCCTCGTCGGTGAGCACCTCCTCTCCGCGCTCTGGCAGCCCGCCCAGCACCTGGACGCCGTGCTGGGGGTGGGAGACGGAGACGGCCGAGCTGTCCGTCGCAGGCGAGGACCAGCGCCGCATCGGGGCCACGGGACCACGCGCGCCGTAGTCGGGCCTGTCGGGGGAGTGCTGCCTGGTCTGCGCGCTCATGCGTGGACCTGCCCCTCAGCGTCGGTGTGGAACTGCTCGGCCTCGGTGGAGCCGTGCAGCGCCAGGGTGGTGCTGGCGGGGTCGACGGCGGTGGAGACCCTGTCGAAGTACCCGGTTCCCACCTCGCGCTGGTGGCGGGTGGCGGTGTAGCCGTCGGCCTCGGCGGTGAACTCGGCCTCCTGCAGCTCCACGTAGGCGCTCATCGCGCGGTCTCGGTACCCGCGGGCCAGCTGGTACATCGAGTGGTTGAGGGCGTGGAAGCCGGCCAGGGTGATGAACTGGAAGGCGTAGCCCATCGCCGCCAGCTCGCGCTGGAAGCGCGCGATGGTGGCGTCGTCGAGGTGGCGCCTCCAGTTGAAGGACGGCGAGCAGTTGTAGGCCAGCAGCTTGCCCGGGAAGCGCGCGTGGACCGCCTCGGAGAAGCGGCGGGCCAGGTCGAGGTCCGGCACGGACGTCTCCACCCACAGCAGGTCGGCGACCTCGGCGTACGCGAGCCCGCGCACGATCGTGGTCTCCTCTCCGGGGCGGGTGCGGAAGAAGCCCTCCGCGGTGCGCTCGCCGGTGAGGAAGGGCCTGTCGCGCTCGTCGACGTCGCTGGTGATGAGGTCGGCGGCGAGGGAGTCGGTGCGGGCGATGATGACCGTGTCGGTCCCGGCGACGTCGGCGGCCAGGCGCGCCGCGGCCAGGGTGCGCAGGTGCTGGGACGTGGGGACGAGCACCTTGCCGCCGAGGTGGCCGCACTTCTTGGCCGAGGAGAGCTGGTCCTCCCAGTGCACGCCGGCGGCGCCGGCCTCGATCATGGCCGTCATGAGCTCGTAGGCGTTCAGCGGTCCGCCGAAGCCGGCCTCGGCGTCGGCGACGACCGGGGCGAGCCAGTCGCGGGTGGCCGTCCCGCCGTTCTCGAGCCTGTCGATCTGGTCGGCGCGCAGCAGGGCGTTGTTGATGCGCCGGACCACGGTGGGGACGGAGTCGACCGGGTAGAGCGACTGGTCTGGGTAGGTGTGCCCGGAGGTGTTGGCGTCGGCGGCGACCTGCCAGCCGGACAGGTAGATGGCCTCCAGGCCCGCGCGGACTTGCTGGACGGCCTGGTTGCCGGTGAGCGCACCGAGGGCGGGCACCCACTCGCGGGTGTGCAGCTGGCGCCACAGGCGCTCGGCGCCGCGTCGGGCGAGGGTGTGCTCGACGGCGACCGAGCTGCGCAGCGCCACGACGTCCTCGGCGGTGTGGGTGCGGGTGATGCCGGCCCAGCGCGGGTCGCTGGCCCAGCGGGCGGTGATCTGCTGGGCGGTCTCGGTCTGGTCGCCCGGCAGCGGTCCCGCGGTGGCGGGGGCGGGGGCCGTGGTGGGGCGCTCGGTCGTCGGAGGGGCGAGCGTGGTCATGGCGGTCTCCTCGGCGGTGGCGGTGAAGGGGGTTCTCGCCCAGCGCTGCACGGGTCTGCGCAGCGCCGGGCGGGAGGTCGGTGGGAGTGGGTCACCCGCCAGCAGGACGACGGTTCGTCGTCGTGAGATGACTCTGGGGCCCGCTTCCCGCCGTCACCAGGCCCTGTCGAGCAGAAGTCCGAGCGTTCTTCTGCTTCCGCGAACCGGGACCGGTCTGTCAGGCTGCCGCGGTGAGCGCCGACGCCACCGCCCGACCCACCGCACCCGAGGCGGGCCTGGACGCCCTGACCGTGGGGCGCCGCGTGCGACACCTGCGCACCGCGCGGGGCATGACGCTGGAGGAGCTGGCCGCCGCCGTCGGGCGCGCGCCCAGCCAGGTGTCGGTGCTGGAGAACGGCAAGCGGGAGCCGAAGCTGTCCGTGCTGCAGGCCGTCGCTGCGGCGCTCGGGTGCACCCTGGCCGACCTGCTGGTCGAGGCCCCGCCCACCCGGCGCGACGCGCTGGAGATCACCCTGGAGCGCTACCAGCGCGGTGCCGTCTTCGCCGGTCTGGGACTGCCCGAGGTGCGGTTGGGCCGGGGGCTGCCCACCGACGTCCTGGAGCTCGTGGTCGGGCTGCAGGAGGAGGTGCTGCGCCTGCACGCCGAGCGCTCGGCCACCCCGGAGGAGGCCCGCCGCGCCAACGCCGAGCTGCGCGCGCAGATGCGGGAGCGCGACAACCACGAGCCGGCGCTGGAGGAGCGCGCCGCCGAGCTGCTGCGCGCCGTCGGGCACACCGGTGGGCCGCTCTCGCAGGGCCGTGCGGCAGGGCTGGCCACCCTCCTGGGGTTCTCACTGCACTACGTGGGCGACCTGCCGCCCACCACGCGCAGCGTCACCGACCTCGAGCACGGCCGGATCTACCTGCCCGCGGCCCGCTCGGGGGCCGCCGGGAGCTCTGGTGATGCTCGCGCGGTGCTGCTGCAGGCGCTGGGAAGCATCGTGCTGGAACACGGCGAGCCGCGCTCGTACGCCCAGCTGCTGCGCCAGCGGGTGGAGTCGAACTACCTCTCGGCGGCCCTGCTGCTTCCGCAGGACTCCGCCGTGGCCTTCCTGCGCCGCGCCAAGGCAGACCGGGAGCTGTCGGTGGAAGACCTGCGCGACGCGTTCGCCGTGCCGTACGAGACCGCCGCGCACCGCTTCACCAACCTGGCCACCGTGCACCTGGACCTGCCGGTGCACTTCATGAAGGTGGACCGGGCCGGGCGAATCCTGAAGGCCTACGAGAACGACGGCGTGCGCTTTCCCACCGACGCCCTGGGGGCGGTCGAGGGGCAGCCGGTGTGCCGGCACTGGACGGTGCGCACGGTGTTCGACATCGCCGACCAGCTCAGCCCGTACCACCAGTACACCGACACCGCGGCGGGGACGTTCTGGTGCACCGCGCGCACGCAGCCCGGCTCTGGCGGCGCGGGGGAGGGGCTCGACCACTCCGTTGCGCTGGGGGTGCCGTACGCGCACGTGAAGTGGTTCCGCGGTCGTGACACGACGGAGCGGGCCGCGTCCTCCTGCCCGGACCCGGCGTGCTGCCGGCGAGCCGTGCCCGACGTCGCCACACGTTGGGAGGGACGTTCGTGGGCCAGTCCGCGCACTCCGGCGAGCCTGCTGGCCTCGACCCCGGTCGGCTCCTTCGGCGGGGTGGACACCCCGGCGGTGTACGACTTCCTGGAGTCGCACGCTCCGAAGGGCTGAGCCCGGCCCTGGAGGTGCCCTGCACCAGGAGCAGTGCCAGGGCCCGCTGCGCCGCTCCGGCGCCCGGCTGAGGGAGCGGGTCGCCGCCGTAGCCTGCGCGGCATGGCGTCCGAGCTCGCTCCTCCCCCCGTCCCCACGCCGATGGCGGCAGCCGTCGAGGTGTTCGCAAGGCGCGGCTACGACGAGGCGTCGGTCGAGGAGATCGCTGAAGCGGCAGGGGTGAGCCGCAGCACCTTCTTCCGCAGGTTCGGGTCGAAGGAGGAGGTCGTCTTCTCCGACCACGAGGTGCTCCTGGCCGGGTTGGAGGCTCAGCTGGCCGCCTCCAGCGCTGAGGCGGTGGCCGCCGTCTGCGATGCAGCGGTCGCGGTCTTCGAGCACCACGTCAGCCTGGGGGAGGTCTCTCGGGCCCGGTACCGCCTGGTCCGCGGTCACCCGGTGCTGCGCGACCGCGAGCTCGTCATGGCCCACCGCTACGAGGTGCTCTTCGCCCGCCACCTGGTCCGCGCGCTGCACGACGGCGACACTGCCGTCGGCTGCGCGGCCGCCGTCGTCGCCGTGCACAACCGCGTGCTGCGCACGTGGCTGGACGCCGAGGACGCGACCGCCGCCGACCCCGCGGACCTGCGGGAGCGGCTGCAGCGCGTGGCCGGGCTGCTGCTGGCCGACCGGCCCGGCCGCGGGCGCGTGGTGGTGCTCGGCGTGCAGGGCGAGGGGAGCCCTGCCCAGATCGCTGAGGCCGTGCGCACCGCGCTGCAGTGACAACAGCGGTGAAACTCAGTACCGTTCCTTCGGCACTCAGTCCCATCGAAGGAGTCGGTGACGCCGGTGACCACGACGACGACCACGCCGCCCGAGGCCGACTACGGCCTGCGCGAGCCCCTCGATGCGGACTTCGCAGGCGTGCTCACCCACCTGCCTGCCGAGGATGAGGCCTACCGCCAGCGTGCCCGTGCCTTCGTCCAGGACGAGGTGCTGCCCGTCATCGACGGCTACTGGGACCGAGCCGACTACCCGCTGCACCTCGTGCGTCGCTTGGGGGAGCTGGACCTGCTGCGCGATGGCCTCGAGGTCGAGGGGACGCCGCCGATGTCTCACCTGGCCGCCTGCCTCGTGCACATGGAGCTGGCCCGTGGCGATGGCTCAGTCGCCACCATGCTCGCTGTGCAAGGCGGCCTGGCGATGCGCTCCATAGCCCTGCTGGGGAGCGAGGAGCAGCGCCAGCGCTGGCTCGGGCCCATGGCCCGCGGGGAGCTGCTGGGCGCCTTCGCCCTCACCGAACCCGCACACGGTTCCGACTCGGTCTCCCTGGAGACCCGGGCGACGCGCGTGCCCGGGGGAGTGATGCTCAACGGCGAGAAGAAGTGGATCGGCAACGGCTCCGCCGGGGGCCTCACCGTGGTGTGGGCCCGCGGCGAGGACGAGGAGGTCCACGGCTACGTCGTGCCCCAGGAGTCCGCCGGGTACAGCGCGACCACGATCACCGGCAAGGTGTCCCAGCGAGCCATCTGGCAGGCGCACGTCCGCCTGCAGGACGTCTTCGTCCCCGACGACTGCGCCCTCCCCGGGGCCCGCACCTTCAAGGACACCTCGAGAGTGCTGCGGGCCACCCGCCTGGGCGTGGCGTGGGACGCGCTGGGGCACGCCACCGCCTGCTACGAGGCTTCGGTGTACTACGCCAAGAGCCGCATCCAGTTCGGCCGCCCGCTGGGCGCCTCCCAGCTGGTGCAGGAGCGCCTGGCCCGCGCCGCCACCGACCTCACGAGTCTGCAGGCGACCCTGGTCGCGTTCACCGCGCTGGACGCCGCCGGGCAGCTGAGCGGGCCGCAGGCCTCGATGGCGAAGTACACCGCGACGCGCACCGCGCGCCGGATGGCGTCCGACGCGCGGGACCTGCTGGGCGGCAACGGCATCCTGCTGGAGCACCGGGTGGGCCGGCACTTCGCCGACGTCGAGGCCATCCACACCTACGAGGGCACCGAGTCGGTGCAGGCGCTCATCCTCGGGCGCGCCATCACCGGACTGTCCGCCTTCGCCTGACACCGGCCAGCCGCACCAGCCGAGCGAGCCCGACGACGCCCCACCTGGAGCGCTGCTAGCGGCCAGCAGCGCAGTGTCCAGGGCACCACCCTGCCAGAGGCCAACACGAGCGGCTGTCACCGATGACGGCCACAGAGAGGACGCCATGAGCTCCGCAACTGCCGATTACGCGGCCACCGATGAGCTGGCCTCGGCCGCTGACACCCGGGGGGTGACGTGGCCGGACCCGCGCGCGGACGCCCTGACGGGTCCCGGCCTGGGCTCGTTGTCAGTCGCCTCCCTGCTGGCCTCCTCCGCACAGCGCCATGGCGAGCGCATCGCCGTCGTCTGCGGTGAGGACTTCTTCACGTACGCCGAGCTGTGGGATCAGGCCCGCGCGTACGCCGGAGCGCTTCGCGCCCGTGGCGTCGGTCCTGGCGACCGGGTCGCTGTCCTGGTGCCCAACACCCCGGACTTTCCTCGCGTCTACTTCGGAGTGCTGGCCCTGGGCGCCGTCGTCGTGCCCGTCCACCTGCTCTTCACCGCCGACGAGGTCGAGCACGTCCTGCGCGACTCCGGGGCCACCCTCGTGGTGGCCGCTGCTCCCGTGCTGGCGGCAGCTCTGCCCGCGGCCGCGGCCGCTGGCGTGCCGGTGGTGACGCTGCTCGTGCCCGACGAGCTGCGCGAGAAGGTGCCAGCTGCGCGCCTGGAGGACGAGGCCCGCACCGTCGAGCCCCTGGACAGGCTCGTGCCGACTCCTCCGCTGGCGCCCGCCACCGTGCTCTACACCTCCGGCACCACCGGGCGGCCCAAGGGCGCGGTCGGCAGCCACCTGGCGATCGTCGAGAACGTCAACGCCGTGCTCATCGACTGCTTCGACATGCGCACCGGAGACGTCGTCTTCGGAGGCCTGCCGCTGTTCCACACCTTCGGGCAGGTGTGCGTCATGAACACCGCCTTCCGCATCGGCGCGACCGTGCTGCTGCTGCCGAAGTTCGATCCGTCCACCGCGCTGAGGATCATGCAGACCGAGCGCGCGAACGTCTTCATCGGTGTGCCCACGATGTTCGGCGCGCTGCTGCAGGCCGCCGGACCTCACCGCCAAGCCGGCGGGGAGCTACCAGCCCTGCGCTACGCCGTCTCCGGCGGCGCCGCGCTGCCCGAGGCCGTCCTGGAGAAGTTCCAGCAGGTGTACGGCGCCCCGGTGCACGAGGGCTACGGCCTCACCGAGACCTCTCCGGTCGTCTCCTTCAACAAGGTCGGCGACCCAGCGGTCGCTGGCTCGGTGGGCGACGCGGTGTGGGGCGTGGAGACCGCCATCGCTGACCTGGCCCACCCCGAGCGCATCATTGCGGTGCCGGCAGGGGAGCGCGGCGAGCTGGTGGTGCGCGGGCACAACCTCTTCAAGGGCTACCTGGGCAACCCCGACGCGACGGCCGAGGCGGTCGTGGAGGGGTGGCTGCGCACGGGTGACATCGCCACCCAGGACGCCGACGGGCGCATCCGCATCGTCGACCGGGCCAAGGACATGATCATCCGCAACGGCTACAACGTGTACTGCCGCGAGGTGGAGGAGGTCCTGGTCCGCTACCCGGGCGTCGCGTCGGTGGCGGTCTTCGGCGTGGCCGACGAGCAGCACGGCCAGGAGGTGCACGCCGCCGTCGTCGTGGAGGACTCCGAGGCCGGTCGCTCCTTCGACCCCGACGCCATGGTGGCCGAGGCCCGCACCCGCCTGGCCGCGTACAAGTACCCGCGGGTGGTGCACGTGCGGGAGGCGATGCCGCAGGGGCCCAGCGGCAAGGTGCTCAAGCGGGAGCTGGTCGCCGAGTACCAGGGCTGACGTCCCGCGGAACGGCTGGCGGGCGACGTCACCGGAAGGGTGACCTCGTCAGGACCGGAGCTGATTGCCCGCCCGCCGGACCTGAGGGCGCGGACAGTGATCGAGCACGAGGCGCCTTCCAACACAGACCGTGAGGCGCACTCCGACCTGCAGAGGAGCTGATGTGAGCCAGGTGACGCTGCGTTCCTTCCACGCCGACGACGTCGAGGGCGTCCTGGCCCTGTGGGAGGCGTCCAGCCGCTCGGCCGGGCAGCCCGTGTACGGGCTGGCCGAGGTGCTGGCCTCTTGCGAGAAGGACCACGCCGTCGTCGCCCACGCGGCCGGTCGGCTGGTCGGCGCCGTGGTGGGGCGCGCCGCCCACGCCCAGGGTTGGGTGGTCTTCCTGGGCACCGCCCCCGGTCACGAGTCCCTCGGTGACCGACTGCTCGCTGCCCTCGAGCGGGAGATGACGGGTACTGGGCTGACGAAGCTGTCTGCCCTGCTCACTGACGACCCGGTGGGCCTAGACGCCTTCCACCGCCAGGGCTTTCGCGCGCTTAAGGACCTGCACTACCTCGAGCGAGACCTGCCCCTGCAACGCGCGGAGGTCGCCCTGCTGGCCGAGCTGGGCGGGCGGATGCTCCCGCGTGACCGCTGGGACGCCATCGGAGGCATGACGGAGGAGAAGGGCCTGCTGGAGCGGCGCCTGGTGGTGCCGCTGGCGCACCCTGAGGTCGCGGACCGGTTCGGGGTGGCACCGCCGCGGGCCGTGGTGCTCTTCGGCCCACCGGGGACGGGCAAGACGACCTTCGCCAAGGCCATCGCCTCTCGCCTGGAGTGGCCGTTCGTGGAGGTCTTCCCCTCCCGGCTGGCCGCCGACCCCGCGGGCCTGGCTGGCGCCCTGCGGGAGACCTTCGCCAAGATCGCGGCGCTGGAGCACGTGGTGGTCTTCATCGACGAGGTCGAGGAGATCGCCGGTCGCCGCGGCGGGGAGCCGCCCTCGCCGCTGCAGGGGGTCACCAACGAGCTGCTCAAGCTCATCCCCGCGTTCAGGGAGCAGCCCGGGCGGCTGCTGGTGTGCGCCACCAACTTCATCCGCGCCATCGACGGGGCGTTCCTGCGCCACGGCAGGTTCGACTACGTGCTGCCCATCGGGCTGCCCGACGCCGCCGCGCGCCGCGCGATCTGGCAGGCCTACCTGCCTGCTGGGGCTGATGGGCGGGTCGACCTGGCTGACGTTGTGGCCTCCAGTGAGGGCTTCTCTCCCGCTGACATCGAGTTCGCTGCGCGGCGCGCCTCGCAGTCAGCGATGGAGCACGCGATGGCCACCGGGTCCGATCCCACTGCCCTCACTGGCGAAGGACCCACCACGCAGGACTACCTGCGCGCCGTGGCCAGCACCCGCGCCACGGTGTCGGCCGAGGCCGCCGCGGAGTTCCAGGAGGACATCACGAGCCTGGCCCGGCTCTGACGAAGGGCCGCCCGTGCGTCAGCGTCGCTGACGCACGGGCGGCCCTTCGTCGTCAGGTGCCTCTGCCCCGGTCACCTCCACCGCCGGAGACGGCTCGAGGCACTCGACAGGGGTCCGTCCTACTGCGGCAGTGGACCAGTGGGCAGCGACCAGGAGCCTGAAACCGCGCCTCCGCGCGACCAAGCGCTCGTCTCGGCCAGCAGGCCAGGCTCCTTGAGGACCGCTCGGGTCTGCGCACCTGGGAGCGGGCTGGTGCTGAGCCGTCCGCGCGGCCGTCCGGACCACCGCAGCCACGTGGGGTTGGGGAGGTACACCGGCCCTCGGCCAGGACCCTGGTCGACGAGGAGGACGTCCCCGGACGTCTCTTCGTGGATGGACAGGTCCTGCTGGGCGGTGTGCCGGGCGTCCCGGCGGAGCCGTCCGACGTCCTTCACCTCGCCGACGCTGAGACCGGCTGCGCGCAGCTGGCGGACGGCGTCGGCCGTGGGCAACGCCTTGAGCGCCCGTGCGACCTGCGGTGCTGCTTGCTGCTGTTCGGGGCACAACGGGACGCCGAAAGCATGGCTGAGAGCGGCACGCGACGAGGACCACGCCGCAGCGGGCAGCGCCAGGTAGACCCAGCCGTCCTCGGTGCGCAGCAGCCGGTCGGTGGCCGACCAGCCTCCCGAGGTGAGCCCCGTCGGCTCGTCCACCACGTCACCAATCATGAAGGGCAGCTGCACCCATCCGGCGATGCGGGCGAGCGAGGTGCGGCACACGACCTCCGTGGCGCCCTGCGTGCGGGCCCACAGCCCGACGAGGGTGCCGAAGGCGCCCGCGAAGCCGGTGGCGTAGTCGATGCAGGCGGCGACGCCGTGCACGGCAGGGGCGGCCAGCCCGCCGTAGCGGGACATCACACCCGTACCCGCCTGGATGGCGGGGTCGTAGGCGGGCCGGTCCTCCCAGCCGCCGGACCGCGATCCACCCCATGCGGTGACGGCGCTGACGACGACCGCGGGGTTGGCCGCATGCACCTGGGCCGGTGCGGCACCAAGCTTCTGGGCCTGTGAGGGGAGCTTGTTGTAGACGACCGCATCGACCTCGCGGAGCAGCCGCTCCATCAAGGCGTCACCCGCCCCCGTGGTGAGGTCGACGGCTGCGGAGCGCTTGCCCTGGTTGACCTCCTGCCCGATCCAGAGCAGCATCCGCGGCCCCATCCTGGGCGTCACCGGGTCGATGTGGAGCACGTCGGCACCGAGCTCGGCGAGCGTGCGGCTGACTGTCGGCCCCGCGATGACGTTCGCCAAGTCGAGGACCTTCATCCCCGCCAGCGGCGGCTGGGGTTCGGCGTCGATGGTCGGAGACGCGAAGACCGGCTCCTCGGCGGTGAGCCACCCGTTGAAGGGTGCCGGGGCGGCGTCGATGGAGAGCTCCGCAGTGTCGACCCCGTCGCCGTGCACGTCTGCGACCAGGCCCGGGGCACCGAAGGTCGTCCCGTCGGCGGAGCGGTGCGTGACGACGAGCCCGGAGTCCTGCACCGGGCTGAGCGCTCGCCACTCGTTCGTCGTCCGCTGCATCGCGCAGGGGACGCCGGCCTCACCCAGCACCTGCTCCCAGTGGGCCGCCGGGCGGGTGGCGAAGAGGCCCTGCATCCTGCGCTGCAGGCGCTTGAGGGCTCTGGTGTTGCTCCGGTAGGCGTAGACGTTGTCCTTCAGCGGCGGCGCGTCGAGCACGTCGCCGCGCTGCAGCCCGACGTCGGCGGCGAACGCGTCGAGCTCCAGCGCCCTCAGCAGCTTGTCGATGTGGTTCTGGTTGTCGATGACGATCACGAAGAGGTCGCGGCCGTCGGCGCACCGGTAGTTGCGGAACCACGGGGGCATCTGTCCGTTGAGGACCCGTGACGCTCCGGCAGCGAGCCCGGGAGGGAGCGTCCGCAGGTCGAGGCCGTCGATGAGGCGGGTCGGCAGCGCCGGCTCGTTGTAGCGCTTCGGCTGCCCCACGGTGCGCAGCAGGGGGCCCGCCGCTGCGGACATCGCGGCGTCGAGCAGCGGAGCGGTCACGTGATCACCGTGTCCGTCGCGCGCGCGGCCGACCAGCGCTGCGACGGTGCCGATGGAGGCGTGCAGCGCCGCGTACACGGAGGGCAGCGGCAGGGCGGTGAACACCGGTGTCAGGGAGAAGGCTGCGCCCCAGAAGGACAGGTCCGTCAGCAGCCCCGACTCAGCCAGGACCGCCCCCTCCCAGGCGGGCAGGTCGGCCCTCGGGTCGCTGGCTGCGTAGCCGGGCAGCGAGACGTAGATGAGTCCGTCGTTCCCGCGGCGCAGATCCTCTGGACCGAGTCCCCAGCCGTCCATCACCCCTGGCCTGAAGTTCTCGATGACGACGTGCGCGTCCGCAGCCAGTGCCCGCGCTCGCTCTCGGTCCTGGGGGTCGTGCAGGTCGAGCTCGATGCGCCGCTTGCCGCGGTCGAGGATCCCCGTCGACCCCGGGCGTGGGTGCGGGCCCAGGTCAGCAGCCGGGCGTAGCCGCCGGCGTTGGCGGGTTCGACCACGTGGACCTGCACTGCGCCGCTGGCGGCGTGCAGGACGGCCAGGTCGATGGTGTCGCGGTCGGGGTCTCCTCCGATGACGTAGTCGTAGTGCTCTGCCAGCATGACCATCGCGTTGTCCTTCCCATCGGGCGACGCCGTCGGTGCCGGCCTGGGAAGAGGTCACTGGTCGCGGCAGCACTGTGAAGGGTCACGCCGTGCGGCGGACAGGCTCCTGATCAAGCCAAGACGAGTGGGCCAGGCCGGTGCCGGCAGCCTGAGGGACAGGTCAAAAGAAGGGCACACCCGAGCACGCTCGGGTGGCCAGTGTTCTCGAGGGTCACCTCACGCTGCCGGCACCACTGTGCCCGGCCAGCCCTCCCGGGCCACTCCCACACTCACAGTGTTCTCATTCGAGCCCCGCTGCCACGGGGAGTTCGGGTCGCAGAAGTAGATCGCCATGTCGGTGGCCAGCGTGACCTGCGCGTGCTGGGCCATCTCCGTGCCCCGGTCCCACGTCAGCGACCGCCGCAGGTGAGCCGGCAACGTCTGGATCGTCGCCGTCAGCGCCTGCGCCACCGCGGGGGCGTCATGCCCACCGGGCAGGTGCACCAGCAGCACGTACCGGGTAGCACGTTCGACCAGCGTCCCGATCGCTGATCGGCAGTTCGACCCCAAGATCAGGTCACCTTCCCAGTGACCTGGCACGGCGCGGTCGCCAGCCTCAGCAGGCCGCTCACTGATGGACAACGCCCCCGGCAACGTGTCGCGCCGCCCCGGACTGGCCACGGTGTGCGGGCGGCGGACTGGCTTCCAGCCAGGACCAGTACGACCTCGCTTGGATGAGGATCCCCTGCCGAAGGCAGCCCGGACGGCGATGGTCAGCGTGCGACGGAGGGCGGCGGTATCAGCCGATTACGCGCGCTTGGATCGCATGGCCCGGAGCTGCTTGAGGGAGGGGTCCGCAGCCAGCGCCGCGTACTGCGCCGAACCCAGCGGCACCAGTGCCACTCGGCCGTCCTCATCGCTGTGGATGCCCCAGCCGTGCCGCTTGCCCAGGGGCGACGCCCGCAAGCACGCCTGCGCCCTGGCGAAGAACTCCACCCGGGCCGCCGGACGATCCTCTTCGGTCACGCCCTGCCGGTCGGCGTGCACGGTGAACAGCACGTCATCGCTGGTCAGCTCATACGGATGCTCACTGATCAGCTCGTACTGCAGGCTCGCCACCGTCGCCCGACCTGCGCGCAGCCCCGGCACCTCTGCGGCGCTGACGGGGCAGTCCTCGGCCACCTGGATGAAGGTGGCGCGGTAGTCGGTGGTGTGCACACCCGGCCTCGTGCTCATGGGACAGCATCCTCTTCACCACGTCCGAGAAGGTCTTGGCGAAAGGCGACACAGGTGCCGCAGCAGCCAGATCAGCCGATCGGTGTCACTGAGCGCACCGGAGCGCTGGTCCCAAGCCGGTTGGCCCTGTACGAGCCGGGCTGGGTCCACCCCACCCCAGGCTTGGAAGAGGTGGTGGACCGGTACTGGCACGTGCGCTGGCAGCTGCCCACACCGATCACCGAGCGGATCATCGACGTTCCCGCGATCACGCTGACGATCGAGGCCGGTGAGGTGCCGGCGCCGCTAGTCCTGACCGGTCCCGCGACCCGCGCCTGGCAACGCACCCTGACCGGATCCGGTGACGTCTTCGCCGTCCGCCTGCAGCCCGCTGGCCTGGCGGTGGTCAGCGACCTGGACGCGCACCTGCTGGTCGACGCAGTCGTACCCGTCACTGAACAGTTGGACGCGCGACTGCACCGCATGATGGCGGCCATCGCGGGGGCCTCGACAGTGGCTGACCGGGTTCAACTCGCTGATGAGGTGCTCGCAGCCGCGCTGGCTGAGCGAGCACCGGGCTCTGCGCAGCTGCTGGCCAACCGCGTGGTGCAGCGGCTGCGGGCTGAGGTGCACCCGCGCGCAGGTGAGGCACTGGGCGAGGTGGTGGGCGTTTCGCAGCGCTCGGTGCAGCGGGCGTTGTCGAGCACGCTGGGGCGAGGGCCAAAATGGGTGGCTCGCCGCGTCAGGTTGCAGGAAGTGGCGCTGGCATTGGCCAGCACCGATGAGGGCCTCGCCGAGATGGCCTCGCGGTTGGGGTACACCGATCAGGCCCACCTGACGCGGGACTTCCGCGCTGTTGCCGGCATCAGTCCGGGCCAACACCGGCGGACGGTACGCGGCTGATCGTCAGGACGAGCCTCTGGCGAGCCCGGCGACCGTCGGGACCTGAGCGATCAAGTTCCTAGGCCGGACCGGTCGGAAATCCCCTGCCGAAGGCAGCCCGCACAGCGATGGTCAGCGTGCCGCCGACCGGTCGGGGATCCCATCTGCGACGGACGGTGGCCTCGAGCACCAGCGCGCCGCAACGCCCTCTGATGCGGGCGGTGAGCGGTGGTCGGCGAGACACCCGCCGGAGCATGTTGGTCGGCGAGACGTCGACCGCGGCGCAGTCCTCAGCCGAGCCGAGCCACCGGCTGGCTAGGAGTCCAGAGGGTCGATGAAGCTCACCGCCGCAAGACCCCGCCTCGCAAAGCACGCCGGCAGCTCCTTGCGCCACTGCTCCACGAGGCCGTTGTCGGAGATGCCACCTCCCCCGCTACCTCCGTAGATGTCATCACCGACGTGCAGCTCAACCCCATCGGGAGTCACGACCCCCCTGCCGTCCTCGGAGACGGTCGTGCCGTGCTCGAGGACCAGGACCTTAGGGGTCGAGCCTCCGTCATCGAGTCCCCAGCAGTCGCCGTCGAGCCGGACGATGGTTCCGGGAACGCCGATCGCGGGCACGGCGCCGCTGTACTTCGCACCCACGAAGACCGACGTGCCGTCATCCAGCGTGAGCTGCGCTCCCGATGAGGAGCAGCCTGAGACGCCCGCAGCGCATGCGAGCAGTACTACGACTGACAGAGCCATGCGTAGACGCATCAGCACTCCTGAATCGGCTTCGCTGGGGTACGAGCATGACGTCGAGAGGCACCTGAGCGTTGCATCTGCCTGGGCGTCTCTGTGCTAGTCGACGGCTGACCGCGCCGGCGTTCGGCTCGAACGCCTGCGGCGGTGTCCACGGGTATGCACGCTGCTTCTGGTGGCAGTCCGCCCGACGGCGCACAGGCGTCGACAGGCAGCGTGCGCATAGCGATCGACTTGCGACACGCCCGGGATGTAGACACGCCGTTGCATCTCTGCACAGCTCGGCGATGACGACCGCGCTCCGCCGAACCGCTGTGAGCCACGCAGAGCAACGTGGGGCAACATTTGGCGCTCACCAGACCCATCTCCAACGAGGTGAGGGTGTCGGCGCAGGCCAGGACCGGGACGGTGGCGAGCTTGCGGGCGCTGAGCAGGCGCAGGTGCTCAAGCGGCGCGGTGAGGCGGGCGGTGAGGTCTCGAGGTGGCTGCTCAAGCGTCAGATCGCGCAAGACAGGGGAAGCCAAGACCGGGTCGAGCGCGGGGAACCACGGCGGGGTCTGCTGCACGAACAGGTGACAGCGGGGCTCAGGCGGCAAGTGCCACCTGAGTGCTGTTGATGGTCTCGTACTCCACCGGCGTCAGACGACCCAGCCGGACCTGACGACGCCGACGGTGGTAGGTCCTCTCGATCCAAGTGATGATCGCCAATCGCAGGTCCTGGCGAGTGGCCCAGCGACGCCGGTCCAGCACGTTCTTCTGCAACAGCGCGAAGAAGGACTCCATCGCCGCGTTGTCCCCAGCCGAAGCGACCTGCCCCATCGATCCGGCCAAGTCATGACGGCGCAGCTCGGCCAGAAATCTCCTTGATCGGGATTGCGACCCTCGATCCGAGTGCACGACGCACCCGGCCACCGCGTCGGTGCCGCCACGGCGGGCGACGGCGCCGCTCAGAGCGTCCACGGCCAGGCGGACTTCATCCGGTCGCTGACGGAGTAGCCCACGATCCGCCCGGAGTAGACGTCCTTGATGGCGCAGAGGTAGACCTTGCCCTCATCGGTGCGGTGTTCGGTGATGTCGGTCAGCCACAGCCGGTTCGGCGCCGTCGCGGTGAAGTCTCGGCGCACCCGGTCCTCGTGGGCTGGCGGGCCCGGCTTCTTGCCGTTCAGGGCGCGCTTCTTGCCGAACGCCGACCACCAACCGTTGTCGGCGCAGATGCGCCACACCGTCCTGTCACAGCGGTCGTGGCCGACCTCGCGGACCTCATCGGCCAGCAGCCGGTAACCGAACTCCGGGTCGGCGCGGTGAGCCTCGAAGACGGCGTCGGCCAGGTAGGCCGCCTCGACGTCGCGGTTGGTGAGTGGGGCAGCGAGCCAGCGGTAGTACGGCTGGCGGGTGAGCTTCCAGCAGCGTTGGAGCACTGCGCCTGACCTGCCGAAGGCGAGCGCACCGGGTCTGCGCTGACCGTCGGATCGAGGTCACCCCCGTCCGACCGAGGTGGTGCGTCGGCTACGCGGACCCGCCGAAGAAGCCGCGTGCGCGGCCGTAGGCGTCCTGCGCCGGCGCGTCCATCGCGCCGGAGCGGTCGCGGTGGCAGCGTGCACAGCGCTGGAAGTCCTCGCCGTCCTCGGTCCGCCCGGTCCGCCAGGCGTGGACGCCCAGCAGGCAGCGCAGCGGTCTTGTGGCCTTGCCGGTGCAGCCCGGGTCGCGGAGGGGTGGCAGCAGCAGCCGGCCGGGAGTAGGACTGGGCGATGGCCCACCCGCGCGTCCTGGCCCTGGTGCTGGCCGGCGGCGCCGGCAGCCGTCTGGAGCTGCTGACCGAGCACCGCGCCAAGGCAGCGGTCCCCGTCGCCGGCACCCACCGGATGGTCGACTTCGCGCTCAGCAACTGCGCGCACTCGGGCATCAGCGACGTGTGGGTGGTCGTGCAGTTCCACCCCGCCTCCCTGGCCGACCACCTGGCCAACGGCCGTCCCTGGGACCTGGACCGCACCAGCGGCGGCCTGATGGTGCTGCCTCCCCACCGCGGCACCCCCCGCGAGGGCTGGCACACCGGCACCGCTGACTCCCTGTGGCGCAACGCCGAGCTGGTGCGCCAGCACGGCCCTGAGGTGCTGCTGGTGATGAGCTCGGACGCCGCGTACACCCTCGACCTGGCCGACGTCGTCGAGGCCCACCTCGACTCCGGCGCCGAGGCGACGATGGTGACCACCCGGGTGGACCGCCAGGAGGCCTCCCGCTACGGCGTCGTCGAGGTGGAGGGAGCGCCCTCGCCCACCGCGCCGGACGGCGCGACGTCCTCGGGACGGGTGCAGCGGTACGAGTACAAGCCGCAGGAGCCGGACAGCGACGTGGTCACCACCGAGGTGTTTGCCTTCGACCCCACCAGGGTGCTGGAGCGGCTGGAGGGACTGGCCGCGGCCGTGCGGCGCGGTGAGGACGACGCCGGGGACGGCGACGGCGGCCTGGGTGACCTCGGGCACGCGCTGCTGCCGCAGCTGGTGGCCGACGGCGCCGCCCGCGCCCACCCCCAGCGGGGCTACTGGCGCGACCTGGGGACGGTGGCGGCCTACTGGACGGCCCACCAGGAGCTGCTCGACCTGGACCCACCGCTGGACCTGGACGACCCCGCGTGGCCGGTCCTCACCCGCGGAGGGCGGCGCAGCGCTGCCCGGGTACTCGCCGGTGCCCGCGTGGAGAACAGCCTGGTCTCCTCGGGCGCGCTGGTGGCCGGTGCGGTGCGCGGCTCGGTCCTCTCCCCCGGCGTGGTGGTCGAGGCGGGCGCCGAGGTGGTCGACTCGGTGCTGCTGCCTGGAGCGCGGGTGCTGGCCGGGGCGCGGGTGGAGAGGACGGTCGTCGACGACGACGTCGTGGTGGGCCGCGGCGCCAGCGTCGGGGGGTCCGGTGACGTCGCCCTGCTGGGCCACGCCGTGCGGGTGGAGGACGGGACGCACCTGCCCGCCGGCGCCAGGCTGCCCGCGCCTGAACCGGGCCGCTGACCGGCAAGCGATCGCCAGCCCTGCGATGACGGCAGGAGGATCGTCAGCGTCCTGCCGACCGGTCGAGCACCGGCTCAAGACGCAGTGGCCGGTGCTGTCCACACTGCGACGTAGCGCCAAAACAGTCCTCGACGGATGCGCACGCCCGGCAGCTCAGCCCTCATGGTCCGAGCGACCTGCTCGTAGGTCTCCTGTGCTGGTGCGGTGGGCGCGAGCATGTGCGCGGGGAATCCCGCGGCTGGGCGTGGGTGGACGAGCAGGCCGATGAGCGGGTTGAGGAGCAACGACACCAGGGACAGCACGCCGTCCTTCGACGTCTCGCGGTGAGTGCCGACGACCACCAGCCGCCCACCGGGACGCAAGGCTCTGCGGAGGGTGATCAGCGTCGCCTGCAGCGGGAGGTGGTGCAGGACCGCCACCAGGGTCACCAGGTCTACCGAGTCTTCTGGCAAGGCGGACCAGGTGGTGTGGTGGACGCTGGCGCCGGGCACAGCAGCGAGGGCAGCTGCCGCGTGGTGGGCGCTGGTGGCGTCGGCGTCGATGCCGGTCACGGTGGGCCTCCGGTGGCCAGGCGGCGCAGCAGGTGACCCGTGCCGCAGCCGATGTCCACCGCGTGGCTGCCTCCGGACGCGGCGACGCGGCGGGCGTGGTGCATGACCAGTGGGGCGTAGGCGTCGTTGTGGGACCACGGGTGGCGGGCGTTGAATCGGTCCAACTCGCTGAGCGCTCTCACGGTGATGCCGGACGCCCGCATCAGCACATCCTGCTGGAACGGTGGGACCGGTCTCCGCCCACGCTGACAGGTGGCCCACCACGTCGCCGGTGCGCCCGCGAGCGGGTGGCGACCGTCCGCTGACTCCCCCACCTGCAGCCACGAGGTGGCTGACACGCTGCAGCGGTGGTGAGCCGGTGGCAGGGACAGCCGTGGTGGCTGCGCGGCGTCGTCGCGGCCCTCGTGCTCCTGCTGCTCTACGGCACGGCTGTACACATCCTGCAGCTCCTGGCCGCTGCAGGTGAGCCGTACCCGGGCCTGCCGTGCTAGCTGCGGATGTACTTCGTCTCACTGACGGTCCTCGACCCGCTCGCCGCACTGCTGCTGGCGCGGCGCCAGCGGACGGGTGTGGTGCTCGCCGTCGTCGTCCTGGTCACCGATGCCGTCGCCAACGCGCTGGCCAACTACGCCTTCGACCCGCTGCGGGGGTGACGGCAGGCCGAGTGGGCCAGGCGGTCATCACCGTGCTCACTGTGGGCAGCGTGGCCGCTGTCCCGGCGCTGTGGCGCGCCACGTCCAGGCATGGGCAGTCCTGATGATCGACGTCAACGCCGGTGAGCAGAGGCGCACCGCCTCCGAAGGTGGGCCGGGCACCGACTGCCCGACGCACAGGGCGCGAGAGCAGCCTTGTTGAGCGGCGCGGACGATCCGTGCTCGCATCGACTGGCTGACGGTCATGTCGTGCGGCAGTGCCGCCAAGTCGCCCGCTGCGATGGGGACGCCCTGCGCCTCGGCGTGGGCGGCGATGCGCGTCCAGTAATCCCCGAGCAGCGTCCTCTGCGGAGTGGCCGTCGGGGGGCTCGTCAGGACCGACGACCGTGCGGGCGGTGTCCGCCAGCTGCTCCAAGGACGTGTGGGCCCAGATGTCGGGCGGCTCACTGGAGGACCAGCCCCGGTCGTCCAGCAGCGTCACCCGTCGTCCGCTCGTGAGCTGCAGCTCGAGCAGCGCTGAGACGTCCAGCCGATCAACGCTCGTGGCCGGGTCACCGGTCGGCTCGTCGAGGTCGATGGACGTCACGAGCCGCTTTGCTCTTGGCAGGGGCTGAGCCGGGCGCACGCGGCTGCCGCGAGGCCATGGACGCATGGCTGACCTGACCGGACAGCGACGGGTGAGCGTGCCGCTGATCGAACAGCGATCCCCCTGCGACGGACGGCGGCCTCGAGCGGGCGTCAGTCGTAGCGTCCGGGAGCTGGCGTTGCCGGAGCCGCACCGGGTGCGGGGAGCGACGGACAGGCGAACCACGGATCGAGAGACCCTTGTTGCTGCCGATCACGCGCCCCAGGCTGGGTGGCACACCCGCTCAGTGAGGACCTGACATGGCTGGCCGCATGCCGACTGCTCCGCGAGGAGAGCCGCTCGAGCCTGCACGTCGTGCGACGGCCTCGGCAGGGGAGGCCCGCAGCGTGGGTCACCCGATCCACGGTGACGCGCTCGAGAGGCCCGGGGAGGCCGCCTGATGACGGATCCGCCCACCCACGGCTCAGCAGCTGCTCGGCCACACCGCCTCCACGTCCTGGTCGTCCTGCTCCTCGCCCTCGCCGCTGCGGCTGCTCTCACCCTGCGCCCGGTCGGCGACGGGTGGGCCTGGGGAGCGCCGGTGGTCGAGCTCCGCTGGTACGCGCAGGGGCTCCGCTCCCCCGGCACCGTCGTCCAGCTGGTGGGCAACCTCTTCCTGCTGGTGCCTGCCGCCGTGGCGGCCGTGCTGCTGCAGCCGAGGCTGGCACGGCTCCCCCTGCTGGTCCCGAGCGCGCTGGCGACGGGGTTGGTGATCGAGGTGCTCCAGTGGTGGCTGCCGCTGGGGAGGGTCGTCTCGCCCGTGGACGCCACGCTCAACGCCGCAGGAGCACTGCTGGCCGGGCTCCTCACCGGGCTGGTGGTCGGGTGGCCGACAGCGCGGCCACCCGACCAGGCGCAGCGCCTCCGCGCCGCCGGTGGGTGAGGAGGCACGCGTGGCGGCGGTGGCCCCTGCAGCAGACGACCCCTTCTGATGGCACTGGCAGGCGCCCGCTGGAAGTCGAGATGACCGGAGCTGCAGCTAGTGGGCAACACCTCTCGGGTGGTGCCCTTCCCGGGGAAGTGCTCAGAAGGGGTTGCTGCTCGGGTCCACGACCGGGCGGACCTCGACCCCGCCCCCGGGTGCCGGAGCCGGGCACCACGTGGCGATCTCGATGGCGTGGTCCCGGTCGCGCGCCTCGATGACGTAGTAGCCGTTGACGGCCTCCCTGGTGCTCAGGAACGGGCCGTCCACCACCTCCCCGCCACGCTTGATCGTGGTGGCCGACGACGGGGGCGCGAGCGCCTCCCCGCCGGTGAGGGACCCCCCGAGCTCGGAGACCTTCTGCACGAAGGTGCCGTGCGCGGCGACCACCGCGGGCCAGTCCTCGGGCGACAGGCCCGCGTAGTAGGCCGGGTCTTCGACGATGAGGATCGCGTACTTCGGCATGGGGCTTCCTCCTGCACTGGGTCGCGGGCCGGCTCCTCCGGCCCCTGCACCCTCCCGTCGAACAGCCCGGCCCCACATCGACAACCAGGTCGCCTCTCCTTCGCGAGCTCCTCGAACCGCCGCCGTCCGTGGCGAGGTCTGCTCTGCCTGTCGGCGGCGGCGCCTCGTCGAGGACACCCGACGTCCTGCCGACGGGACGGCGATGGTCAGCGCGCCCTCGACGATCGTCACCGTCGCGCCGACCGGATGCCCAGGTGCGGACGCGAGGCGACCCCCTGGCCCAGGACGCTGGCGCCTTGTACCGATCGGGGCAGCCTCACTGCTGTCAGCGCCAGGTGAAACAGCCACCCACCCAGCGGCCCGGCCGTGGAGGGCAGGAGCGTGCACACCGAGGACCTGCCCACCCCACCGGTGAGGACACTCCGCTTCGCCTCCGCTGACGAGCCCGAGATCGTCGACTTCATCGAGCGCGTGTACGTCGACAACTCCACCCGCTTCTCCGCGTCCACCAGCGACGCCCGCTTCTCGGCAGCGGTGTGCGACACGGACGCCCTCGGCGCTCAGAGGGTCAGGAGCACCCTCGACTACAGCGGCACCAGCCAGGACGGCTTCGCCGAGTCCTTCCTGACCAACCTGGTCAACTCCGGCACCGTGGACATCACCAGCCGCCACGTCAGCTCGACTGCGTCGACCGGGCAGGTCACCGCCTTCCCCATCGACTTCACCGCCCACCAGCTCGACGCCACCAACCTGCGCCTGCCGATGGCCGCGATCCGTGCCTGCGCCGAGGAGATGACCGGGCTACCTGGCGAGCAGCTGCGCTTCCACGCACTCACGCCCCTCACCCCCGCGATGGACCTCTGCTGGGCGGCCTTGACCATCACCATCAGCGGCGCACTGGCCGAGACCGACTCCCCGCTGGCCTCACCGCTGCTGGCCGAGCAGATGTCCCGCACCGCGGCCATGGCGGCGCTGCACGTCTTCCCCAACACCACCATGGACCACCACCACCGGGCCGGCCCGGGCGAGGTGCGACCAGCCGCACTGCGCCGCGCGGTGGCCTACCTGGAGGCCCACGCCGACCGGCCCGTCACCCTCTCCCAGGTCGCCGCAGCGTGCGGGGTGAGCACTCGCGCGCTGCAGTACGCCTTCCGCCGCCACCTGGGCACCACCCCCCTCGGCCACCTGCGCCGGGTCCGCATCGAGTGCGCCCACCGCGAGCTGCGCACCGCTGATCCCGCCCGCGGTGACACCGTCGCCGCCATCGCCGCGCGCTGGGGGTTCGCCAACGCGGGCAGGTTCAGCGTCGCCTACCGGGAGGTGTTCGGGGTGCCGCCGTCTCAGACGCTGCGTGCCTGAGCCGCTGTCAGCGGCCGGGTGCATCCAGATCCCCCTCGCGAGCCGAAGAGGGGTCAGGGTGTCGACGACGACGCCCCGGGGCACCCACCGTGCACCGCCCACCGCTCGCAAGGAGTCACCGATGAGGATCCGTCGTCTTGCTGCGTCCCTGGCCGCCACCGCCCTCGCCGGCACGGCGCTCGTGGGCCTGGCACCCGCCGCGTCCGCCACCACCGGCACCACCAGCCTCGCCTCCGTCCTGGCCGCCGACGGCAGCGGGTTCGACGGCGACTGGCACGACTTCGACATCGTCGACAACGCGGTCGCGGCCGTCCTCGCCGCCAAGCCGAGCAGCCCCGTGGCAGTGCTCGCCGACGGCGCCGTGCCGCTGACGGCGTTCCTCCCCACCGACCGTGCGTTCCAGAGGCTGGTCAAGGACCTCACGCACCACTGCTACGGCTCGGAGGAGGACGTCTTCACGGCGCTCGCCGGCGCCGTCGGGATCGACGCGATCGAGCAGGTGCTGCTCTACCACGTCGTGCCCGGCGCGACGATCGAATCCGCCGCCGCCCTCGCGTCCGACGGGGCCGTGCTCAGCACGGCCCAGGGCGGCACGATCACGGTCGACGTCCGCGCGCCGAAGATCCCGCTCGTCGTGCTGCGCGACGCGGATCGCGACGCCCGCGATCCGCGGCTGGTGCCGAGCGCGCTCGACATCAACGCCGGCAACAAGCAGATCGCCCACGGCATCACCCTCGTCCTGCGGCCGGTCGACCTGTGAGCCGCCGGCGCCCGCCCGGCCACCACCGGGCGGGCGCCGGACCGCAGACGGCGCTCGCGCCACGACGCCAGGCCGGCCCTGCACACCGCGCTGCGCTCCACGCCCGTGGGCGCCTCCCACCGCGTCGGGTGGCCGTCGTGCTGCGCTCCGGTGCGCGGCAGTGCGCAGTGCTCAGGTCGGCGGGGTGGGCTGCAGCACGACCATCCAGGACTGGTAGTGCTCGACCACCCGGCCTCCCAGGTCCCGCACAGCGCAGGCGGCCCGGTCGACCTCCGTCGAGCTCCAGTCGCTGAAGGTGCTGAACAGGGCGCGGACCTCGTCCTCGCCCAGCTCGATGCTCCACCGGTAGCGCTGGACCTCCTGCGCGGTGAACAGACCGCCGCGCGTCAGCTCCGCGGTGACCGCCTCAGCGTCCTCCGCGTCGGGTCCCGGCCGGGGCGGGCTGTCGCGCTCGTCGACGATCCGCGCCACCCGGTGGCGGAAGGGCGTCGAGGACGTGGGGTCGCCGAACACGTTGCGCCAGACCAGGAAGCGGCCCTCGGACGTGAGGAGCCGGTGGATGGCGGGCAGGACGACGCCGAGGTCCATCCAGTGGATCGACGTCGCGGCCACGGCGAGGTCGTAGGAGGCGGCCCGCAGGCGGAGACCGTCCAGGTCCTCGGCCCGCGCTCGGACGACCGCGGCGCGGGGGTGGGCGGCGCGCAGCTCATCGGCCAGCCGGGGGCCCGGTTCGACAGCGGTGACGTGCAGGCCGGCGGCCAGCAGCGGACCGGTGGCCTGGCCGGACCCAGCACCGAGGTCGAGCGCCCGGGCACCCGGCCGCAGGAGCCCGAGAGCAGCGATGCGGTCCCACAGCGCCGTGGGGTGGGGCGGCCGAGCGCGGGCGTAGGTCGCCGCGTGCTCCTCGAAGTGCCGTGGGTCGACCACCCGGAGACCGTACGGACGACGCAGCGGCCGTGCCGTGAGACGGCGAGCGCCCGGAGTGCGTCCTCGCGCCTCCTCGACCGAGCAGACCCGTTGACGGGCGGTCCTACCGTGCTCCCGTGGGGACGCACGAGCGGTTCGCAGCCTCAGGGGCGTTGCAGCTCTGGACCGAGAGGACGGGAGATCCGGCGCTTCCTGCCGTCCTCCTGGTCAGCGGATCGGCGGCTCAGGGGATCAGCTGGCCCGATGCCCTGGTCGACCGGCTGGTCGAGCGCGGGGTGCAGGTCATCCGGTTCGACCACCGCGACACCGGGCGCTCCAGCGTCGTCGACTTCGACGCCCACCCGTACACGATCGGCGACATGGCGAGGGACTGCCTCGCCGTGCTGGACGGGTACGGGCTGGCCTCCGCGCACGTGGCCGGCGCCTCCCTCGGCGGCATGATCGCGCAGTGGCTCGGCGTCCACGCCCCCCACCGCGTCCGGAGCCTCACGGTGATCTCCAGTTCGCCCATGGGCCACGACCCGAGCGCGCTGTGGGCTCGGGCGCGGGCCGGTGAGCCCGCCGACCCCGACGACCTCCCGCGCCGGCCTACCTCGAGCACCTCGCTGCGCAGCTGTCCCCGGGTGTGGAGTCCGACGTCGCTCTGTTCCGGGTCTTCAACGGCCCTGTCCGGCCCTTCGACGAGGACGCCGCGCGGGCGGTGCTGGAGCTGGCGAGGGCGCGTGCTGTCGACCCGGCCGCGGCGGCCAACCACCACCGGGCCGTGTGGGTGGAGGACCCCGCCTGCTCACCCCGCTGTCGACGATCACAGCGCCGACCACGGTCGTCCACGGCGACCAGGACCCGATCTACCCGCTCGGGCACGGCGAGGCCCTGACGGCTGCGATCCCCGGGGCGGACTTGTGGGTCGTGCCCGGCATGGGTCACGTCCTGACGTCCCCCGGTCTGCCCGAGGAGGTCGCGGACCTCATCCGGCTCTGAGGCGGCCCGGCACCTCGCGGGTGCCGCGTGGTCGACGTCCCCCGACGGCCGGCTGGTCCGGGCAGAGCCGCGGCGAAGGCCACGTGACCACCGGCCTGGCGACCCCGGACCGGCTGCTGGCCGCTCACGCGGGACGGCCCCACAGGTCACAGGACCTGGACCAGCGCGCCTCCGTCTGCGCGCAGGGCGCTGCCGTTGGTGGCCGAGGCCAGCGGGCTGGCGAGGTAGGCCACCATCGACGCCAGCTCGGCGGGCTCGAGGAAGCGCTGCACCAGTGACGTGGTGTTCCGCGCAGCGATGGCAGCCTTGACCACCTCCTCGCTCGCGCCCTGGTCCTGGGCGATGGAGCGGACGGCCGAGGCGACGCCGTCGGAGTAGGTCGGCCCGCCGATGACGGAGTTCACCGTCACCCCGGTGGCACGGGTGAGCTTGGCCAGGCCGTTGCCGAGCGCCAGAAGGGCCGCCTTGGTGACGCCGTAGTGGACCATGTCCGCGGGCACGTCGATGCCGGACTCGCTGCTGATGAGCACCACGCGCCCCCAGCCGCGCTCGAGCATGCCCGGCAGCAGCGCCCGGGACAGGCGCACGGCGCTCATGACGTTGACGTCGTGGTAGAGCTGCCAGTCCTCGTCGCCGACATCGCCGAACGGCTTGACCTCGAAGAGGCCGACGTTGTTGACCAGGACGTCGACGTCGCCGACCGCGGCGAGGAGGTGCCGCACCTGCTCGGCGTCGGCCACGTCGCCCGCGGCGCCGGACACGTCGGCGCCGGCGACCTCGGCGCGCAGGCGGCGCACAGCGTCCCGGACCGCGGCAGGCGTCCGGCCGTGCAGGACGACCGCGGCTCCCTCGCCGGCCAGGGTGCGCGCCACCGCGAAGCCGATGCCGCGCGTCGAGCCACTGATGAAGGCCCGCTTGCCGGCCAGCTGTAGGTCCATGGCGCTCCCTGCGCTCGATGACTTGCTTGGGCAAGTGACGCTAGCAGGTCGCTTGCTCAGACAAGTGACCTACGCTCAGTGCCGTGCGCTCCGACTCCGTCCCGACCGCGGACGAGGCCACTCGCCCCTCCCACCTGCACGGCGAGGAGCTGGCGACCTGGTCAGGGCTGGCGACCGTCCTGGAGTGGCTGCCGACCCTGCTGGACGCTCAGCTGAAGCGCGACGCGGGCCTGACGCACTTCGAGTACGGCGTCCTGTTCGCTCTGGCGAACGCGCCCGAGCGCCGCCTGCGCATGTCCGTGCTGGCCGGCTACGCGAACAGCACGCTGACCCGCCTCTCGCGAGCGGTCACGCGCCTGGAGGGTCGCGGGTACGCCCGGCGTTCAGCCGACGACGAGGACGGCCGGTACACCGTGGCGCTCCTCACCGACGCCGGGTTCACCGCCTTCCAGGCCGCCACCCCCGGGCACGCCGCCCTGGTGCGCCAGCTGGTGCTGGACGCACTGACTCCGCAGCAGCAGGGTCAGCTGCGCACGATCACCGGGCGCATCCTCGAGGCAGCGGGCCCAGGGACTCCCTGGCCGGCGACGGGGCGCTGATGTCACGCACCGGCGCCTCCTGATCGGCCACGACCGGGTCAGACCCCCTTCCGGGCCCGGCGTCGACGACGACCTGCACGGCGGCGTCGCTCCTGCGCTCGAGCTCAGGGCTGGCGGTCGCTCAGCGCGATCGTGCCGCCGACGCCGATCATCATCACTCCTCCAGCAGCGCCGAGGCGGGGCAGGCGACGCGGGTCTCGGGTGAGCCAACCGCGGGCAGCGCCAGCACCCAGCGCCCAGGCGGTGTCGAAGCCCAGCCCGATGACCAGGTGGAGCATCCCGAGGACCAGGACCTGGCTCCAGACCGGCCCTGCGGCCGGGGCGGTGAACTGCGGCAGGACCGCGAGGAAGAAGACCACGGACTTGGGGTTGGAGAGGCCCACGAGGAAGCCCTCCCGCAGCGACCTGCCAGCGGGGACGGCCGCGGACCGGGTCTCGCCGGTGGCCGTCGCTGCAGCCGTGGTGCGGTGGCGGTGCCGGATGGCCTGCAACCCCAGGTAGACGAGGTAGAGGGCCCCGACCGTCTTCAGGACGGTGAAGGCGAGCACGGACTGCGCCACGAGGGCCCCCACACCGGCGGCGACGGCGAGGACCTGCGGCACCATGCCCAGGGCGTTGCCCAGCACGGTGAGCAGGCCCACGCGTCGCCCGGAGGCGAGCGACCGGCCGACGACGAACAGCACGCTGGGTCCGGGGACGGCGATCAGGGCTGCCGCAGCGAGGGCGAAGGCGGCGAGGTTCGCGCCGGGAGGCATGGGCGCACGGTAGCGATCGTCCGGGCCCGCGGCGTGGTGGTGCAGGCTCCTCGGAGCGGCGGGCCCGCGCGGAGGTGCCGTGGGGCCGAGCCGTCTTCGCCGAGCTTCGCCGAGCGGGTGTGACAGCACGCGCTCCGCTGGACATGTAGGGGTGTGAGACGAACAGCCCACCACCGGAGACCGGCGTGAGCCCCGGGCGCCAGCGGCACCTGTGGTCCCTGACCAGGCCCTCCCGCCCCGCACCGGAGGCCCCAGCGGGGGCAGCCGGCGACGCTGACCGCCGCGAGCGCCTGACGCAGCTGCACGAGGCCTCCTACGCCGACCTGCTGCGCTTCGTGCAGCGCCGCGTCCCCGGCCCGGAGGCCGAGGACGTGGTCGCCTCGGTGTTCGAGACCGCCTGGGTGCGCCTGGACGAGGTGCCCGTCGAGCTGGCGGAGGCGCGTCCGTGGCTGTTCGGGGTCGCCCGCAACGTGATGGCCAACCACCACCGCGCAGCGGTGCGCCGCACCGGCCCGGCGGTGCGCCTGGCCGGGTCGACGGCCCCGGACGCGGACGTGCAGGCCGGTGACCACGACGGCGTCAGCGCCCGCGTCGACCTGGTGCGCGCCTGGCGGACCCTGGCCGCCGCCGACCAGGAGGTGCTGTCGCTGGTCGCCTTCGACGGGCTGCGCGGTGAGCAGGCCGCGCGGGTGCTCGGCGTCAGCCGCTCGGCGTTCGCGATGCGCCTGCAGCGGGCCCGCCAGCGGCTGGCCACCAGCCTGCACGACGGCACCGCGGACACCGCCCACCGCGCGGACGGCCGCAGCGTCGCGGGCGGCGGCTCCAGCTTCCCGTGCCCAGACCCGTCCAGCGGCCGGCCTGGCAGAGCGACCCGCTCGCTCGTGACCGGCCGCAGCGCTTCCCCGACGACCCCCGGCTCCCTGCAGGAGATGACATGGCCCAGCACCTGACCCCCCACCCCGGCGACGCAACCGACGACGAGCTGCTGCGGGCCCTGGCCGAGCTCGACCCCCAGCGCGCCACCGACACCGCACCCGAGCAGTGGGCGCGCTCGCGCGCCCGGCTCCAGCACCTCATGACCACCCGGACGTCCGCCCAGACGTCCGCACCGACTTCCGCACCGACGACCCTCGAGGAGACCCAGCAGATGAGCACGCAGGTGAGCACCCGCCCGAGCGACCGTCGCGTCGCGACGACGGCGCCCCGCGGCCGGCGCCGGGTGGTGCTGGGACTGTCCGCAGCTGCAGCCGCAGCCCTCATCACCGCCGCCGGCGCTGTGGTCCCGTCCGCCTCCACCATCGCCTACGCCGGCTCCTGGAGCGCCGTGCCGACCGAGGCGAGTGCGGCGGCGGGCCTGGCGCAGGCCCTCGAGTGCGCGAGCAGCTGGCAGCAGCAGCCCGCCGGTGGGCTGAGCGCGGCGGACGTGCTCATCGCCGAGCGGCGCGGTGACTCCTCGGTCACGGTGGTGCGCAAGGACGACGGCGCAGTGCTCTGCACGGCCATCGACAGCGCCACCCCCACCGGGTGGGAGGCGATGGCGCCGACGCGGGCGATGGGTGCCCAGGAGGTGACCGTGGAGTCCTCCGGCAACAGCGGGACCTGGCCGTTCGCGCGCTCCACCGTCTCCGGCCAGGTCGGGGCGGGTGTCACCGGCATCGAGGTGCTGGCGGGAGGGAAGACGGTCACCGCGTCGGTGGCAGGCGGGCGGTGGGTGGCGTGGTGGCCCGGTGACGAGGGCGGCGAGGTCGGAGCGGTGCAGGTGGTCATCCACACCGCCAGCGGGGAGCGCACCGTCCCCTCCAGCGACCTCTACCTCTGACCAGCACGTCCACCCGTGAGCGCGGCGTGGACCGGGCCCTGAGCGGGCGCGGTCCGCGCCGCGCGCCGCGTGGCGCGCCACCTGCGCCGACCGGCGGCCCGTCGCAGCCCACCACCGAGGAGCTCTGGTCCGCGCACGTCCTCCCCCTGCTCGCCCACCGGCTCCCCCGCGCCCTCGCCGACACCGCTGCCGGTGCCCACACCCCCGACCCCCGACGCCGCGAGGGCCGATGCCGTCGTCGTGCTCGTCGCTCCCGCGCAGGCCCGGGTCAGGGCACTGGCCACCTTCGCCCTCCAGGTCCGCGCCGCCGCGGTGCAGGGTCGGGTGGTCATCGACGACTCCGCCTGCCGGTCCTGGTCACCGGGACAGCGCCTGGTGCTCGAGCGCCTTCGGGCGCTCGCGGACAGCTGCGCGCGGCGAGCGGTCGCGGCTGCCTCGTGAGCGGCGCACATCGCGGTGTGCGCGACCGGCACGAGCGTGGTGCGGGGAGCCGTGTCGGGGGCCCTGGCGCACCAGCACGCGGTCCTCGCCCGGCGGAGTCCCGCAGCCGGCCGTGGAGCGCCGTCGCGTCCCGTCAGGCAGCGACCTCGCGCAGGGTGCCGTCAGCGACGTCGTAGACGAAGCCGCGCACCGAGTCCTTGTGCGGGATGGACGGCTCCTCGCGGATGCGGGCGATGCTGGCGCGCACGTCGTCGTCGAGGTCGCCGAAGGCTCGGGCGGTGCCCCAGCCGGGGCGTGAGCCGGTGTCGGCGGCGATGGCCTCGGCGAAGTCCTCGTCGGTGAAGGTGAGCATCCCGCAGTCGGTGTGGTGGATGAGGATGATCTCGGTGGTGCCCAGCAGCCGCTGGCTGATCGCCAGGGACCGCAGCTCGTCGTCGGTGACGACGCCGCCGGCGTTGCGGATGACGTGGGCGTCCCCGAGCTCCAGGCCCAGCAGGGCCTGGGGGTCCAGGCGGGCGTCCATGCACGCCAGCACGGCGACGTGCTGGGCGGGAGGCAGGGGCAGGGAGCCCTCGGTGAAGCGGTCGGCGTAGGCGCGGGCGTTCTGCAGCAGCTGGTCGGTGGTGGACACGGGAAGACCTCCGGCATCGCAGGGGTGGGGGGGTGGGTGCGGCGCTGCCGCCCCGGCGCCGTCGTCGTCAGCGATCCAGGCGCCGGGTCAACGACAGCGCTGCGACGCGGTGCGCAGGAGGTCGACGTGCGAGCGCCTGGACATCCGCACCGGGTCGCTCACCGCGCGAGCGGGGTCTTGACCCACTCGCTGGTGTAGTCGAGCCCGCTGCGCTTGAACATCTGCGTCACCGGGCAGCGGCGCTCGGTCTCCGCCTGGAAGGTCTCGAAGACCTCCTCGGAGGCGTCGGTCTGCACCTCCACCCTCACCGAGACGCGCTCGAAGTTGGCGTTGCCCTCGGCCCCGCCGGCGATGACGGAGGGGTCCAGGTCGCCCTGGATGCGGAAGGACCAGGTGCCCACGGCGATGCCCAGGCCGGAGGCGACCAGGCTGCCGGTGACCTGGTTGCAGCTGGTCAGGGCTCCCAGCAGGTAGCTCAGGGGGCTGGGGGCGGCGTCCTGCCCGCCGAAGGAGGGGTAGGTGTCGGCGGTGAAGACGTGCTCGTGCTCACCGGCGACCACCAGGCGCTGGGCCACGCCGGTGCCCTCGGCGTCGAGGACGAAGGGCACGGTCTGCTTGACGGGCATGGCGCGGACAGTACGTGTCGCGGGCGACCATCCGTCAGACCCCGTCGCGGATCCAGGCCGACCTCCGCCGCGAGCGCACGGCTCCCCTCCCCCGGGTCGGCTCGCGCGGGAGCCGTCTTGACGCAGGCGACGGGGACCTCCTAGGTTCCTCCCAGGTCAAGAGTTGCAGCGGAAAGCCCTGGCTCGCTGCACGGCAACCCTCCTCCGCGGTGGGGTGCCCCAGGTGACGACCCGGCTGGGCGGAGCGTCCAGCAAGCGCGGCTCTGCGGAGCCTTGAGCTGAAGGACCGACGTGCACCTCTCGCCGGTGATCGCTTGCCAGAGCCAGACAGCTTCACGACGTCGCCACGTCGACCTGCGCCGCACCGCGAGCGCGACCTGTTGCACGTGGCTGCACCGTCCTGCGTCCTGAGCGACGACCCCCCGTCCTGAGCGAGGACAGCTCCCCGCCGGTCCGTCCGGCTGGGTGCCCCGTCCCAGCCCCGGAGCTCGTCGCCCGACCCTGGTCGCGTCCGGTCGCTGCCGCTGCCTGAGCAGGTGCGCCCGCTCGACCGGCGGCGAGCCGGCCGTGCCCGGGGCACGGCGGCCGGCCGACCAGCAGGCACCAGCGTGCAACGGCCACGTCCTCCCGCGCGCTGACGGGCTCGCACCCACCACGCGCTGACAGGGCGCCGCTGCGCCCGGACCCGCTGGAAGCGGTCCGAGCGGCGACCCCTCACGCCCACTCCCCCGGGGACGGTCCGCCCGACGGACGTCGGCGGCCCCGCCTCCGGAGACCCCACACCCCACACCGCACACCCGCGTCGCGCTGACGCGCCCCCGCACCGGAGGACACCCATGTCTGCGAACAGCACCCCCACGCCCCAGCCCGAGCACTCCGACCAGCAGCCGAGCGACCTGCGGGCCGCCGTCGCCGCCCGCGGCAAGCGGCGCCGCAACGGCGTCATCGCGGCGGTGGTCGGGGCCCTGGCCGTGGCCGGCGTCGCCACCGGCGTCGCCGTCGCCAGCACCTCGGGAGGCTCGGCCGAGGCCGCCGGCGCCGCAGCCGGCGGAGACGCCCCCGCGGAGCGCTACAGCCTCGACCTCGCCGTGGCCGAGGACACCCAGTTCCAGGACGCGATCAAGGAGGTCGCCGCCGAGAAGGGCCTCGACCTCACCTGGACCAACGTCGACGACTGGGTGCTGCCGAACACCGAGCTGGTGGCGGGGACTGTCGACGGCAACGCGTTCCAGCACGTGCTGTACCTGTCGGCCTTCAACCGCGAGAACGGGGCCGACATCACCCCGGTCTTCTCCACCGTCATCACCCAGTGGGGCATCTTCTCCTCCACCCTCGACGACGTCGCCGCCATCCCCGACGGCGGCCGGGTCGCCATCCCCGACGACCCCTCCAACGGCGGCCGCGCCCTGGGGATCCTCGAGGCCGCGGGGCTCCTGGAGGTCGACGACGCCGCCGGCGTCTTCCCGACCACCGAGGACATCACCGCCAACCCCAAGGGCCTGCAGTTCGTGGAGGTCCCGGCGCGCAACATCCCGCAGAACTTCGACGACCCGAGCCTGTCGGCAGTGGTGGTCGGCACGTCCTACTTCGACCCCTCCCAGGGCGTGACCAAGGACGACGCGCTGTACCTGGACGACTCGCTGGCGCAGAAGAACCTGCCCTACGTCAACGTGGTCGCGACCACCGCGGACAAGGCCGACGACCCGGCCTGGAAGGTGCTCGAGGAGGCCTACGCCGACCCGCGCGTCGAGGAGGCCCTGGACGCCGAGAACTTCGGCAACACCGTGCTCGTGGACGTGCCTGTGCAGGAGCTTCGCGACACCCTCGCCGACCTCGAGGCCCAGGGCGCCGCAGCGTGACCACCGCGATCGAGTTCGACCGCGTCTCGAAGGTCTTCGGCAGCGGCGCCCGCAGGGTGGAGGCCCTGCGCGAGGTGTCCCTGTCGGTCCAGAGGGGCCAGATCCACGCCGTCGTCGGGTACTCAGGGGCGGGCAAGTCGACCCTGCTGCGCACGGTCAACGGGCTGGAGAGGCCGACCAGCGGCCGCGTGGTGGTCGAGGGCCAGGACATCACCGCCCTGAGCGGCAAGGAGCTCTACGCCGCTCGCCAGCGCACCGGGATGATCTTCCAGCAGTTCAACCTCCTGAGCGCCCGCACGGTCTACGGCAACATCGCCTACCCGCTCAAGCTGGCGGGTCTGGGCCAGGAGGCGGTGCTCGACAGGGTCGAGGAGCTGCTCTCCTTCGTCGGGCTCACCGACAAGGCCCTCGCCCACCCGTCCCAGCTCTCGGGCGGGCAGAAGCAGCGCGTCGGCATCGCGAGGGCGCTGGCGACCAGGCCGCAGACCATCATCGCCGACGAGGCGACCAGCGCCCTGGACCCCGCCACCACGGCCGAGGTCGCGGCGCTGCTGCGGCGCACCAACGAGGAGTACGGCGTCACGGTGCTCCTCGTGACGCACGAGATCGACGTGGTGCGCGACATCGCCCACCGCGTCACGGTCATGGACGCGGGACGGGTGGTGGAGGACGGCACGACCTACGACGTCTTCTCCCGCCCGCAGCACCCCGTGACCCGCCGGTTCGTCTCCTCGGTGCTGCGCTCGGTGCCCGACGCCGGAGCGCTGGCCACCATCCGCAAGGTGCACCGCGGGCGGCTCGTGCAGCTGCACGTGGAGGACCGCGAGACCGACCACCCGTTCCTGTCCGAGGTGGCCCGGCGCACGGGGGTGGACCTCAACGTCGTCTACGGAGGGGTGGAGGAGCTGCAGGACAAGCTCTTCGGCAGCCTGACCCTGGAGCTGCTGGGCGCCCCGGGGGCCGTGGAGGCCGCCGTCCAGCAGCTGAGGGCGAGCACCACCGTGGTGGACCTGGACGCCGGCGCCGCACCCGCCGCGCCGGCGGCGCGAGCCCCCGAGGAGGTGGCCGTCCGTGCGTGAGTTCGACCTGGAGACCTTCCTGCCGCGCTTCTGGCAGGCGCTCGCGGACACCGCGGTGATGACCGTCGTGTCGTTCCTGGTGGCCGGGGTGCTCGGGGTGCTGCTCGCCCTGTGGCTGTACGCCTCCAGGCCCGGGAACATCCTGGAGAACCGCGTCGTGTTCGCGGTGCTCAACTTCGTCATCAACCTCGTGCGGCCGGTGCCGTTCCTCATCGTCGCCATCGCCGTCGTGGGCCTGACGCGGCTGGTCTTCGGCACGGGCCTGGGCCCGCTGCCCCAGACGCTGCCGCTGTCGATCGTGGCGAGCGTCGCCATCGCGCGGGTGGTCGAGTCCAACCTCGTGGCCGTGCCCCCGGGCGCGGTCGAGGCGGGCACCGCCATGGGCGCCAGCCCCGCGCGCGTGCTCTTCACCGTCGTCGTCCCCGAGGCCCTCGGGCCGGTCGTGCTGGGGCTGACGTACATCCTCGTCGCGCTGCTGGACGCGACGGCGGTCGCGGGAGCGCTGGGCGGCGGGGGCTTGGGGTACCTGGCCCTCAACTACGGCTGGGCGCGCTTCGACTACACCGTCATCGTCATCGTGGTGGTCACCCTGGTGGTGCTCGTGCAGGCCGTGCAGGCCGGCGGCAACCTCCTCGCGAGGAGGGTGATGCATTGAGCACGGCCCCCACCCTGCTGCGCGCGCCCGCCTTCGACGAGCCGGCCTTCGCCGCGCTGCTGGCGCGCGCCAGCGCCGACGCGGTGCAGCGGGAGCAGGCGCGCACCCTGCTGGGCGACCAGCTGGGCGAGCTGAGAGCACTCGGCTTCGGCGCCCTGGCCGTGCCCGTCGAGCACGGCGGGCACGGCGCCTCCTTCCACGACGTCCTGGAGCGCGTGGTGCGGCTGTCCGCCGCCGACGCCAGCCTGGGGCACGTCTGGCGCGGGCACATCGCCTTCGCCGAGGCGCTGCGCCTGGACGACCCCGCGCACGCGAGCCGCTGGTACCCGCGCCTGGTGCGCGGCGACTTCGTGGGCAACGCCCAGTCCGAGCGGCAGCCCACCGCGAAGCTCGAGGCGCGGGTGCTGCGCGGCCCCGACGGCGTGCTGCGGCTGACGGGCCGCAAGTACTACACGACCGGCAGCATCTACGCGGACTGGATCCACGTCGCCGCGCTCGACGACGACGGCGAGCGCGTGTCGCTCACGGTCGGCGCCTCACGCCCGGAGGTCACCAGCACCGACGACTGGGACGGCTTCGGGCAGCTGCTCACCGGCAGCGGCACCACCGTCTTCGACGCCGTGCCGGTGGACCCCCGGGAGGTCCGCGCGGCCGGCGAGGAGGCGGAGCGCTGGCACCACCTGGGGTCGGTCTTCCAGCTGTGCCTGCTGGCCGTCGTCGCGGGCGTCGCGCAGCGCGCGCTGGAGGACACCACCGCCTTCGTGCGCGGACGGCGCCGCACCTTCGGCTTCGCCGGGGAGACCCTCCCCCGCGAGGACGCGCTGGTGCAGCTGGTGGTCGGCGAGCTGAGCTCCGCGGCCTCGGCAGCGCGCCGGCTCGTGCTCTCGGTGGCCCGCGACGTCGACGCCGCGGTCGCCGCCCCGCCGCCGGAGCGCCGCGAGGCGCTGGCCGCGGTGCAGCGGGAGGTGTTCCGGGCCCAGGACCTCGTGCCGCGCCTGGTGCTGGACGCCTCCACGCGCCTGTTCGAGGTGGGTGGCGCCTCCGCGCTGTCGACGGGTGCTGGGCTGGACCGGCACTGGCGCAACGTGCGCACGGTCGCCTCCCACAACCCCGCCATGCAGCGCACCCGAGCGGTGGGCCTGTGGGAGCTGTCCGGCGAGCTGCCCGACTGGAAGGCCCCCGGACGATGACGACGACCGCCGCGCCGACCCCTCCGACAGCTCCTCCGCCGACGCCGGCAGCGCGGTCGGCCGGCGCTCTGCCCCTGCCTGCGGGCACCCGGGAGCTGCTCGACCGCTACGCCGGCGTCCTGGACGCGGTCGGCGCCGGTGCGGTGCGCCGCGAGCGGGAGCGGCGCCTCCCCCTGGGCGAGGTCGAGCTGCTGCGCAGCTCGGGGTTCACCCGCACGACCCTGCCGCAGGAGCTGGGCGGTGACGGCACCGGCTACGAGGGGCTCTTCGAGCTGCTCACCGAGCTGGCGCGGCGCGACTCCAACCTCGCCCAGGCGCTGCGCTCGCACTTCTCCTTCGTGGACCGGACGCTGCTGGCGGCGCCGTCGCGCTCGCGCACCGCGCGGCTGGCGCTGCTCGCCGGCGGTGCCGTGCACGGCAACGCCACCTTCGAGCGCTCCAGCGCCGCCAGCGGAGGCGCACCCGGCGCGGCCCTGACCCGCGACGAGCACGGCCTGCGGCTGGACGGCACGAAGTACTACAGCACCGGCACCCTGTACGCAGACCTCGTCTCCGTGGCCGTGCCCGACCCCGAGCCGCCTCCCGGGCGCCCGGCCGGGACGGTGGGCGTGCTGGTGCGCACGGACGCCCCCGGCGTGCGCCGCCTGGACGACTGGGACGGCTTCGGCCAGCGCCTGACCGGCAGCGGCACCACCGTCTTCGAGGGCGTCCGCGTGCACGAGGACGACGTCGTCGAGCGCGGTGCCCCCGGGCACGCCGGGGCCTTCGTGCAGCTGGTGCTGCTGGCCGTGCTGGCGGGGATCGCCCGCGCCGTCGTCGACGACGCGGTCACCTACGTGCGGGCCCGCACCCGCCGCTTCAGCCACGCCAGCGCGAGCAGCGCGGCCGAGGACCCGCTGGTGCAGGAGGTGGTCGGCGACCTGTCGGCCCGGTCCGCAGCGGCCACCGCCGCCGTGCGGCAGGGCGCCGCTGCCCTGACGGCCTCCGGGAGCGCCACCACCGCCGGCGCGCCCGCCGAGGAGGTGGCCGAGCTCGTCGGCGCTGCGGACCTCGTCGTCGCGCAGGCGCAGCTGGTGGTGCTCCCCCAGGTGCTGGCGGCCGCCACCGACCTCTTCGAGGTGGGCGGCGCCTCGGCGCTCGCTGCCGACCTCGCCCTGGACCGGCACTGGCGCAACGCCAGGACCGTCGCGTCCCACAACCCCGCCCGCTACAAGGCCCGAGCCCTCGGGGACCACCTGCTCAACGGCACCCCGCTGCCGTCGTGGTGGACCGTCGGCGAGGGCTGACCAGGAGACCCCGTGCCCGGAACCTCCCCGCACGAGCCGAAGCAGCTCGTCCTCAACCTGTTCGAGATGAACACGGTCAGCCACATCACCCACGGCCTGTGGCGGCTGCCCGGCAACAACCGCCACCGCTTCGGCGACCTCGACTACTGGACCGAGCTGGCCCAGCTGGCCGAGGACGGCGGCTTCCACGCCGTCTTCCTCGCCGACGTGGTCGGCGCGTACGACACCTTCCGCGGCGGCCCGGAGACCGCGATCCGCGAGGGGCTGCAGATCCCCTCCAACGACCCGCTGCTCGTGGTCCCCGCCATGGCCGCCGTCACGCGGCACCTGGGTTTCGGCATCACGTTCTCCACCACCTACGAGCCGCCGTTCGCCTTCGCCCGCCGCATGTCGACGCTCGACCACCTCACCCGGGGCCGCGTCGGGTGGAACGTGGTGACCTCCTACCTGCCCAACGCCGCCCGCAACTTCGGGCTGGCCGACGAGGTGCCGCACGACCGGCGGTACGAGATCGCCGACGAGTTCCTCGACGTCACCTACAAGCTGTGGGAGGGCTCCTGGGACGACGACGCGGTGGTCGCCGACGCCGAGGGCGGGGTGTGGAGCGACCCCTCGAAGGTGCGCCGCATCGACCACGTCGGCGAGCACTACCGCGTCCAGGGTCCGCACCTGAGCGCGCCGTCGCCGCAGCGGACCCCGGTGGTCTTCCAGGCGACGGGGTCACCGGCGGGCACCCGGTTCGCCGGCAAGCACGCCGAGGTGGTCTTCACGGGCGGGCGCACCGCGGCCGACTTCCGCGCCAACGCCCAGCGGATGCGCGACGCCGCTGCGCTGCACGGGCGCACCGCTGACGACGTGAAGTTCATCGTGCAGGCGGGCGTCGTCGTGGGCCGCACCGAGGAGGAGGCCGCCCGCACGTGGGAGGAGTACCGCCGGCACTCCAGCGTGGAAGGGGTCCTGGCCCACCGCGGCTACCCCCTCGACCTGCCGAACCTGCCGCCGCAGCTGCGCGTGGTCGACGCGCTCGACCAGGCGGGGCTGCCGGCCAGCGCGCTGCCCGGCGTCTCCCCCGAGACCACCGTGGGCGAGGCGCTGCGCGCGGTCGCCGAGCAGCGGGAGGACCGCTACTTCGTCGTGGGCACCCCGACGGTGGTCGCCGACGAGATCGAGCGATGGCTGGACGAGGACGGCGTCGACGGCATCAACCTGCGCCAGTACCACTCCTTCGACACCCTCACGCGCTTCGCCGAGCTCGTGGTGCCCGAGCTGCGCCGCCGCGGACGCCTGGCGGAGCGGCCCGAGCAGCCGCAGACGCTGCGGGAGGTCCTGTTCGGGCGCGGCCCACGACTGCCCGCCACCCACCCCGCGAGCCGGTACCGCGGTGGCGCTGGCCTCGACGCTCCCCTCGCGCCCCTGCGCCTCACCTAGGCCCCCGGAGGTCCGGACGGTGGCTCGCAGCGTCATCGTGGTCGGCGCCGGCATCACCGGCACCGCCACGGCCGATGAGCTCGCTGCCCGCGGCGTGCGGGTCACCGTGCTGGACCGCGACGGCGACCACCCCCGCGGCTCCACCGCCTTCGCCCCCGGCTTCGTCGGGCTCTACAACGACGCCCCTGTGCTCACCGACCTCGCTCGCGCCTCAGCCGCGGTCTACGACGTCGCGGGAGCAGGGTTCGAGCGCCGCGGGGGCCTGGAGCTGGCGACCAGCGACCCCGGGGCCCGCGAGGTGCAGCGCCGGGTGGGAGCCGCCCAGGAGGCAGGACTGCCCGCCCACCTGCTCTCACCGGACGCGCTCCCCCTCGAGGTCACGAGCTTCGTCGACACCTCCACCGTGGTCGCCGCCGGCCACTTCCCCGACGACGGTGTGGCCTCGCCGAGGGTGCTGACCGCCGCGCTGCGCGCCCGTGCCGGGGAGTGCGGCGCACGCTTCGCCGCCGGGGAGGTCGCCGCCATCGACGTCGCCGGCGCGGTGGGCGCTCCTGACCGGGTGCGGGTGCGCACGCGTGCCGGCCTGACCCTCACGGCGTCCGACGTCGTGCTGGCGGCAGGGGTGTGGGGACCGCACCTGGCAGCGATGACCGGGCTGGGCCTGCCGCTCTTCCCGGTGGCCCACCCCTACACCCGCTCCGCACCCCGAGCGGACCTGGTGCCGGGCCCGTTCGTGCGCTGGCCGGAGCACCACGTCTACGCCCGCGTCCACGGCGACCGCCTCGGCACCGGCTCCTACGACCACGCCCCGGTGTCCGTGGAGCAGGCGGACCTGGTCGGGGGCGCCGGCCTGGCGTGGCGCGACGACTTCGACGGCGTCGTCGACGCCGCCCAGCGACTGCTGGTCCCCCGGGCCCGGTCTGCTCCGGCGCACCGGGTGAACGGCGTCTTCGCGATGACTCCGGACAACCTGCCGTTCGTGGGACCCCACCCGCAGCTGGAGGGGGTGTGGGTGGCGCAGGCGCTGTGGGTGACGCACGCCGCCGGCGCGGCGAGGCACGTGGTCGCGGCCGTCCTCGACGGCGCACCGCTGCCGCGCGAGCTGGCGGTGGACCGCTTCGCGACCGGTGCGGCGTCGGACGAGGACCTGCGGCGCGCTGCGCTGAGGCTGTACCGGGACATCTACGCCAACGACAGCGCCTAGCTGTACCTAGCCAGACACCCTCCCCCGGTGCTTGACCATCGTGTCCGCTGCTGCTCCAATGTGAGTGAGCACTCACTCACATTGGAGCCTGTGATGACGACCACCGCACCACCGCCGACGACCTCCGGGTCGCCCTCGGTCAGGACCACGGGGCTCGGCCGGACCTTCGGCGACCTGCGAGCCGTCGACGACCTCACCGTCGCCCTGCCTCGCGGCGGCGTCGTCGGCCTGGTCGGCCCGAACGGCTCGGGCAAGTCCACGCTCATCCGCATGCTGCTCGGGCTGATCCGGCCCAGCAGCGGTGAGGCGCAGGTCCTCGGGGCCCCGATCGACGACCCCACCGCCTACGCCGGCCGCGTCGGCGCCCTACTCGAGGCCCCCGCCTTCTCCCCGGCCCTGTCGGCGCGGGCCAACCTCGTCTCCCTCGCCCGGCTGCGCGGCCTGCCCCTGGAGCGGGTCACCCAGGTGCTGGGCGAGGTGGGCCTGCTCGGGCGCGAGAGCGAGCCCGTCAAGCGCTACTCGCTGGGCATGAAGCAGCGACTCGGCATCGCCGCCGCGCTGCTGCCCGACCCCGACCTGCTGCTGCTGGACGAGCCCACCAACGGCCTGGACCCCGCCGGGGTGGTGGAGGTCCGCGCCCTCCTGCAGCGCCTGGGGTCCCAGGGCCGCACCGTGGTGGTCTCCTCCCACCTGCTCACCGAGATCGAGGCCGTCTGCACGCACCTCGTGGTCGTGCGCTTCGGCGTCCTGCTGTTCTCCGGTCCCATCGGGGACCTGCTGACCAGGGCCGTGACCCGCATCGACCTGCTGGCCGAGCACGACGCGGACGGTGACCGGCTGCTCGAGGTCGCGCGCACCCTCCAGCTCCCCGCGACCCGGCTCGACGACGGCGGGGTGCAGGTCACCGCCCCGGCGGACGCCGCCGCCGCCCTCAACCGCGCCGCGGCGCAGGCCGGGATCACGCTGCGCTCCCTGGTCGTGCGCCGCGAGAGCCTCGAGGCGGTCTTCCTGGCGATGACCGGCGACGACGCCGAGCTGTCAGCCTCCCGCGCCGCCGCGCAGCAGTCCCCCGCCGCCACCCGAGGAGCACGCCCGTGAGCACCCCGACCACTCCGACGAAGACCCCCGCCACCACGGGCACCCCGCCACGCGGCCGTGCTGGACGGCACCGCCCCAGCGCGGTCGGCGTCGTCCTCAGCGAGCTGGTCAGGATCCGCCGCCGCAGCGTCGTCCTGGGCTGGGTGGGCCTGACCGTGCTGTTCAGCGCCCTGGTCACCTTCGTGGCCTTCCAGGTGGTCGACCCGAGCGGCGCTGCACCGGGCAGCGCCCCCGGGGTGGCCTTCCCCAGCGCCGCCGAGCTGCTCAGCGAGCGCGGCGTCGTCGCGGGCGCCACCTCGGCGGCCTCCTTCCTGGGCGTGGTGACCCTGTCGTTCTGGGCCCTGGTCACCGCCAGCGACCACTCCACCGGCCTGGTGCGCCTGCTGGTGGCCGCCGAACCGCGCCGCTGGCGCCTGCTGGCCGGCAAGTGGCTGGCCCTGGCGCTGTGCACCGCCGCCACCACCGCCCTGGCCGTCGTCGTGGCGCTCGTCGTCGCGCCGGTGGCCGCCCAGGCCGGCGGATGGGACCCCCAGGCCTGGGGGACCGACGTCGGCGCGGTGGTCGCCTCGGCAGCGGTGGACCTGTTCTGCGCCCTGCTGGTGTGGGGCTCGCTCGGCATGGCGCTGGCCACGGTGACCCGCTCGGCGGGCGTGGCCATCGGCATCGGCGTCGGCTGGGTCCTGCTGGTGGAGGCCGTGCTGTCCGCCGCCGTCAGCGACCTGGCCGAGTGGCTGCCCGGCACGGCGCTGTCGTCGCTGGCCGCCGGGGGCACCGACGTCCTGTCCTCCAGCGGCGCCCTGGCGCTGGGGGCCGCCTACACCGCCGCAGCCGTGGCCGTGAGCCTGCTGGTGTTCACCCGCCGTGACATCACGGACTGACCGCGTGCCCGCCGGCACGGCCCACCCGCGCAGCCACCGCTCGCGCGGGCACCTGCCCGACGCGGATCCGAGCCACGTGCGCCAGGGTGCTCCGGTGAGCACCTCCCGCGGCGGGTCCACCCGGGCCGCCCTCATCAGGGCCACCACCGAGCTCGTCGGGGAGGTCGGCTACCACCACGCCACCACCAAGGCCATCGCCGAGCGGGCCGGGGTGGCCGAGGGCACCATCTACCGCCACTTCCCCGACAAGAGGGCGCTGTTCGCCGCCGCCGTCATGGAGGGCCAGCGGGAGGTCGCCGCGTGGATGGACGCGCTGCCCGCCCGGGCGGGCAGCGCACCGCTGGCGGACGTCCTCGCGGAGGTCTTCGTGCAGCTGTCGGTGCTGCGCGAGCAGGTCATCCCGCTGGAGAACGCGATGGCCGCCACCCCCGCGCTGGCGCAACCGGCGGGGAGCGGCCTCCCGGAGCCGGACAGGACGGCAGCCGACCTCGACCCGGCGTCGCTGGGCGAAGCCCTGGCCGAGCGCGGTGGCCCGCCGCTGGCGCTGGCGGAGTACCTGCGCGCGGAGCAGGAGCTGGGCACCCTGCGCGCCGACGTCGACCCCGCTCAGACCGCCGTGCTGCTGCTCGCCGCCTTCTACGGCCTGCAGACCAGTCCCCTGGCCGGCAGCGCAGGCCTGAGCGCTGCGCAGGTGCGCGACTTCGTCGACGTCGTGCTCCACGGCCTGGCCCACCCGGCCGGTCGCCAGGTGAGGACCTCGTGAGGACGGCGGTCGTCGCCTTCGACACCCGCGGCGGGGTGCAGCCCTACGTCGCCCTGGCCCGCGGGCTGGTCGAGGCCGGGCACCCCACCACGGTCGTCACCCACGAGGGCTTCGCCGAGCTGGTCACCGCCCACGACGTCCCGGTCGCCACCGTGCCCGGAGACCCCGCGGCCGTGGTGGCCGAGATGGCGACCGCGGGGGGCGGACGTCGCGGCAGCGCCGAGCGGCGCCGGCTGGTGCGCGAGGGGATGCGGCGCAGCACCGCGGAGGTCGCGGCCGGTGTGCTGCGCGCTGCGGAGGGCTGCGACGTCGTGCTGGCGGGCGTCGGCGGTGCGCTGACCGGGCGCCCGGTCGCCGAGCGCCTCGGCGTCCCCTTCGTCGAGGCGCACCTGCAGCCCCTCGGCCCGCCGACGGCCGCCTTCCCCGGCGTCCTGGCGCCAGGGCTGCCCGCCTGGACCGGCGGCCCCGGGCGGCGAGCCGGCCACCGGCTCACCGCCGTGGCGCTGCGGGCGGTGTTCGCCGGCGCGGCCCGCCAGGTCCGGGCCGAGCTGGGACTGCCGTCGCGTCCGGCGGCCGCGGCCGCCCGGGGCGACGGGCGGGGCGGGGGCGGCGTCGCGGTGTACGGCATCAGCCCGCAGGTGGTGCCGCAGCCCCCGGAGTGGGGACCGCGGCGCCGGGTGTGCGGCTACTGGTCCCTGCCCGCGGCGCAGAGCTGGAGCCCACCGGCGGAGCTGGTCGAGTTCCTGGACGCGGGACCGGTCCCGGTCAGCATCGGCTTCGGCAGCATGCCCGGCCGCGACGCCGAGGCGACCACCGCGGTGGTGCTCGCGGCGGTGCGCTCGGCCGGGGTGCGCGCCGTGCTGCTCACCGGGTGGGGCGGCCTGAGCGGCGCCGGACCGGGCGGCGCAGCGCTGGACGGCGGCGACGGGGTGCTCGCCCTCGCCTCGGCCCCGCACGACTGGCTCTTCCCCCGCGTCGCCGCGGTGGTGCACCACGGCGGGGCCGGCACCACCGGCGCTGCGCTGAGCGCGGGCGTGCCGGCCCTGGTGGTGCCGCACGGCGTGGACCAGCCGTTCTGGGGCTCGCGCGTGGCCTTCCTGGGGGCGGGCCCGCAGCCGCTGCCGCGCCGCAGGCTGGACGCCGCTCGACTGTCGGCCGCTCTCGTCCAGCTCACCACGGACGCCGGGATGCGGCAGCGGGCGGCGGACCTGGGAGCCCGGATCCGCGCCGAGGAGGGCGTCGCGGTCGCCGTGGACCACCTCGAGCGCCATGCTCTGGCCTCATGACCGCTGAGGTGCCCCGCGCCGGCGTCTGGTGGCTCGGGTGAGCCGCCGCGCCACCTCGCGCCGCTGGGACCACGAGCGTGAGGTCGTCCTCATCACCGGTGCGACCTCCGGCATCGGCGCGGGCATGGCGGCGAAGTTCCACGCCCGCGGCGCCCGCCTGGTCCTCACCGGACGCGACAGCGACCGCCTGCGGGCGGTGGTCGCGCGCCACCCGGGGGCGACGGGTGTGGTCATGGACGTCGCCGACCCCGCCTCGGTCGGTGCCGCGGTGCAGGAGGTCGCCGACGTCGTCCCGCACCTGACGACGCTGGTCAACAACGCCGGCGTCCAGCTCCGCCTGGACTTCGCCGCCCCGGAGCCCCCCGAGCCCAGCGCCTTCGGCGCGGAGATCGCCACGAACCTCACCGGCCTCGTGCACGTGACAGCAGCGGCCCTGCCGCTGCTGCGACGCGCCCCCCGGGCGCGCGTGGTCATGGTCGGGTCAGGTCTCGGCTTCGTCCCGCTCGTGCAGGCGCCGGTCTACTCGGCCACCAAGGCGGCGGTGCACTCCTTCTCGACCAGCCTGCGCCAGCAGCTCGCGCCCGTCGGCGTGCAGGTCGTGGAGGTCGTCCCCCCGGTGGTGCAGACCTCGCTGCACCGCCACATGCCGTCCCCGCCTCCGATGGCGATGCCGCTGGAGACCTTCCTGGACCGCACCTTCCGCGGGCTCGACGCCGGCCACCCCGAGGTGGCGGTCGGGTTGGGCCGCCTGTCCCAGGTCGGGGCACGGGTGGCCCCCGGGCTGCTGCTGCGCCTGGTCAACCAGCGCCGGTAGGTCGCTCGCGGTCTGGCGGAGCGCCTGGTCACCCCTCCCTGGGCGCGCCCGACGGAGACGACCGCTCCTCCGCGGGCTCCCCGCCCACGAGGCGCTGCTCAGGGCAGGACGGCGTCGACCTCCAGCTCCACGAGGACACCCGGCTCGAAGAGCACCTCCACCCCGATCAGCGACGCGGGCGGCATCGGCAGCGGCAGGCCGACCTCCTCGGCGACGGCGTGGACGCCGCTCATGAAGGCGTCCACCTGGTCAGGCGTCCAGCCCGCCACGTAGAAGGTCATGCGCACCACGTCACCGAAGCCAGCTCCGACGCTGGACAGTGCGGTGCGGGTGTTGCGCAGGACCTGGGCCACCTGACCGGCGAGGTCGCCGGGCGCGACGAGGGCGCCGTCGCCGTGCGCGGCGATCTGCCCGGCGACGCGCACCTGGCGGGTCCCGGAGGCCACGGCCACGTGGTGGTAGGGCGCGGGGTGCAGCAGCGAGGGCGGGGAGGACAGCAGGACGGGCACGAGCATCTCCCGGAGGTCGACAGGTCAGTAGCCCTTGGATACCTGGTCGCCTGCCGTCACTTCAACGAGACTAGGTGGCGTGAGGGACACCGACCCCGGCTCGGCGCACCACGCCTTCCAGATCAGTGCACCGCACCGCGAGCTGCTCGACCAGGTCCTGGACCGGTGGTCCATGGACGTGCTGGACGCGCTGTGCCGACGACCAGCCCGCTTCAGCGAGCTGCGCAGGGCCATCCCGGCAGTGACCCAGAAGTCCTTGACCGCGACGCTGCGCCGCCTGGAGCGCAACGGCGTGGTCGAGCGGGTGGTGGTGAGCACCCGTCCGGTGGCGGTGGAGTACCGCATCACGGCGCTGGGGAAGACGCTGCGCCCTCCGGTGGAGGCGGTGCTGGGGTGGGCTGCCGCTCACATGGACGAGATCCAGGCCGCACGCGAGCGCTTCGACGAGCAGGTGGAGACCGTGCCGCCTCCCGTCGCACCTCCTCCGGGCTGGCCCGCAGCCGGGTGACCGGCCCTGCGTGCCAGCGACGGTGGCGGTCGCAGCCGTTCGGGCGGCGACCTCCTCATGACGACCTCCGAGCCCGGCCGACGGCGGGCGCGGCGGGCGTCACGACACCAGGTCAGCGGTGCTCCACCGGTCGCGGTGCGTCGTCGACGGTGCCGCGCGTCCGCCTCGGCCCAGCCTCGGGTGGACGGGGCCGGTCCTGCGGGTGCAGGCGCACCGCCACCAGCGCGACGTCGTCCTCAGGGCGCTCGGACAGCATCCGCTCCAGCACCGCGTCGCACAGCGCCTCGAGCTCCAGCCCTCGCCCGGCGAGCGCCACGAGGGTCTGCTGCAGCCGGGCCAGGCCGAGCTCCAGGGACTGGTCGCGCCGTTCGACCAGGCCGTCGGTGAACATCAGCACCGTGGAGCCCTCCACGACCACCGCCTCGGCCTCGGAGCGCTCGGTCTCGGGCAGGACTCCCAGGAGCAGCTCGGACTCAGCGGCGACCAGCGGGGTGACACCCCCTGAGGGATCGAGCACCACGGGGGGTGGGTGGCCGGCGTTGGACCAGCGCAGCGTCCTGCCGGTACGGGGGCCCTGCCGCTCACCCTCCTCGTCGGTCTGCTCGAAGCGGGCCACCACGGCAGTGGCGGTGGTGGCGACCTGCAGGGTGCTCATGGCCCGGTCCACACCGGCCAGGACGGACGCCGGTCCGGCGCCCGTGGCGACGGCGATCCCGCGCAGCAGGGAGCGGACCTGCCCCATCGTGGCCGCGGCCCGGGCGTCGTGGCCCAGGACGTCACCGATGGTCAGGACCACCGCGCCGTCCGGCTGGAGGAAGGCGTCGTACCAGTCACCACCGACCTGCGTGGACTCCGCCGCCGGGGTGTAGCGCACCACCACCTGGAGGTGGTCCGACTGCACCGGAGCTGTCAGCATCGACCGCTGCAGGGCCTCGGACAGGTCGCGCTGCTGGCGGTACAGGCGGGCGTTGTCCAGGGCCAGACCGGCCCGGCCGGCCATGTCGGTGGCGGTGGCGACCTCGTCGGCGGACATCGGCGCCCGGCTCGCGCCGCTGGCCAGCAGCAGCACCCCCAGCGTGCGGCCGCGGGCGCGCAGCGGCAGCACCAGCAGCGACTCCGGTGCCAGCTCCACAGCCAGCTCCCGGACCCGGCCCGGGCCCAGCACGGAGGTCAGGTGCTCGGTGGCGCCAACGGTGACCCTCTGGACGACGCCGCCGCTGAGCGCACGGGCGAGCAGCGACCCCGGAGCCAGAGCCGCCAGCCGGGTCTGGGCGTACTCGGCGACGAGCGCCCGCTGCACGGGGTCGGCGTGCCAGCTGCTGATGTCGCGCAGCGCGCGGGTCCCACCGCTGTGCGGCCCGCCCTCGCGCGCGGGGTCGTCCAGCAGGCTGACGATGCACCAGTCCGCCAGCTGCGGCACCACCAGCTGGGCCAGGCGTCCCACGGCGTGCTCGGCGTCCAGGGAGGCGGTCAGCTCACCGGTCGCACGCGCCAGCAGCTCCGCGCGGGCGGTGGCCCGGCCGAGGTCGGCCACGAGCCGCTCGAGCTCCCGGGTGCGGTCGAACAGGTCGGCCTCCACCTGGGCGGTGCGCTGGCGCAGGCGCTCGTTCTGCTCGGTCGTCGTGCGCGCCCTCTCCCGGGCGTGGACGTACTCGGTGATGTCGTCCGAGCGGTGCAGCAGCCAGACCACCTCGCCGCGCTCGTCGAGGACCGGCACGTTGCGGGGGCTCCAGAAGCGCTCGACGTAGGTGCCGTCCGGCAGGGGGATGTCGTACTTCTGGATCGGCATCGTCACCGGCCGCCGGGTGTCTCGGGCGGTGGTCAGGGAGTCCCGCAGGTTGACCAGGCCGTCGGCGGCGGGGTCGTCGGGGTTCATCGGGAACACCTCGAACAGGCCGCGCCCGACAGTGCCCTCCAGCGTCGTCGCCGTGGCCTCCAGGCGCGCCCTGTTGGCGTGCACGATGACGAAGTCGGGCGTCAGCAGCAGCAGCGGAGCGGGCGTCTCGTCGAAGATGCGCCGGAAGTCGGGTTCGAGCGCCGGTGCCACGTGGTCCACCTCTCAGCAGGGCACCGTCGTGGTGCCGAGCCCCGGGGAGCCTAGGCCAGCCGGCAGTGACCTCGGAGCCAGTTCCCCGGGGGCCGAGGACCAGTGGGTCCTGCCGTGGAGACCGGTGTCACCCTCCACGCCGTCGTGGGCTGAGGACCGCCCCCCGCGGTCGTCCGCAGGAGCCCCAGGGGTGCCCAGCCGCTCTCCGGAAGGGCACCCCTGGGAGAGGAGCAGGTCAGGCCTTGAAGGCGTCCTTCACGTGCTCGCCGCGCTGCTTGGCGTCGGCAGCGACCTGGTCGCGCTGGCCCTGGGCCTGCAGGTCGCGGTTGTCGGTCTTCTCACCGACAGCCTCCTTGACCTTGCCCGCGGCGTCCTGGGCAGCGTTCTTGATCTTGTCGGCGGCAGACATGAGTCCTCCTCTGTTGGGGACCTCGATCATGCAACGTCCTTACGGCGTACGCACGCCCAAGCGCCCGTGGGACGAGGCGGTGCCGGCAGCCTCAGCCGCGGCCCGGGCCGGGGGGCGCGGAACCATCCCGGGGCACCGGCGGCTGGGTGCGGCCGACGGCCGGCGAGGACACGGCCGCTCCTGCGGACTGCTGCGCCGGAGCTGCCCCGGCCAGCAGGTGGTCCACGACGACGCCCAGCGCGGCGCAAGCCAGGTGCTCGGCGGTCTCGGGGTGCATCCCCAGGAGCGCGGGCAGGTCGCAGTCGATGACACGGGTCAGCGCCTCGACCAGCTCACCCCGCCCAGAGGCCCCTGGCTCCAGCAGGGCTGGCGAGGACTGCCGGCACGGCGGCGGCCTCGGCCGTGCCGTTCACGGGGTCCCTCACACGACCATGGTGCAGCCGCGGTGCTCCGGGCGCGACGATCGTCATCCGTCCGGGTCCGCCGGCTGCCTCGTCGCTCCGTCCGTCCCGCCGCGGTGCGGGGACAGCACCTCGGCCACGGCGACGATGAGGCCTCCGGGGCGCGACCTGTGCGACAGGCCGCCTGGCCGTCCACGGGCACGGTGGTCGCGGCCGGGTAGCTCACGCTTCAGGTCCGCAGGGTGCCGCTGGGCGGCACGCCGAACTCCCGCCGGTAGGCCGTGCTGAAGCGGCTGGGACTGGTCCAGCCCCAGCGACGGGCCACGGCCGCCACGGTGTCGCCGGCGGTGGCGTCGGCGGACTGCAGCTCCTCGTGGGCGCGCTGCAGGCGCGCTCGCCGCAGGTGCGCCATCGGGGACGTGCCGAGGTGGCGGGCGAAGGCCAGCTGCAGCGCCCGCGGCCCCACCCCGGACGCTCGGGCGATGTCGGTGAGGGTCAGCGGCTGATCGGCGTGGGCCTCGATGTGGGCCACCGCGCGGCGCACCACTGCGGGCGCCACCCACCCCGGCCGGCCGGCGAGCTCGTGGTGGTGTTCGGGAAGGTCGCCAGGGCGGTGACAGCCTCAGATCGGCCAGCGGTGCGCGACGACCCACCCGCGGCCCCGGCCCCCGGAGGCGCGAGGTCGCAGGACCCCTGACGGCTGGAGTCCTGGCAGCGACGCGGCACCTGTGGACCAGCAGGCAGGCGAGGGCTAGCGTCGGTGCCGGTCGAACAACCGGCCCCGTGCGGCCACCACCGGCTCCGTGCAGCCCCGGGGCTCCACCAGCGCCCCCCGGGTGCGCGGTGCGCAGGCGGCTGCTGAGCGAAGGCCCAGCGATGGACGTCGAAGACCACGGCACCACCCCCCACCCCGGCCAGACGCACGAGCCCGACCAGAGGGCCGGTGCTTCCACCGACGGGCGGTCCGCACGCGCCGGCCGCCACCGCGCCGAACCCTCCACCGCTGACTCCGGCGCCGCGGCGGATCTGGACGTCCTGGCCCGCCAGCTCGCCGACCTGGCCCGGGACCTGCAGGGCGCTGCCACGGCCCAAGACGTGCTGGACCGGGCCGTGGCCACCGCGGTCGACCTGGTCCCCGGGGCGGCCGCGGGCAGCATCTCCTTGGTGCGGGCCCGGCGGCAGGTGACCTCCGTCGCTGTCACCGACCCCGCCGGGCGCCGCCTGGACGAGCTGCAGAACGAGGTCGGCGAAGGGCCCTGCCTGGACGCCGCCTTCGCCCACCGCAGCACCCGCGTGGACGACCTGGCCGCTGAGACCGAGCGCTGGCCGGCGCTGGCCGCGCGGGCCGCCGAGGTGGGGATGCCGAGCGTGCTGTGCCTGCAGCTGTACGTCGACGGGGACAACCTCGGCGCGCTGAACCTGCTCGGCGCGCAGGCGGGCGCCTTCAGCGACGCCTCCGAGCACGTGGGACTGCTGCTGGCCGCGCACGCCGCGGTCGCGGTCGCTGATGCGCAGAAGCAGGAGAACCTGGGCCGCGGGCTGGCCAACCGCGACGTCATCGGGCAGGCCAAGGGCATCCTCATGGAACGCCACAAGCTCAGCCCTGACCAGGCCTTCGCGGTGCTGTCCCAGCTCAGCCAGGACCTCAACCGCAAGCTGTACGACATCGCCGCGGACCTGAGCGCCACCGGTGAGCTGCCGGGCCGCCCGCGCAGCACCGCCGGTGGCCGCACCCCGCGGCCACCGTCGTCCTCCCCGTCCCGCCACTGACCTGGACCACCACCGATGGGGGGCCACCGACGAGGACCACCGATGAGGGGCCACCGATGAGCGAGCACCGATGAGCGAGCACCGATGAGCGAGCACCGCGTGAGCCAGACGTTCTCCTGGCAGGTCGAGGCCTGCAAGGCGGACGCGGTGGACAGCCTCCTGCAGGTCGCCCCCCACGCCCGCCTGGGCAGCGGCGCGGACCTGAGCCACCGCGTCCGCCTGGACGGTGATGAGCGGTTCTCCCTGCTCCACCTGCAGGTCGCCGGCGCCTTCGAAGCCACCAACGAGCCCGACGACACCCTCACGGTCGTCTACGTCCGCAGCGGGTCGCTGGAGTGGGAGACCGCAGGCCAGCGGGGCACCTCGGCGCTGCCCTGGATGCAAGGCCTGACGACGCCCACCCTCGGTCGCCTGGACACCGCCGATGAGTTCGCGCTGTTCCTCAAGCGCGGGCCGCTCACGGCACTGGGACGCACCCTGTACGGCGACAACCGCTTCCGCCTCGACGTCGACAGCCCACTCCCTATCGATGAGCAGCACGGACGCTACTTCGCCGACCTGCTGGTGATGGCCCAGCAGACCGCGCAGACGGACCTGTTCACCGAGCCGGTGCTGCGCGCCTCGCTGTACCGGTCCCTGGCGGTCACCCTGCTGGAGAGCTTCCGGCTGACCGGTGACCGGCGCGGCCGCACGATGACCGCCGAGGGCCGCCTTCGCCGCTACCGCCTGGCGCGGCAGTTCATCGACGACCACGCCTCCCTGCCCATCACCGTCGAGGACGTCGCCCGCGCTGTCGACGCCTCCACCGTCGAGCTGGAGGAGGTCTTCCGCGGCCACTCCCCCTCGGGCCGCACCGTCAGCGCGACCCTGCGCCGCACCCGCCTGGCCGCCGCCCACGAGGACCTCCTCAAGGCCGACCCGACCGCGGGTGACACCGTGCGCGCCATCGCCCACCGCTGGGGCTACCCCGACCCCTCCACCTTCGCCAAGCACTACCGCGCCGCCTACGGCACCAACCCCAAGTGGGTCCTGGACCGCTGACGCACCTGTGAGCCGCCCTGGTGCGGTGGTCGACCTCGCGCCACCGGCCCAGGTGGTCGCCCTCGACGCGACCGGTCGGACGGGCGCGTCGGGAGCGCGCGCGGCGGCAGCACGTCTCGAGCCCGGCCCGGCCCGCCCCGTCCACGACACCGTCCACGGGCCTCACCGCGGAGGCGCGGACCGCCTCGAGGTCCCACGGGCGCCCACGGCGTACCCGCCGACGCCCGCGCACAGGGCCAGCGCCAGGGCCACCAGCGCCACCCCGAGGACCTGCAGGGGGCTCATGAGCACCGCGCCGCTGACCACGACTGCGACGTCGTCGCTGGACCACGGCTGGTAGGCGAACCACCCGAAGCCGGCGGGCGGGCTGAGGGAGAAGACGACGGCGCCCACGAGGAGGAGCACCCCCGCCAGGGCCCACAGCGCAGACAGGCGGCGGCGCACACGGCCTGGGGTCACCCGGACATCGTCCCCGTGCACCTGCCCGCCCGACGCGCACGACGCGGCGTGTCCGGTGACCCTGCGCCGTGAGCTGGCCGGTCACCCCTCCGGGGACGGGGCCGTCGCGACCAGCCCGAGGTCGCCGATCCGGCGCTGGAGGAAGTCGCGCTCGGCACCGTTGGCCGTCAGGTCGAGGGCGGCGCGGTAGGCCGCGGACGCCTCCACGCCGCGGCCCAGGCGCCGCAGCAGGTCCGCCCGGACGGCGTGCACGTAGGGGTAGGCGCGCAGGCGGGTGTCGCCGGCGAGCCGCTCCACGACCTCCAGCGCCGGCGCCGGCCCCTCGGCGAACGCCAGTGCGGCGGCGCGGTTGAGCTCGACGACCGGTGACGGCTCGACCGCCAGGAGGAGGTCGTACAGGTGCACCACGCGGGCCCAGTCGGTGGCCGCGAACGTCGGCGCGACGGCGTGCGCCCCGGCGATCGCGGCCTGGAGGGCGAAGCGCCCGGGTCGCGGCGCCTGCAGGGCTTCCACCGTCCAGCGCAGCCCCTCGACGATCATGACGTGGTCCCACCGCTGCCGGTCCTGGTGCTCGAGCAGCACGAGCCGGCCCTGCCCGTCGAGCCTGGCCGCCCGGCGCGCGTGGGTGAGCAGCAGCAGCCCGAGCAGCCCGCGGGTCTCGCGCTCGGCGGGCAGCAGCTGCACCAGCGTGCGGGCCAGGTCCAGGGCGCGCCGGCACAGGTCCTCGCGCACCAGCTGCTCCCCGGTCGGCGCGGTGTGGCCGGTGCTGAAGAGCAGGTGGACGGCGGCGAGCACGCTGCCGAGGCGCTCGGGCAGCTCCGCGGCGCTCGGGGTGCGGTAGGGGATCCGCGCCTGGGTGATCTTCTTCTTCGCCCGGGTGATCCGCGCCGCCATCGTCGCCTCCGGCACGAGGAACGCCCGGGCCACGTCGGGCGTGGCCACGCCGCAGACCAGCCGCAGGGTCAGGGCCACCCGCGCAGCCGGGTCCAGCGCCGGGTGGCAGCACGTGAACAGCAGCCGCAGCCGGTCGTCCGGCACCGCCTCCTCGCCGTCCGCGCAGCCGTCCGCGCCGCTGCCGGACGGCGACCCCGAGGCGTCGGCCTCGGCGGGCTCGACGAGCAGGGGCAGCTTGCGGCGCAGGGTGACCTCGCGGCGCAGCCTGTCGACAGCGCGGCGGCGGGCCGTCGTCGTCAGCCAGGCACCGGGCCGCTCCGGCACGCCCGAGCGCGCCCACGCCGTCATCGCGTCGACGTAGGCCTCCTGGGCGCACTCCTCGGCAACGTCGAGGTCACCGGCGACGCGCACCGTCGCGGCGAGCACGAAGGCCCACTCACGACGGTGCGCGTCCGCCAGCGCGTCCGCGACCCCACTCCCAGCAGGGCTCGCGGCAGGGCTCACCGGGCCGGGCCGGCGCTGACGTCCATGAGCGGGCGGACCTCGACGCCGCCGAACGGCGTGGGCGTGAGCTTGGCGATCTCGAGGGCGTGGTCGAGGTCGCGGGCCTCGACGAGGTAGAACCCGCCGAAGGCCTCCTTGGACTCCACGAACGGGCCGTCGGTGACCTCGCCACCGCGGATCGAGGTGGCCGTGGTCGTGGGCTGCAGGACGCCCCCGCCGGTGATCGTGCCGCCGAGGTCGGCCACGGCCCGGGCGAACGCCCCGTGGGCGTCGAGCACCGAGCCCCAGGCCTCGGGCGTCATGGTGGCGTACTCGGCCTCGCGCTCGTAGAGGGAGATCATGTACTGGGTCATGTCAGGCTCCTGCCGGGTCTCGCGGGCCGGTCCCTCCGGCCCCGCACCCTCACGTCGCACAGCCTGGCCCCGGATCGACAGCCGGCGCGAGCACTCCTCGGACCGGGCCCTGGTCGACCAGGTGGCCCGGTGCGCCGTGCGCGGCTGTCCGCTGACCAGGACGGGCGACCTCGTGAGCCGAACGGATGAGGACTTCCGTCCTGAAGGTTCAGACGTCGCTCAAGGCGCCGAGCTGTTCCGGCGATCACCAGTCGTCGGCGGTCGGACCCGTCCGCCGGCTCGAGCTGGAGACGGGTGGACGGTCGAGATGACGGCGTCGACGAGTGGCAGTGGTGCGCGGGGCGCCCCCCAGGGGCCGGTGCACCGGGGGCGCCTGCGGTGGGTAGACCTGCCCATCGCCGTGAAGATCTCCGCCGCCGTCGGTGCGGCGGCGGTGGTCGCGTCCGCCGTCGGCGTCACGGGCCTGCGCGCGCTGGACGCCGCGGCGGCCGACGCCGAGGCCATCTACGCCGTCCACCTGCTGAGCGTGGAGAACGCCCAGGCGATGGAGGCCGACGTCGAGAGGTCCGCCACCGCGCTGGCCGACGCTGCGATCGCCGCCACCCCCGAGCAGCGCGCGGCGGCCCAGGAGGAGCTCGAGGCCGCTCGCGCTGACTTCGCCGAGCACGCCAGCGCCTACCGCGCCGTGCCCCACGTGGACGCCGAGCTGGCGGGCCTCACCGCCGTCGAGCAGCACTGGGCCGAGGCGGTCACCGTCGAGGACGCCGTCCTGGCCCCGCTCGCCCGGGCGGGCGACCTCGTCGGCTGGCAGGCGGCGCGCACCGAGGAGGTGGCACCTCTGCACACGGCGCTGCGCGAAGAGCTCGCCCAGCTGGTGGCGGACGAGTCCGAGGAGGCCGCCCGGCAGGCCGCTGCCGCGCAGGCCGACCAGCAGCGGCAGGAGCGGCTGCAGCTGGTCATCCTCCTGGCCGGGCTCGCCGCCGCGGCCGCCGTCGGCCTGGTCGTGGCGCGCGGGGTCGCCCGCACCGTCCAGCGCGTCTCCTGGGTCACGCAGGGCCTGGCCGAGGGCGACCTCACGCGCTCCACCGGCCTGACATCCCGGGACGAGCTGGGGCGCATGAGCGCCGCGCTGGACCGCGCCACCGCCGAGCTGCGGGGCGTCATCGCCTCGGTGGCCGCCAGCAGCCAGACCGTGGCGGCCTCCTCCGAGGAGCTCAGCGTCTCCGCCGCCCAGATCGCCGCCTCCGCCGAGGAGACCGGCACCCAGGCGGTGGTGGTCTCCCACGGCGCCGAGGAGGTCTCCCAGTCCGTCACCACGGTGGCGGCGGCCGCCGAGGAGATGGGCGCGGCCATCGAGCAGATCAGCCTGTCCGCCGCCGCCGCCGCCGAGGCGGCCAGCCAGGCGGTCAGCGCCGGGCAGGCGGCCACCGCCACCGTCCACGCGCTGGGGGCCTCCTCCCAGGAGGTCAGCGAGGTCGTCAAGGTCATCACGGCCATCGCCGAGCAGACCAACCTGCTGGCGCTGAACGCGACCATCGAGGCGGCGCGCGCCGGCGAGGCCGGCAAGGGCTTCGCCGTGGTGGCCACCGAGGTCAAGGACCTGGCCCGGGAGACCGCGCGGGCCACCGAGGACATCACGCGGCGGGTGGCGGCGATGCAGGTCGACACCGAGCAGGCCGTCGCCGCGATCTCCGGCATCGGGGGCGTGATCGGCCAGATCCACGACTTCCAGGCCACCATCGCCTCGGCGGTGGAGGAGCAGACCGCCACCACCCAGGAGATGTCCCGCTCGGTGCAGGAGGGCTCCCAGGGCGTGCAGGAGATCAGCCGCAACGTCGTAGGGGTGGCGGAGGCCGCCGAGCTGACCTCCCAGGCCCTCAGCCAGAGCCGCCTCGCGGTCGACGAGCTGTCCCGCCTCGCCGCGGACCTGCGCGCGACGGCCTCCCGCTTCACCTGCTGAGGGGGACCCGCCGTTCCAGCGGCGCGCTGGTGACCGCTGCGGGACGGCCGGGCGGCGGCCGGCTGGGCCGAGCGGCTCACGCGCCGGGGGCGTGCGCCTGCAGGAAGCCGTAGACGGCGGGGGTGTCCACCCCGCCGAAGGAGCCCACCGGCGTGGAGGCCAGCAGGCTGCTGGGGGTGCGCGGGCTGGCCCACGACCTGCCCTGCCAGCGCGCGGCGACCTCCGGCGCGGCCTGCCGGCAGCACACCGGGTCGGGGCAGCTCGACGTCGCCCGCTCCGTGGTCGCCCGCCCGCGGAACCACTTCACGTGCGCGTACGGCACCCCGAGGGCGACGGAGTGGTCCAGTCCCTCCCCCGCGGCCCCGGTGCCGGGCTGGGTGCGCGCGGTGCACCAGAACGTGCCCGCCGCGGTGTCGGTGTACTGGTGGTAGGGGCTGAGCTGGTCGGCGATGTCGAAGACGGTGCGAACCGTCCAGTGCCGGCACACCGGCTGGCCCTCGACAGCGCCGAGGGCGTCGGTGGGGAAGCGCACGCCGTCGTTCTCGTAGGCCTTGAGGATCCGCCCGGCGCGGTCGACCTTCATGAAGTGCACCGGCAGGTCCAGGTGCACCGTGGCCACGTTGGTGAAGCGGTGCGCGGCCGTCTCGTAGGGCACCGCGAAGGCGTCGCGCAGGTCCTCCACCGACAGCTCCCGCTCGGTCTTGGCGCGGCGCAGGAACGCCACCGCCGAGGCCTGCGGCATGAGCAGCGCCGCCGAGAGGTAGTTCGACTCCACCCGCTGGCGCAGCAGCTGGGCGTAGGAGGTCGGCTCGGCGTGGCCCAGCACGATGCTGGCCAGGGCCTGCAGCAGCACCGCGCGCGCGTCCCCCGACCCCCCGGCGGCCCCTGAGCGCGCCGAGGGCAGGTAGATGCGGCCGTGCTCGAGGTCGGTGACGCTGCGCGTGGTGGGCGGCAGGTCGCCGACGTAGTGCAGGGAGAAGCCCAGGTGGGCCGCCAGGGCCGCGGCGCGGCCCTGGGAGAGCGGGCCGCCGCTGTGCCCGACGGCGCGCAGCAGCTCGGCGGCGCGCTCCTCCAGCGCCGGCTCGTGGTTGTCGCGCGCGCGCATCTGCGCGCGCAGCTCGGCGTTGGCCCGCCGGGCCTCCTCCGGGGTGGCCGAGCGCTCGGCGTGCAGGCGCAGGACCTCCTCCTGCAACCCCACCACGAGCTCGAGGACGTCGGTGGGCAGCCCCCGCCCCACCCGCACCTCGGGCAGCCCCAGCCCGGCGAAGACCGCGCCGCGCTGGTGGCGCTCCAGGGTGATCTCCAGGGCGTCGCGGCGGGTGGGCGGCGCCTCGACGAGCAGGTCGGCCAGCGAGCACCCCAGGGCGGCGGCCACCGCCTGCAGGACCGACAGCTTGGGCTCGCGCTTGCCGTTCTCCAGCACCGACACCTGGCTGGGGGCGCGCCCCACGGCGGTGGCGAGCTCCTCCAGCGTCATGCCGCGGGCGGTGCGCAGGTGGCGCACCCGCCGGCCGACGGTCAGGGCGTCCACGCCGGCGGCAGGGGCGACGGGGCGGGGCGCGGCACCACTGCTCACCGGCGCAGCGTGGCACATCCGGAGCCCTTCCAGGAAGCAGAAGAAGCGCCGGACTTCTGCTCACAGACCTCTGGTGCGGTGCAGAAGGGCCGGGCCACAGTCGTCTCACGACGACGAACCGTCGCCCTGCTGGCGGGGTGAACCACTCCCTCCACCCACCGGCCGGTCCCCCACCCACCGCGCGCCGAGCGCACCGCCGAGGAGCAGCCATGACCGCCATCGCCGACCGACCGACCGACCTGACCGAGCGCACCGCCCTGCCGGGTGACCAGACCGAGACCTCCGAGCAGATCGCCGCGCGCTGGGCGAGCGACCCGCGCTGGTCCGGGATCACCCGCACCCACACCCCCGCCGACGTCGTCGCGCTGCGCAGCTCGGTCGCCGTGGAGCACACCCTGGCCCGCCGCGGCGCGCAGCGCCTGTGGGACCAGCTGCACACCCGCGAGTGGGTGCCCGCCCTGGGCGCGCTGACCGGCAACCAGGCCGTCCAGCAGGTCCGCGCCGGCCTGGAGGCCATCTACCTGTCCGGCTGGCAGGTCGCCGCCGACGCGAACACCTCCGGGCACACCTACCCCGACCAGTCCCTGTACCCGGTCGACTCCGTCCCCACCGTGGTCCGCCGCATCAACAACGCCCTGCTGCGCGCCGACCAGATCGACAGGCTGGAGAACGGCGGCACGGCCACCCGCGACTGGCTGGCTCCCATCGTCGCCGACGCCGAGGCCGGCTTCGGCGGCCCGCTGAACGCCTACGAGCTCATGACCGCGATGATCGAAGCAGGGGCCGCCGGGGTGCACTGGGAGGACCAGCTCTCCTCCGCCAAGAAGTGCGGCCACCTGGGCGGCAAGGTGCTCGTCCCCACCTCCCAGCACCTGCGCACCCTGGCCGCGGCGCGCCTGGCCGCCGACGTGGCCGGCACCGACACGGTCATCATCGCCCGCACCGACTCCCTGGCCGCCGACCTCATCACCAGCGACGTCGACGAGCGCGACAGGCCCTTCCTCACCGGCGAGCGCACCGCGGAGGGCTTCTTCCGCACCCGCCCGGGCGAGGAGACCACCATCGTGCGGGGGCTGGCCTACGCCGAGGTCGCCGACCTGCTGTGGGTGGAGACCGGCGTGCCGGACCTGGCGCAGGCCCGCCGCTTCGCCGAGGCCGTCCACGCGCGCTTCCCCGGCAAGCTGCTGGCCTACAACTGCTCGCCGTCGTTCAACTGGAGGCGCTGAGTCCGGCTGGCTGCGCCCGTTCCACTGGGACCTGGCGCACCTGGCGACCTACCGCGGTGAGCGCTCCAAGCCCCTGCTCGAGGAGGCCGTCGACCTCGCCGTGCGGATGACGGGGGCCTCCTACGGGGCCTACTTCAAGACCGTCGGCACCGAGCGCCTCGACGCCTTCGCCCTGTCCGGCATCCCCCGCGACGTCTTCCCCCGCCCGGCCGAGGCGGACCTGCCGCCGGTGCGCATCACCGACGTCTTCGCCCCCACCGTCTCCGGTGAGGGCACCACCGTGCTCATCGACGACCTGTTCACCGACGCCCGCTACGGGCGGATGGGCGGGATGCCGCCCGGGCACCCGCCGGTGCGCTCCTACCTGGCGGTGCCGGTCAAGAGCATCCAGGGCGTCATGCTCGGGGCGATCCTGCTGGCCCACGTCCAGCCGGGGCGCTTCGGGGAGGCCAGCCGCTACCAGGCGGAGGCGGTGGCGACCTACGCCGCCGTGGCGATCGAGAACGCCCGCTCCTACGAGGCCGAGCAGCTGGCGATGGCGCGCCTGGGCGAGCTGGCCCAGGTGCTGCAGCGCTCCCTGCTGCCCCGGGCGCTGCCCGCGCTGGACCGGGTGGAGGTGGCCGTGCGCTACCTGCCCGCGGAGGCCGGTCAGGAGGTCGGCGGGGACTGGTACGACGCGGTGGTCTCCGACCACCAGGTCACCTTCGTCATCGGAGACGTGCAGGGGCACTCCACCACCGCGGCGGCCCTGATGGGCCAGCTGCGCACCGCCGTGCGCGCGTACGTGTCCGAGGGCCACGCACCGGGGGCGGCGCTGGCGCGCACCAACACCCTCCTGGGAGACCTGGGGTCGGACCTGTTCGCCACCTGCGCGCTGGTGCAGCTGGACCAGCACACCGGCGCGATGCGGGTGGCCTCCGCCGGGCACCCCCCGCCGCTGGTGGTGCGCGGGGGCGCCGTCACCGAGGTCGAGGTCGACCCGGGCGTCCCGCTGGGGGTCGCACCCGGCTCGACCTACCCCGAGACCCTGGTCCAGCTGACCGGGCGCGCCGAGGTGCTGCTGTACACCGACGGGCTGGTGGAGACCGCCGCCGGCGGGGTCAGCGCGGACCTGCCGCGGGTGGTGTCGATCGCTGGGCTGCCCCACCGCGACATCGACGCGGTGGTGCAGGCGGTGATGTCCGGGGTGGCCTCGGACCTCACCGACGACGCAGCGCTGCTGGGCCTGTCCTACGCCGGCCCGGTCGGGCAGGCCGCCGAGCTGGACGTCGAGGGCTCCACCGGCGCCCCGGGCCTGTGCCGGCGCTTCCTGCACCGCCAGCTGGACCTGTGGGGCGTGGGCGAGAGCACCGCGGACTCCGCCGCGGTGGTGCTCTCGGAGCTGGTGACCAACGCCGCCATCCACGCCCAGGGGCGGGTGCGCCTGAAGCTGGAGCTGGAGGACGGGCGGCTGCGGATCAGCGTCACCGACGCCTCCACCGGACTGCCGCGCCAGCGCCAGGCCGAGGAGGGTGCCCTGGGCGGGCGGGGCCTGGCGATCGTGGAGGCGATGAGCGAGGACTGGGGCGTGGTGATGCGCCCGACCGGCAAGACGGTGTGGTCCCAGCTGGCCGTCCCCGAGCCCGGCGCCCGGCCCGCTGACGCCGCGGCGCCTCCCCGCCGCGGGCACCCGGTCCGCGTGGCGCACCCGGTACCGCTGGTGGCTGGTCGCGTGCGGCTGGTGGTCAGGCGGGCGCTGGCCGCTGGACGAAGCACCTGGCCGCTGCGCGAAGCAGACCCGGGCCCGCCCTTCCCCTGACGGCCCTGCGGGCGTTGACTCCTCGGCAACGACTCACCGGCGGCCCGGGCCGCGGGTGGCGTGAGGTCCGGGAAGTCCTACCACCGGGGTTCCCGGACCGCTCCGCTCGTCACTCCCCTCGGCGTCTCTCGCGCCCGGACCGGGCCCAGCACCCCTGGCAGACACATGACCGACCACCGCGGCGACGGCGGCAGAGACGGCGACGGCGCCGCCGCTGGCAGCGGTGGGGGCGGTGAGGACGTCGGCCACCGCCACCCGGTCCCGCGCCGCAGCGGACCGGCCCTGCGCGCCGCGACGCTCCGCGCTCCCGCGGCGGTCGTCGCGGACCGGCTGTGCCGTGCTGCCGTCGCCCTCACCGACGTCGACGGCGCGGTGCTCACCGCCCTGCACGGCCCGACGCTGCTCGTCCCCGTCGGCGCGAGCGGTCCCCTGGCCGCAGCCGCCGAGGAGGCCGAGTCCACCGCCGGCGAGGGCCCCGCGCTGGACGCCCACCTCGACGACCGCGACGCCCTCTTCGCAGACCTCCACGACCCGGAGGACGGGGGACGTCGGCTGTGGCCGGCGGCGGCGGTCCTCGTGGCCCGCTCCACCCCCTACCGCTCGGTCGTCGCCGTCCCCGTCCCCGTCCCCGATCCGTCCTCGCCGTCCTCGGCGCGCTCGCTGCCGGTCGAGCCGCTGGTGCTCAGCTGCTACCGCCGCGCACCGCTGGCCTCGTCGAGCACCCCCATCGGCGAGGCGGTGGCGGCCAGCGGCGCCGCGCTGGCGGCAGCGCACGAGCTGGCCGCCGACCTCGGCGCCGTGCTCGGCGGCCTGACGGGTGACGAGGGCCGGCCCGGGTGGCTGAGCTCCCGGCGAGCCCGGCAGAGGGCGCAGGTGTGGCGCGCCCAGGAGCTCCTCGTGCGGGCCGACCCGCTGCTGGAGCGCGGGAGCGCGCTCGGGGCGCTGCGCATGTTCGCCGTCGTGCACGGCGTGCCGGTCGAGCGGGTCGCCGCTGGGCTGCTCACCGGCCGGCTGCAGGCGGAGGACGTCAGGGGTCTGCGCCTCGGGGGCTGAGCCGTGGCCTCCGCCGCCTCAGCCGGTTGGTGGGTGGCTGGTGCAGCAGCACCGCTGGGGATGGGCCGGGCACCCTGCTGGTGGGCACGCCCACACCCGCTCCCCGCAGGACCTGCAGCAGGTGCAGCACCGGGCGGCTCGGTCTGCGCAGCTCCACCGCGCCGCAGGTCCCCGCCAGCGCCAGCACCGCCCGCAGGCCCGCGACGTCCATGAAGGTCACGGCAGCGGCGTCGATGCTGACGGGGTGGGCCCACCGGGGCAGGAGGAGCCCCGCTGAGGCGATGTGGGGGGCCGAGACCAGGTCGACGTCCCCGGCGAGCACGACCAGGGGACGTCCCTCGGTCCACCGCAGGTGGACCCCCGCGGCGAGGGCCGCGGGCTGGGCGCCCTCGGAGCTCCGGGGACTGGGGGCGTCACTGCCGGCGGCTGCGCTGGGGCCGGGAGTGGCACGGGGGGCGCGGGAGGTGGGGACTCTGACGAGCGATGAGCGTGTCATGGCGACCTCGCGGACAGGCTCCGGAGGCCGAGTCCTCGACCTGCCACGCACAGTAGCCCTCCGCCGGCGCCGGCGCACCACTCCGCTCCCGACCCCGATGGGCGGGCCGTGGACCGGACGGCGGCCCGCCCGTCCTGGCTCCCCGCGCGCACCGCCGAGCCCGCGCAGGCGGCGTCTGCACAGGGGTCTTGCTGGCCGTCGGCGCCCGTTCTACCGTCGGGACAGGTCAACGGCGTGGCCCCAGGCTGACCCTCGCGAGGCACCTGTGTCCGATCTTCCCCACCGCGTCCCCGCACCGCCCACCGACCTCTCCGGTCCGCGCGGTCGTCCCGGCCCTGCTGCCGCTGAGGTGCTCGACCACGGTGCGCCGGGTGACGGCCCGCTGCTGAGGTGGACCAGCGACGGCGTCGTCATCGCCCTCCACGGGGAGGTCGACTGCGCGACGTGCCCGCAGCTGTCCGCGGTGCGCGAGCTGCTCGCCCACTGGGGCGAGCCCGCCGTCGTGGACGCCTCCTCGGTCACCTTCATCGACCTGGTGGGACTGCGCGCCGTGCTGTCGCTGGCCGGCGACGCCCCCGTGCTGGTGCTGTCCCCCAGCAGCGCGGTGGTGCGCCTGCTGCACCTGCTGGAGGTGGCGGGCCTGGTCGTCACTGCCCCTGCTGCCGGACCGGCCGGCGGGCCCGGCCGCTCGCGCCTCCGGGCCCCGGCTGGCCCGTCGCTGCGGGTGGGCCGCCTCGAGGCCAGCGACCGGGCCCTCCAGCCGGACGAGGGCGACCCGGTCGCGGTGCTGGTGCAGGACCCCGACCGCCGTCCCAGCGGTGGGGGGCTCCGCCCGGTGGCCTTCCGCTCCAGCGACCGACCCGTCGCCCCGGAGGTCGACCGGGCCGGGCCGTGAGCGGCGGCGCTGCCCGCGCGGCCGACGGCGGGGACGAGCCCGCGGACCTCATCAGGCCTCCCTGAGCGCGAGGCGCCACCCCCGCGGCGGTCGTGCCGATGAGTCCTGCGGCCGGTCCCGGTCGTGGTGGACGCAGGCCCGCGAGAGGCCTGGTCCCACCTGGAGGAGCCCATGGCACGACCCGTCGTCCACGCCGAGATCATCGGGGAGGACCCCGCGCGGCTGCGCGCCTTCTACGGCGCCCTCTTCGGGTGGGACGCCGAGGCCGGGGACCCGGTGGCGCCGGCCGTGTCGGCCCCGCAGGAGTACGCGTCCAACCCGCCCGACCCGTCCGCGGCAGCCGTGCCCGTCGGCATCGGCGGGGGGCGGGGGCACCGCGCGCAGGCGCTGTTCTACGTGGGGGTCAGCGACGTGCCCGCGTGCCTGGCGCGGGCGGTGGCCCTGGGGGGCGCGGTGGTGCTGGACACCGTCCCGCGTCCGGACGGGACCCTGCTGGTGGCGCAGTTCCGCGACCCCGAGGGCAACGTCGTGGGGCTGGCCGGACCCGTGAGCAGCCCGCCCGGCCCCTAGGCCCAGCACCCGTCGGTGCGCCCGCGGGGCCGGCTCCGCGGGAGGTGGCACGCTGCGCTGGGGCGCGCTAGCACCCGGGGGTCGTGGCCACTACCGTCAGCAGCGGTCGATGGCACGGCCCCTCTCCGTCACCGCTCCTCCGACTCCGCTCCCCGCTCCGCGCCGCTCCTGCGACGGTGCCCGCGTCGACGCGACCAGGGCGGCCCAGCAGCGGTGGCCGCACGAGCCAGGACCTCCCGATGCACCCCGAAGCGCACACCAGGACCACTGCCCGTCCCGCCCGCCGACCCACCAGCACGACCAGCTCTCCACCGCCGGCAGCGCGACCGGGACAGGTGGCGACGACCTCGCCGAGCAGCTGGCCGACACGGCCCGCTCCCTGCAGGGCGAGAGCTCCAGCCAGGCGGTGCTGGACCGGGTCGTGGCCCTGGCGGTGTCCCTGGTGCCCGGCGCCGACACCGGATCGATCTCGCTGGTCCGCGCCCGGCGCGTCGTGGCGTCGGCGGCCTGGACCGCCCCCGTGGCCCGCCACCTGGACGACCTGCAGACCGAGGTCGGGGAGGGACCGTGCCTGGACGCGGTCTTCACCCAGCTCAGCACCCGGGTGGACGACCTCGCCGCGGAGGCCGACCGCTGGCCCGCGCTGGCCCGGCGCGCCGGTGAGGTGGACGTGGCGAGCGTGCTGTCGCTGCGGCTCTTCGTCCCGCGCGAGGCCCTCGGCGCGCTCAACCTGCACAGCACCCGGCGGGCGGCCTTCTCCGAGGCCTCCGAGCGCGTGGGGCGGCTGCTGGCCGCCCACACCGCCGTCGCGCTGGCCGCTGCCCGCACCCAGGAGAACCTGCAGCGCGGCCTCGCCCACCGCGACGTCATCGGCCAGGCCAAGGGCATCCTCATGGCCCAGCACAGGATCACCGCCGACCAGGCCTTCGCGGTCCTGGCCCAGCTCAGCCAGGACCTGAACCGCAAGCTGTACGAGATCGCCGCTGACCTGGCGGCGACCGGGGAGCTGCCGCGCCGCTGACGGGGGTCCCGGCGGGCCTCGGGCGCGGCCCAGGGACCCGGTTGTTGGAGTCCCTGGACCTCACGGCCAGCCCGGTCCGGCTCGGGCCGCCCGCCGGGACCAGTGCACGCCTCGGCGGAGCGCCGCGTCACGTCGCCAGGGCCGACAGCTTCGCTGCGCGGGGGTGGCGCTTCGCACCCTGGCGGGAAGCGGTCCGGCGGGTCTAGCGTCGGCATCCTCCCGGGGAGCAGGTCCAACCACGGCCGTCCGTCCTCGGGAGGTGCTGGCGGGAGGCACGCAGATGCCCGTCGAGGTCTTCGAGTTCTCCACCCGCCGACCCGAGGTCGCCCAGTCGGTCCTCAGCGAGGCGTACGCGACCGAGGGTCCGCTGCGCTTCACCGGTGTCCAGGACGGCTTCCGGTGCGACCTGCGCTCCGCGAGCGCCGAGCAGCTGGGGGCCAGCAGGCTGCGGCTGGCGGCGTCCATGGTCGGGGAGGTGGCTCCGGTGGACCACCTGCTGGTCAGCACCGGCGTCCACGGCGACTGCCACTACGCGGTGGGACGCGACGAGCACCACCTGCTGCCCGCAGGGGTGTTCCGCCACCCGAACGGGACCGCGGTGAGCGCCCGGTACAGCGGCATCGGCATCACAGCGCTGAGCCTGCCGATGGCCGTGGTCGAGCGGGTGGCCGCCGAGCGCTGCGGCACCGCCGCCGCCGACCTGCGCTTCGACGGCGTGGAGCCGGTCTCGCAGGCGGCGCAGCGCAGCTGGCTGCAGCTGGGGCGCTACGTCGACTCCCAGCTCACCAGCGCCGCCTCGGCGGTGTCCAGCCCGCTGGTGGCCGCCGCGCTGGCGGAGCTGGTGGCCGCGACGGCGCTGGTGACCTTCGCCAACACCACGATGTCGCAGCACCACCAGCCCGGACCTGGGCACGTGGCTCCCGCGGTGGTGCGCCGGGCCGTGGCCTTCATCGAGGCGAACGCCTCCCTGCCGATCAGCACCAGCGACGTCGCGCGCGCGGCCGGGGTGGGGCCGCGGGCGCTGCAGCTGGCCTTCGCCCGCCACGTGGGGGTGACTCCGATGGCGCACCTGCGCCGGGTGCGCCTGCAGGCCGCTCACCGCGAGCTGCAGGCCGCTGACCCCACCGCCGGGGACACCGTGGCGGCGGTCGCGCTCCGGTGGGGCTTCGCCAGGCCGGACCGCTTCGCCGCGGTGTACCGCGCCGCCTACGGCGTCACGCCCAGCCACACGCTGCGCACGTGAGGCGGTCCGCGCGGCGCGGTGACGCCCCCGCGGGCCGGCGGCTCAGCCGTGCGCCGTCGACGGCATCCGCAGCACCGGCTTGATCGTCGCTCCGGAGCGGCTGGCGGCCAGGGCGGCGTCGATGTCGGCGAGGTCGAAGAACTTCACCAGGCGGTCGAAGGGGAAGCGGCCCTGGGAGTGCAGGGCGACGAGCGCCCCGATGAGCCGCTCGCTGCGCCCGGACCCCCCAAGGGTGCCGACGATCCGCTTGCCCCACAGCGTGGTCAGGTGGTCGACGCTGAACTCGGCGCCGGCCGGTGCCCCCCCGATGAGGATGGCCGTGCCCAGCATCCCGACGCTGTCGACGGCCTGGCGCACCACGGGGATGACGCCGGTGCACTCCAGGGCGAAGTCCGCCGGACCTCCGCAGACCTCCTGCACGGCGGCGACCGCGTCCACCGCACCGGCGTCGACGGTGTGGGTGGCGCCCAGCTCGCGGGCCAGGGCCAGGCGGTTCTCGTGCAGGTCCACCACCACGACCCGGGTGGCGGGGGTGAGCGCCGCCGCCATCACCGCGGACAGGCCGACGGCCCCGGCGCCGTAGACGACCACGCTCTCCCCCGGGCGCGGCCGCGCCGTGTTGAAGACGGCTCCCGCGCCGGTGGCGATGCCGCACGCGAGCGGACCCAGCAGCTCCAGGGGGGCCTCCCGCGGCACGACGACGAGGGAGTCCGCCCACGTCAGCGCGTGGGTGGCGAAGGAGGACTGCCCGAAGAAGTGGGAGTGCACCACCTCCTGCCCGCGGTGGAGGGCCGGCTGCCCCGCCCGGGGTCCCAGCAGGCGCCGGCCGGAGGCCACGGCCTCGCCCAGGCGGGCGCAGTAGCGCGGCTCCCCCTCCCGGCAGTGGGCGCAGGTCCCGCACGACGGCCAGCCGATGACGACGTGGTCACCGACCGCGACACCGGTGACCCCCGCGCCGACGGCCTCGACGACTCCGGCCCCCTCGTGGCCGAGGACGCAGGGGAACGGCATCGGCAGGTCGCCGTGCACCGTGATGGCGTCGGTGTGGCACATGCCGGTGGCGACGACGCGCACCAGTGCCTCCCCCGGGCCCGGCTCGTCCAGCTCGAGCTGCTCGACGCTGAAGTCGGCGTCGAGCGCCTCGACGACGGCGGCGGTGATGCGCATGGGACCTCGCTCCGTTGCGGTGCTGCCTGCCCGCGCAGTCCACCGCACCTGCCGGCGCCGCGCCAGGGGTGACGGGCAGGGCTGGTGGCCCGCTCCGCTGGGGGCGAGGTCGACTGCGCGGCGCGCTCAGGGGTGGGAGTGCACGCGGTGCTCGTCGTGGACGTGGTCCAGCTGCTCACCGTCGTCGTGGGCGGGATAGGCGTGCACGGTGGCCCTGGTGAGCCTGCGCACCGCTCGGGTGAGGTCCCGTTCGGCGTCGTGGGCCACCCGGTGGGCCTGGGTCAGGCTCAGCGTCGGGTCGACGTCGAGGTCGGCCTCGGCGACCAGCTCGTGCCCGACCCAGCGCATGCGCACCGCACGCACCTCGCGGACCCCCGGGCAGGCGGTCAGCGCGCGCTCAGCGGTGGTGACCAGCGCCGGGTCCACGCCGTCCATCAACCGCCCCAGCACGTCGCGGGCAGCGCCCCGCAGCAGCGCCACGATCGCGACGTTGATGAGCAGCCCCACGACCGGGTCGGCGACGGGGAAGCCGAGGGCCACTCCGCCGGCACCGACCAGCACGGACAGGGAGGTGAAGCCGTCGGTGCGGGCGTGCAGGCCGTCGGCCACCAGGGCGGCGGAGCCGATGCGGCGCCCGACGCGGATGCGGTACAGCGCGACGGCCTCGTTGCCCAGGAACCCGACCAGACCGGCGGCCGCGACCCAGCCGAGGTTCTCGACGGGCTGGGGGTCCAGCAGGCGTCGGACGGCCTCGTAACCGGCCACGACCGCCGACAGGGCGATCATCCCCAGCACGAACAGGCCCGCGAGGTCCTCGGCGCGGCCGTAGCCGTAGGTGAACCGCCTCGTGGCCGCGCGCCGGGACAGGGCGAAGGCGACCCACAGGGGGACGGCGGTCAGGGCGTCGGAGAAGTTGTGGACGGTGTCGGCCAGCAAGGCCACCGAACCGGAGACCACGACGATGGCGAGCTGCAGCAGCGCGGTCAGGCCGAGGACGACCAGGGAGGTCCTGACGGCGCGGATGCCGGCGCTGCTGGCTTCCAGGGCGTCGTCGATGGAGTCGGCGGCGTCGTGGCTGTGCGGGGCGAAGACGCCCCGCAGGAGGCCCTTGATGCCGGCGGCGTGCTCGTGACCGTGCTCGTGGCCGTGCTCGTGACCGTGCTCGTGGCCGTGCTCGTGGCCGTGCTCGCGGAGGGTGCCCATCAGCCCGCCTGGACGCCGTCGTGCAGAGCGGTGAGCCCGGCGGTGTCGCGGTGGTGACCCGGGATGCCCGGTCCTGCGTGCTCGGCGTTGTGGATGGCGTCGGTCACCAGCTGGGCGACGTGGTCGTTCTCCAGGCGGTAGAAGATCTGCACGCCCTCTCGGCGGGTCGCCACCAGCCGCGCCATGCGCAGCTTGGCCAGGTGCTGCGAGACCGACGGGGTCGCCTTGCCGACGTGCGCGGCCAGTTCGCCGACGGGCAGCTCGCGGCCGATCAGCGCCCACAGGAGCTGCACGCGCGTGGCATCGGCGAGCATCCGGAAGACCTCGACAGCGAGGTCGACCTGATCGGCAGGGAGCCGCCGTCGGCACGGGTTGCTTGCATCCATGCGCAAACAGTAGATGAGAGGAGCGCGGACCGGCCGCGAGGCGACGCGGCCGGAGCCGAGGCACGCCTCGTCCCGGTGGTGCTCGTGGTGCCTGTGGTCCCGCCACCGCCTGGTGCGGCAGGGCGCCGCTGCAGCGCCGGGAGGCCGCTGCGCTGCGGCGGGCAGTCCCGGCTCGACCGTCGCGGGTCACCCGGTGCGGGCGCTGGCCCGCGCCGCGTGCCGACCCCTGGCGTGGCCGGGCACCGGTCCGCGGCGGTTACCGTGGAGCAGGTGAGCACGAAGGGCGGGGTGGCGGCCGGCGCCGGGACCAGGGGGACCGGCAGCCGCGTCCCCCGGCGCCCGGTCTGGGGCGGTCGCACCCCCTCCGCCACGGGGTGCTCCCCCGCGCTGCCCCCGGTCGGCGCCCGGGGCGAGCGGGTCGCCTCCCTCCCGGTGCGGCCGGACGGCCCGCGGTGAGGTTCGGCCGCCACTCCGCACGGCGCGCAGCACGCGCAGCTCAGGAGGCAGAGGGTCCGCACGGGGCGGTCGCCCTGGACGGCGACGTCCCGGTGCGCCTCGCCGAGGACGGCGGGACCCCTCCTGCTGCCGTGCAGGCCGGACCCGGGGGCGCGCGGGCCCACGGGGTCGTGCTGACCCGCGACGGCTGGCCGCTGCCCGGAGCCTCGGTCACGCTGCTGGCCACCGACGGCGCGGGCAGTGCGCGGACCACGAGCGGCTCGGACGGGCGCTTCGTGCTCGCCCACCTGGAGCCCGGCCCGGCGACCCTGCTGGTCGCCTGCGCCGGGCACGAGCCGGAGGCCCGCTCCGTGGTGGTGCACGCCCCGGGCGCCACCAGGCCCGAGGACGTGGTCGTCGACGTCGGAGAGCTGCGCCTGACGAGGGTGGGTGCCGCCGACCTGCCCGCCGCCGGACGCTGGGTGATCGACCCCGACCACACCTCGCTGGTGGCCACCGCCCACCACCTGGGCCTGTCCGCGGTCACCGGCCGCCTGTCGGTGGTGGAGGGCGTCATCGAGGTGGCGGAGGTCTTCGCCGCGTCCTCGGTGCACGTGCGCATCGACGCCGCCAGCGTCGACTCCGGCGTGGCGCGCCGGGACGAGCACCTGCGCAGCGCCGACTTCCTCGACGCGGAGCACCACCGGTGGATCACCTACGAGGGGCGGGGCCTCCTGCCCGACGGCGTCGGGGGCTGGCGGCTGGACGGGCAGCTGACGCTCAACGGCACCGCCCGCCCGGTGCCCCTGGCGCTGAGGTGCACCGGCACCGGCACCGACCCATGGGGCGGCCACCGCGTGGCCTTCCAGGCCACCGCCCAGCTGAGCCGCGACGACTTCGCGATGCGGTGGAACCAGGCCTTCGGCCTGGGGGTGGCGGTCTTCGGGACCACGCTGCGCATCACCATCGACCTCGAGGCCGTCCGCGAGACCTGAGCCGGCGCCGACGCGCTCGATGCATCCGGCGCCGCTCGGTGACGGCTCGCCGGGGGTCGGCTCCCCGACGCGGGTCCTCCCTCGCTGAGCCCGCCCGCGCCGGCCGCCGACCCGACGGGTCGCCGCCCCGTGGCACGATGGCGGCACGTCCTGCACCCTTCGCCAGGTCGCAGGACCAGGTCCCCGTCGGCTTCCACCCGGCGGGGACCGCCTTCGTCCGGGTGCCTCCAGGGCCGCCGGACCTGCCGCCCCTGCGCGGCCGTGGAGCGACCGGCGAGCCCCTACTCGGTCCGCCGGCGGCGGGCGGACAGCTCGTCGACCGTCTCGCGCGGCGCGGGGTGGGGCAGGTCGGGGCCGTGGGCCTGGTAGACGTCCGGGATGCCGTCGCCGTCGTCGTCGCGGGCCTCAGCCTCGGCGATCCGGCGGTAGTGGCGGTCGCGCGGCTTGAGCACCGCGGCGGCCAGCACGGCCGCCAGCAGCGTGCCGGTCAGCACCCCCACCTTGACGTGCTCGTCGCGCTCCGAGCCCGCCCCGAAGGCCAGCTCCCCGATGAGCAGGGAGACGGTGAAGCCGATGCCGGCCAGCAGCGACAGGCCCACGACGTCGGGCCAGCGCAGGTCCTCGTCGAGCTCGGCGCGGGTGAACCGGCTGACCAGCCAGGTGGCCCCCGAGATGCCGACCGCCTTGCCGAGCACGAGCCCGGCGACGATGCCCAGGGCGACGGTGTCGGTGAGGGACTCCCGCAGCCCTGACAGGCCCCCGATGGTCACCCCGGCGGAGAAGAACGCGAACACCGGCACCGCGACGCCGGCGGAGATCGGGCGGAAGCGGTGCTCGAAGTGCTCGGCGAGCCCGGGGCCGGCCTCGGGACCGCCGGCGGCCTCGCTGCGCAGCACCGGGACGGTGAAGGCGAGCAGCACCGCGGCGACCGTCGCGTGCACCCCGGACTCGTGCACCAGCACCCAGGTCAGCACGGCCAGGGGCAGCAGCAGCCACCAGTGGCGGACCCGCTTCTGCACCAGGAAGCCGAACAGGGCCAGCGGGACCAGCGCCAGCAGCAGGGGGACGAAGGACAGCGAGGCGGTGTAGAAGACCGCGATGATCGTGATGGCGAGCAGGTCGTCGACGATGGCCAGGGTCAGCAGGAAGGTGCGCAGCGCGGCCGGCAGGTGGGTGCTGATGACGGCGAGCACCGCGAGGGCGAAGGCGATGTCGGTGGCGGTGGGGATGGCCCACCCCACCAGGGCGTCGGGGCTGCGCAGGTTGATGAGCGCGTAGATGACCGCGGGCACCGCCATGCCGCCCACCGCGGCGGCCACCGGGAGCGCGGCCTTGCGCGGGTCGCGCAGGTCACCGGCGACGAACTCGCGCTTGAGCTCGAGCCCGGCCACGAAGAAGAAGATGGCCAGCAGGCCGTCGGCCGCCCACGTGCCCAGGCTGAGGTCCAGGTGCAGCGCGGAGGGCCCCACGACGGTGTCGCGCAGCCCCTCGTAGGCGGGTGCCCACGGGGTGTTGGCCCACACGAGGGCGATCGCGGCGCCGATGATGAGCAGGACGCCCCCGACGGTCTCCTTGCGCAGGAGGGCGGCGATCCTGGTCGCCTCGGCGTACGTGCCGCGGGCGAACAGGCGGGCAGGAGTGGACACTCGGGCTCCTGGGGGGCTCGGCGGGGCTTCGCGGGGTCGACCGTGCAGCTGCCGACCAGACTTCCCGGCGCACCGCCTTCCAGGGTAGCGGCGCACGGGAGGAGCCGCCGGACGCGCGGCGCACACGGGCGGCCCAGACGGGCGCCGGGTGCGCGCCGCCCCGGCCCGGTGATCGCTACCGTGCGCCGGTGCTGCACCTGCGGATCATCTCGCCACCGCACCTCAGCGACGCCGTGGTCGCGGCCGTGGAGGCCGACGTCGGCTGCAGCGGCCTGGTGGTCCTGCCCGGAGCGGCCCGCAGCCCGTCGGGTGACCTGGTGCTCCTCGACGTCGCACGCGAGGGCGCCGACGACGTGCTGCAGCGCCTGCGCGCCCTCGGCCTGGAGGAGGAGGGGTCGATCGCCGTCGAGGACGTCGACCTGTCCCTGTCCCGCGCGGCCCGCGAGGCTGAGCGAGCAGCACCCGGCCACGGCAGCGACGCCCTGGTCCGCGAGGACCTCACCGCGCGCACCCGCGAGGAGTCGACCCTGTCGGCGAGCTTCCTGGTCTTCTTCGCCGTCTCCACCGCGCTGGCCGGCCTGGCCGTGCTCACCGACTCCGCGGTCCTCGTCATCGGAGCCATGATCGTCGGCCCCGAGTACGGGGCCCTGGCGGGCGTGTGCGCGGCGCTGGTGCTGCGCCGGCCCGCCCAGCTGCGGCGCTCGGCGCTGGCGCTGGCGGTCGGCTTCTCGGTGGGCATCGTGGCCGCCGCGGCCTCCACGGCGCTGCTGACGGCGCTGGGCCTGGTCGACGCGGAGATGCTCACCCGCCAGCGGCCGCAGACGGGGTTCATCTACAACCCCGACGCGCTGTCCTTCGTGGTGGCCTTCCTGGCGGGCGTCGCCGGCATGCTGGCGCTCACCTCGGCCAAGTCCGGGGCCGTGGTCGGGGTGCTCGTCTCGGTCACCACCATCCCCGCCGCCGGCAACGCCGCCGTGGCCGCCTCGTACGCGCTCACCGCCCGCGGGGCCGAGCGCACCGCGCTGCTCGACCAGAGCTGGACCTCGGTGGAGCAGCTGCTCCTGAACCTGCTGGGCATCCTGCTGGCGGGCGTGCTGACGCTGTGGGTGCAGCACCGCGCGTGGCGCTGGGTCCGCGGGCGCCTGGGAGGGGTCAGGGGCGCTGGCGCACGCGCCGGTGGACCAGGGTGAGCCCGCCGGCGCCGAGGACGACGACGGCGAGGCCCGCCACCGCGAGCCCCTGCGCCCTGGGAGCGCCCAGCGGCGCCCCACCGCCGCCCGCTGGCGCTCCCCCGCCGCCGGCGCAGCCGTCCGCCGGCCGGCAGCCGGCGTAGGCGGCCTCGGTCTCGGCGCGGGCCGCGGCGAAGTCCTCCTGCACCTGCGCCAGGCTGCGCGGTCCCAGCCCGGCGTCCCACGACGAGACCCGCACGGGCGTGACGACGCCGTCGACCAGGGTGAAGAAGGCCCCGTCCCACGGCACCTCGACCAGGGCGCCCGCCGTGGTGCCCAGGAACGCCCGAGCGCCCTCGGGGTCGGGGTTCCACCCCGAGGAGCGCACCTGCCCGGCGTCGTCGAGGTGGGTCCGCTGCCACCCGACGGGCACGCCGCCGGCCTCCACCCCGGCGATCCACCCCTGCTGCGCCTGCACCGGGTCGGCGGAGGCGCCGCCCGCGGTGAACTCCTCGGTGAAGGAGAAGAGCTGGTGGACCGTGCCGGCGCGCACCGGCCCAGCACCACCCTCCGTGGAGGTGACCATCGCGCGCAGGAGCTCCCCGTCGTAGGCGGCCCGCACCTGCGGCGGCACCTCCCCCACCGCGGTCGGTCCACCGGCGGCGGGCCCCGCCGCGAGCGCCGGCACCACCCCCGCGCCGCCGAGGACGACGACGAGGGCCGCCAGGAGCGCCCCCGCCGCCGCGCGGCCCGTCCGCCGCCGGCCAGCCCCCGCGCCAGCCCCCACGACAGCCCCCACGACAGCCCCCACGACCAGCTCCCGTCCGCCGGGCCTCGTCCTCGAGGCCGCCACCTGCACGACGCCGTCGCCATCGTGTCCGTTGCAGCCCGCTGCCCGCCGCAGGCGCGCGGCGGGTCGCCCGGCCGGACGGCGACGGCACGCAGGCGCCTCTGGCAGGGTGGGCGCCCGTGCCCGACAGCACGGCCGTCCCCACGGCGACTCCCTCCGCCGGCCCCGCCCGGCGCGCGCCCCGCGGCCGCGCCCGGCACCCCGGGCGCGTGATCGCCGGCGGCTTCGCGGCGGCCATCGCGGTGGGCACGCTGCTGCTGTCGCTGCCGGTCGCGAGCGCCGACGGCCGGGTGCACCCGGTGGAGGCGCTGTTCACGGCGACCTCGGCGATCTCCGTCACCGGCCTGGTGGTGCTCGACACCGGCTCGGCGTGGTCGCCCTTCGGGTTGGTGACCATCGTGGTGCTGGTGCAGCTGGGCGGCCTGGGCATCACCACGGCCGCCACGCTGGTGGCCCTGGTGCTGTCCCGGCGCCTGGGGCTGCGGGCCCGGCTGCTGGCGCAGGCGGAGACGAAGTCGCTCAGCGCCGGCGACGTGCGCGGGGTCGTCCGGACCGTCGCGGTGTTCACCCTCGCCCTGGAGGCCGTGGTCGCCTCGCTGCTGGCGGTGAAGTGGGTGGTCGTGGACGGCGGGCCGGTGCTGCCCACGCTGGCCAGCGCGGGCTTCCACGGCGTCATGGCTGTCAACAACGCGGGCTTCTCCCTGTACAGCGACAGCCTGGTCCGCTTCGCGGAGGACCCCTTCACCCTCGGCGTCGTGGCCGGCGCGGTGATGATCGGCAGCCTGGGCTTCCCGGTGGTCTTCGAGCTGTGGCGCAGCTGGCGCCGGCCCCGCACGTGGTCGGTGCTCACGCTGGTCACGGTGTGGGTGACCGCGTGGCTGCTCGGCGTCGGCACCGTGCTGCTGGCGGTGACGGAGTGGACCAACCCCGGCACGCTGGGGCCGCTGAGCGCCCGCGACAGCCTCATCGGCGCCTTCTTCCACGGCGTGATGGCCCGCAGCGCGGGCTTCAACACCTTCGACACCACCGCGATGACCCCCGAGGGGCTCCTCGTCACCGACGCGCTGATGTTCATCGGCGGCGGCAGCGCCAGCACCGCCGGCGGCATCAAGGTGACGACCTTCGGGCTGCTGGCGCTGGTGCTGTGGGCCGAGCTGCGCGGCGACGCGGACGTGGAGGTGGGCCGGCGCCGCGTGCCCGCCGCCACGCAGCGCCAGGCGGTGGCGGTGGCGCTGCTGAGCATGGGGCTGGCCTGCCTGGGCGTGCTCGCGCTGCACCTGGCCACCGACCAGCCGACCGACGTCGTCGTCTTCGAGGCCATCTCCGGCTTCGCCACGGTGGGCCTGTCCGCGGGCGCCACCACCCAGCTCGGCACCGCCGCCCAGGTGGTGGTGGTCGTGCTCATGTTCATCGGCCGCGTGGGACCCGTCACGCTGGCCACGGCTCTGGCGCTGCGCGAGCGCGCCAAGCTCCACCAGCTGCCCGAGGAGCGGATGATCGTTGGCTAGTCGCAGGGACCCCGTCGCCGTGCTCGGCCTGGGGCGGTTCGGCTCCGCCCTGGCCCTGGAGCTGGTGCGCGGCGGCACCGAGGTGATCGGCGTGGACGCCCGCGCCGACGTCGTCCAGAAGCTCTCCGGCGTGCTGCCGCAGGTGGTCACCGCCGACACCACCAGCGCCGACGCGATGCGCGAGATCGGCATCCAGGACTTCCCGCGCGCCGTCGTCGGCATCGGGACCCACCTGGAGGCCAGCATCATCACCACCGCGGTGCTGGTCGACCTCGACGTGCCGACCATCTGGGCCAAGGCGCTCTCGGACCAGCACGCCACGATCCTGCGGCGGGTGGGCGCCCACCACGTGGTGCTGCCCGAGCAGCAGATGGGCGAGCGCGTGGCCCACCTCGTGGCCGGGCGCATGGAGGACTGGGTGGAGCTGGGGCCGCAGTGGGTGCTGGCCAAGACCAAGCCGCCGCGCGACCTGGTGGGGGTGCCGCTGGGCGAGTCCAAGCTGCGCTCGCGCCACCACGTGACCGTGGTGTCGGTCAAGCCCGAGGGCTCGAACCAGTACACCCACGCCGGCTACGACACCGTGCTCAGCTACGGCTCGGTCATCGTCATCGCCGGCAGGCCGGCCGACGTGGAGCGCTTCGTCGAGCTGGACTGACCGCGCGGACCCGCGGAGCCGTTCGCCAGAACCCGGTACCGCGGGTACCGTGTACTCCTCGTACCGCACAGGTGGTCCATCGACGAGGAGGTCGGCGTGCTCTCAGGGCGCGACGTGGTGTTCGTGGACGGCGTGCGCACGCCGTTCGGCAGGGCCGGCGAGAAGGGGATGTACGCCCAGACGCGCGCCGACGACATGGTCGTCCGGCTGCTGCGCGAGCTGCTGCGCCGCAACCCCTCGCTGCCCCCCGAGCGCATCGACGAGGTGGCCGTCGCCGCCACCACGCAGGAGGGCGACCAGGGCCTGACGCTGGGCCGCAGCGCCGGCATGCTCGCCGGCCTGCCGCAGTCGGTGCCCGGCTTCGCCATCGACAGGATGTGCGCCGGCGCCATGACCGCGGTGACGACGACGGGGTCGGGCATCGCGGCGGGCGCCTACGACGTCGTGCTGGCCGGCGGCGTCGAGCACATGGGCCGCCACCCCCTGGGGGCGAGCTTCGCCCCCAACCCCCGCTTCGTGGCCGACCGCATCGTCGACGGCGACGCGCTGGTGATGGGACGGACCGCGGAGAACATCCACGACAGGTACCCGCACCTGACCCGCGAGCGCGCCGACGCCTTCGCGGCGGCGTCGCAGGCCAAGCTCGCCGCCGCCTACGAGCGCGGCGACGTGCAGCCCGACCTCGTGCCGGTGGCCACCCGCCACGCCCAGCGCGGCTGGGGCCTGGCCACCGCCGACGAGCCGCCGCGCCCGGGCACCACCGTGGAGCAGCTGGCGGAGCTGAAGACCCCGTTCCGCCCCCACGGCCGCGTGACCGCCGGCAACGCCGCCGGCCTCAACGACGGCGCGACGATGTGCCTGCTCGCCTCCGGCGACACCGCGGCCGAGCTCGGCCTGCCGGTGGCGATGCGCATGGCGGGCTTCGCCTTCGCCGGGGTCGACCCGGCGGTCATGGGCATCGGCCCGGTGCCCGCGACCGAGCGGCTGCTGGCCCGGACCGGCCTGAGCATCGACGACATCGGCCTGTTCGAGCTCAACGAGGCCTTCGCCGTGCAGGTGCTGGCCTTCACCGACCACTTCGGGATCGCCGACGACGACCCGCGGGTCAACCCGTGGGGCGGCGCCATCGCCGTCGGCCACCCGCTGGCCAGCTCCGGGGTGCGGCTCATGACGCAGCTCGCGCGGCAGTTCGCCGCGCGCCCCGACGTCCGCTACGGCCTGACCGCCATGTGCGTGGGGCTGGGGCAGGGCGGGGCGGTGCTGTGGGAGAACCCCCGCTTCGACGGAACCACCGACCGCAAGGAGGTCGCGGCGTGAGCGAGCAGACCGTGCAGGCGCAGCCCCAGCGGGCCCGCCTCGACAGCGACGCCGAGGGCGTGGTGCGCCCTGAGGACCTCGTGGACCCCTCGGGGTCGGAGCGCGTGACCTCCTTCCCGTGGCAGGAGGTGCCGCTGGCAGCGCTGCGGCCGGGGCTGGGGGGCTCCCTCGCCCTCATCACGATGGACAACTCCCCCGACGACCCGGACGCCCACACGAAGCCGACCACGCTCGGGCCGGCCGGGCTGCTGCAGCTGCGCGACACCCTCGACGCCGTCGAGGCCCGGGTGCGCGAGGGCGCCGTCACGGCCGTGGCCATCACGGGCAAGCCGTTCGTCTTCGCCGTCGGCGCCGACCTCAAGGACGTCGCCCGCATCTCCTCGCCGGCCGCGGCCCGCGCGGTGGCCAAGCACGGCCACGACCAGCTGCGGCGCCTGGGCGAGCTGGGCGTGCCCTCCTTCGCCTTCATCGGCGGGCCCGCGATGGGCGGCGGCCTGGAGGTGGCGCTGCACTGCACCTACCGCACCGCCTCGTCCGTGGCGCGCGGGCTGGCGCTGCCCGAGGTCGCGCTCGGCCTGCTGCCCGGCTGGGGCGGCACGCACCTGCTGCCGGCGCTCATCGGCATCGAGAAGGCCGTGCAGGTGGTCATCGCCAACCCCGCGTCGCAGAAGACGCTCACCGCGCAGCAGGCGCTCGACCTCGGCGTGGTCGACGCGGTGCTGGACTCCCCCGACTTCCTGGAGGAGTCGCTGCGGTGGGCGGCGCGCGTGGTGGACGGCGACGTCGTCGTCGAGCGGCCCGAGGTCAGCCGCGACCAGCGCCTGTGGGACGGCGTGCTCGCCGCGACCCGCGCCGCCGTCGACGCGAAGCTCCACGGCGCGGCGCCCGCTCCCTACCGGGCGCTGGACCTGCTGGCACGCGCCCGCACGGATGTCGGGCCCGAGGGGCGGGACGCGGCCTTCGCCGCCGAGGACGACGCCCTCGCCGAGCTGATCATGACCGACGAGTTCCGCTCCGGCGTCTACTCCTTCGACCTCGTGCAGCGGCGCGCCAAGAAGCCCGCCGGTGCACCCGACGCGAAGCTGGCGCGGCCGGTCGGGAAGGTCGGCGTGGTGGGCGCCGGGCTCATGGCCAGCCAGCTGGCGCTGGTCTTCGCCCGGCAGCTGAAGGTGCCCGTCGTCCTCACCGACCTCGACGAGGCCCGCGTGGCCAGGGGCGTGGCGTGGGTGCACGGCGAGATCGCGAAGCTGCGTGAGAAGGGGCGCCTCTCGGACGGCGCCGCGCAGCGGCTGACCGCGAACGTCACCGGCACCACCTCCACCGCTGACGCCTTCGCCGACGCCGACCTCGTCATCGAGGCGGTCTTCGAGGAGCTGTCCGTCAAGCAGGATGTGTTCCGCGCGGTGGAGGAGGTGGTCCGCGAGGACTGCGTGCTGATGACCAACACCTCCTCGCTGTCGGTGACGGCCATGGCGTCGGTGCTCGAGCACCCCGAGCGCCTCGTCGGGTTCCACTTCTTCAACCCCGTGGCCGTGATGCCGCTGGTGGAGGTCGTGAGGACCACGGGCCCGACGCCCACGGACGACGTCACCCTGGCCACCGCCTTCGCGGTGGGCAAGGGGCTGCGCAAGTCGTGCGTGCTCGTGCAGGACGCCCCCGCCTTCGTGGTGAACCGGCTGCTCACGCGGTTCATGAGCGAGGCCAGCGTGGTCGTCGACGAAGGCACGCCGGTGGAGGTCGCCGAGGCGGCGCTGGACTCCCTGGGCCTGCCGATGAGCAACTTCGAGCTCCTCGGCCTGGTCGGCCCGGCGGTGGCGCTGCACGTCGCGGAGTCGCTGCACGCCGCGTTCCCCGAGCGCTTCCCGGTGTCGGCCAACCTGCGCCGGATCGTCGAGGCCGGCCTGCCGGGCGTGTACGAGAAGGGCTCGCGCACCCTCACCGAGGCCGCCCGCGGGGTGCTGGTGCTCGGCGACAGCCCGTCCACCGAGGAGCAGGTGCGCGACCGCGTGCTGGCGGCCCTGGCCGACGAGGCGCGCCGCATGCTGGACGAGGGCGTGGTCTCCGACCCGCGCGACATCGACCTGTGCCTGCAGCTGGGCGCGGGCTGGCCGGCGCACCTGGGCGGGATCCTGCCGCTGCTGGACCGCAGCGGGGTCTCCGAGCGGGTCACCGGGCAGCGGTTCCTGCCGCGGGGCGTCGCCTCGGTCCCCGCCTGAGGCTGGGGGCTGCCCGGGACACCCGTCCCGGGCGGCCCCTTCCTCACCGCCGCTCACGACGCATCCTCAGGACGATCAAGGAGCTGCGCGCCAGAACGCGCCCACAGCCGCTCACGAGGTGGCGCGGACTCCCGTGATCGTGACGGCCATGTGGCGCTGACGTCCGTGATCGTCACTGGCGGGACGGGGCGGCCGGGGCGACACCGGGGTACCAGCGGCGGTGTCAGCACCGGAGGGCATGCTGGCGCCGTGGCCGAGGACTTCAACACGCGCGTCATCCGGGAGTTCCGCGAGAACGAGGGCCGCGTCGGCCCGCCCTTCGAGGGCGCGCCGATGGTCCTCGTGCACCACCGGGGCCGGCGCTCGGGCACCGAGCACGTGGCCCCGCTGGTCTTCCAGCAGGTGGGCGACGCCTTCGCGGTCTTCGCCTCCAAGGCCGGCGCCCCCACCCACCCGGAGTGGTACCTCAACCTGCTCGCCTCCCCCGAGACCACCGCCGAGGTCGGCGCCGAGCACCGCGGCCGCGAGGTCGCCGTGCGCGCCCGCGAGCTGCAGGGCGAGGAGCGCGACCGGGTGTGGCAGGAGCAGAAGCGCCGCTCCCCCGGCTTCGCGCAGTACGAGCAGAGCGCCGCCCCGCGGGTCATCCCCGTGGTGCTGCTCGAGCCCCGCTGAGCGCGGCTGCCGGGAGGACCGCCGTGGTGCGCCGCTTCACCCAGGTCGACGTCTTCACGCGGGAGCTGACCCGCGGCAACGCCGTCGCCGTCGTCCACGACGCCGAGGGGCTCGACGACGACGCCCTGCGGGCCTTCGCCCGCTGGACGCAGCTGTCCGAGACCACCTTCCTGCTGGCCCCCACCCCCGACGGTGCGGCGGCGGGGGCCGACTACCGGGTGCGCATCCTCACCCCCGGCCGCGAGCTGCCCTTCGCCGGGCACCCCACGCTCGGCTCGGCCCGGGCGTGGCTGGAGGCCGGCGGCGTCCCGCAGCGCGAGGGCGCGGTGGTCCAGGAGTGCGGTGCCGGGCTGGTCACCGTCCGCACGACCACCGACGGCGACGACGACGGGCTGCTCGCCTTCGAGGCCCCGCCGCTGGTGCGCAGCGGTCCCCTCGACCCGGCGGACCTGCTCGCCGCCGCCACGGCGGTGGGCGTGCGCGCCGAGGACGTGCTCGACGCCGCCTGGGTGGACAACGGGCCGGGCTGGGTGGCGCTGCTGCTCGACGGCGCGGACGCGGTGCTGGCCGCGCGGACCTCCGGCGCGGGCGGCGACGACGGCCCCTCGGACGTCGGACTGGTCGGGCTGCACCCCGGCGGCGGCCCCGGCGGCGCGGCGGTGGAGGTGCGCGCCTTCGTCCGCGAGGACGGCGCGTGGTGGGAAGATCCGGTCACGGGCAGCCTCAACGCCGGCCTCGGGCAGTGGCTGACCTCCGGGGAGGCCGCCGTGCGCCTCCCGGAGCGCTACACCGCCTCGCAGGGCACCGCGCTCGGGCGCAGCGGGCGGGTGCACGTCGCCCGCGAGGGCGAGCGGGTCTGGGTGGGCGGCCAGACGGTGGTGGGCGTCAGCGGGACCGTGGCGCTGTGACGGCGGCACGCGGTGTGACGATCGGCGCCGTGGACAGCTCCAGCACCGTCACCGCGCCCTCACCGCCCGCCACCGGCACGGGCACCCGCGCCGCCAGCGGCCCCGGCGCCGGCACCGGCAGGGTCGGCCTGGTCACCTGCGCGGAGGTGCCCGACCTCGACCCGGAGGGCCGCCTGCTGCTCGGCGCGCTGCGCGACCGGGGCCTGGACGCGCGACCGGTGACCTGGGACGACGACGGCGCGGACTGGGCCGCCCTCGACCTCGCCGTGGTGCGCTCGACGTGGGACTACGCCACGCGGCGCGCCGAGTTCCTCGCGTGGGCCGCCCGCGCCGCCGCGGCCACGCAGCTGCTCAACCCGTTGCCCCTGCTGGACTGGTCCACCGACAAGCACTACCTCGCCGACCTCCAGGCGGCCGGGCTGCCGGTGGTTCCCAGCGCCTTCGTCGAGGTCGGCGGCGGCGAGGAGCACCCGTACCTCGGCGTCGAGCACGTGGTCAAGCCCGCCGTCTCGGCCGGCTCGCGCGACACCCTGCGCCTGGGCGCCCACGAGGCCGACCGCTCCCGGGCCCACCTGCGCGCCGTGCACGCCAGCGGGCGCTGCGCGCTCGTCCAGCCCTACCTCAGCGCCGTGGACGAGGTCGGGGAGACCGCGCTGGTCTTCCTCGACGGCCAGCTCAGCCACGCCATGCGCAAGGCGGCGCTCCTGCCGCCCTCCGGCGGTCTGGTCGAGGGGCTCTTCGCCCCCGAGGAGATGTCCCCGCGCGAGCCCTCCGCCGCGGAGGTGGAGCTGGCGCGGGCGGTGGTCGAGCAGGCCGTGGTCCGCGCCCGGGAGGCCGGCGCCCCGAGGCCGCTGTACGCCCGCGTCGACCTCCTCCCCGGTGACCACGGCGAGCCCCTCGTGCTGGAGCTGGAGCTCGTGGAGCCCTCCCTCTTCCTCGACCACGCGCCCGGAGCCGTAGACCGGCTCGCCGACGCCGTGGTGGGCCGCCTCGGGCGGTGAGGCCGGCGGACGCCTCCCGACGGCGGGCGGCGGCGGCGCGGAACGCCCGTCCTGGGACGGGTGTCCCGCGCTCCCGGCAGCGGGACGGTCGTCCCGGGACGCCCGTCCCACGACGGGCGTCCCCGCTAGCGTCGTCGTCGTGACCCAGGCAGCGGAGGCGGGACGGCGACCGGCGCGGCGGGTGGACCCCCAGGCCCGGCGCTCGGCGCTGGTGGAGGCCCTGTGGCGCGTCGCGGTCCGCCACGGGCTCGACGCCGTCAGCGCCCGCACCGTCGCGGCGGAGGCCGGCGCCTCCCTGGGCACCGTGACCCGCGTCTTCGCCACCCAGGACGAGCTGCACGCCGCGGCGCTGCGCCGCGCCGTCGACGCGGTCAGGGCCCGCGTGGCCTCGGTGGAGCGCACCGGCGACGCCGCGGCCGACGCCCTGGCCCAGCTCGCGCAGGTGGTGCCGCTGAGCGCTGCCAGCAGGCCGGAGGCGGCCGTCGTGCACGCCTACCTGGCGCGCAGCGCCACCGCCGGCGCCGCCCCGGCCCTGCGGCGCGCCGCCGATGCGCTGGACGCCGAGCTGGCCGCGCTGTGCCACCGGCTGGTGGCGGCGCTGTCCCCCGGCGGCCTGGCGCTGCAGGAGCGGACCCGGCGCGCCGCCGAGCTGCACGCCCTGGTGGAGGGCCTGGCGCTGGGCCTGGTCACCTGGCCTCACCGCAGGTCGGCGAGCGCGGCGCAGGAGCTGCTGCGCGGGCGGCTGGAGCAGCTCGGGCGCGCCTGAGCGGCCCGGGCTGGCCCTTCCCGTGCGCGCTGTCCACCATGGCCGTGTGGCCGGAGGTCTGCTGCACCAGCTGTGGAGGGAGCTGCGGGGAGACCCCGGTGACCTCCGCACCGTCCGCGTGACCGGCACCACGGGGCTGGCGAGCCGGCTCCCGGTGGAGGCGCTCGCCGTGGCGTCGGCCTCCGTGCACCGGCTCGCGGCCGTCGGGCCGTCGGGCGCCGCCCTGGAGGACGGCGACAGGCCCCCCTCCGACGGGCAGCTCGCGGTGGACGCCCGCCACGTGGCGGCCGACTTCTGCAGCGAGGCGCTGCTCCGCCTGGACGGGCGACCGGCCGCCGGGGGCTTCGCGCCGCTGTCGCGCTTCTGGCCCACGGCGGACGGGTCGGTGCGCGTCCACGCCAACTACCCCCACCACAGGGCCGCGCTGCTGCGGGCGCTCGGGGTGCCCGACGACGGCGAGCGCGCCACCCGCGCGGTGCCCGCCGCGCTGCTGGAGCGGCTGTCCCTGGAGGTGGAGGAGGCGGTGGTCGCCGCAGGCGGCGTGACCGCCGCGGTGCGCAGCCCGCAGGAGTGGGCCTCCTCACCGATGGGCGCGGCGCTGGTGGGGGTGCCGCTGGTCGACCTGCACCGCGTGGGGGGCGACGGCGCCGCCGCCGGGGGCGGCGCCCGGGCCGGTGGCCGGGGAGCGGGCGCGTCGCGCGCGCCGGCCCGGGGCGTGCGGGGTGCCCGCGTCCTCGACCTGACCAGGGTCATCGCCGGGCCGACGGGCACGCGGGCGCTGGCGGCGTGGGGCGCCGACGTGATCCGGCTCGACCCACCGCACCTGCCCGAGGCGCGGGAGTTGCTGCTGGAGACGGGCTCGGGCAAGCGGTGGGCCCAGTTGGACGCCTCCACCGGCCCCGGCAGGGCGCGCCTGGAGGAGCTGCTGGCCAGCGCCGACGCCCTCGTGCACGGCTACCGCCCCGGCGCCCTGGCGCGCCTGGGGCTCGGGGAGGAGGAGCTGGCGCAGCGCCACCCCCACCTCGTGGTCGCCTCCCTGTCCGCGTGGGGCCTACGGGGACCATGGGCCCAGCGCCGGGGCTTCGACTCCGTCGTCCAGGCCGCCAGCGGGGTCGCCGTGATGACCGGGGCCGCTGACGGGACGCCCGGCGCCCTGCCCGTGCAGGCCCTCGACCACGCCGCGGGCCACCTGCTCGCCGCCGCGGTGATGCGCGGGCTCGTGCTGCGGCGCCCCGGCCCGGACGCCGGCGGCTCCTGGCACGCGCACGTCTCCCTGGCGGGCCTCGCGCGCTGGCTGCTGGGCCAGCAGGTCTCCTCCGAGAGCGCGCCCGCCGCCGAGGGGCTGCGGCCCGCCGACCTCGAGCGCTACCTCGTGGACCTGCCCTCGCCGGCGGGGACCGTCACGGTGGTCAGGCCGCTGGGCGCCCCGGCCTGGGCCGAGGGCCTGGTCCCGGCGGAGCCGGTGTGGCGGGACCCGACGGCCTGACAGCCCTCGCCGCGCACCCGTCGCCCGGAGTCAGCGGCCGGGCAGCGCGGCCGGCAGCGCGGCGAACGCCTCCTGGCAGGCGGACTCGAGCCGGTCCGGCAGCGGCTGCTCGAAGGGCGTGACGACCAGCCGGTCCTTCCTCGTGCCCGCACGCGCCCAGGTGCCCACGGCCCGCGCGTCGGCCACCACCACCGGCTTGAACATCCCGTTGCCCCCGGGCACCACGAGCAGCTCCTCCTGCGGCGACAGCGTGGCGGTGCGGTCGGCGTAGCCGAGCACCAGCTCGTCGAAGGCGGCCGTCAGCAGCACCCCGGCGGTCGCCCCGCGCACGGCCTGCAGGTCGCCGACCAGCTCGGCCAGGTCGGGACCGGCGTACAGGGTGCGGCCCTCGCAGGTCACCGCGACCAGCCGGCCCTGGGCGTGGGCCGCCGCCAGGGCCGCCCTGGCGGCGCTGACGGTGCAGGAGGTCCAGCGGACCAGGTCGGGCACCGAGACCGGGCCGTGCCCGGCGGCGTAGCGGGCCGCGAGGTCGGCGAGCAGCGCCTCCTCGGGCTCGTCCTCGCGTCGGGAGCCCTCCGGCAGCCACCCCTCGGCCAGCACCACCAGCTGCTCGGCGCCGCGCACCGGGCCCAGCACCAGCTCTCCGCGGGTGGCCAGGCCGTTGAGCAGCCGGTAGGTGGTGGAGGTGCCGGGCTCGAAGCCCGCCCCCGTCCACAGCGCCCCCAGCTCCTCGCGGCTCGCCGGCCCGTCGGCCAGCCGCTCGCGGGCCACGGCCAGCGCCCGCTCGAAGGCGGCGTCGTCGAGGCCGACGTCGAGCCACCGCCTGGCCGCCGCCCGCAGCGCCCTGGGCCCGAGCAGCCGGGTCATCCAGCCGGCGTCCCCGGCGGTGAGCAGGTGCAGCGTGCCGCGCATGGGCCAGGTCCGCACCAGCGCCCCACTGTCGAGGGCGGCCCGCACCGCGGCGGCGTCCCGGGCCGGGGTGCGGCTGGCGACGGCCACGTGCGCGGCCGGCAGGTCCTGCGCCTGCACCGCGAGCAGGTGGGCCACGGCCGCCACCGGGTCCGGTAGCAGGCCGAGGTGGGGGTGGGGCACGAGGCGCTGGGTCACCAGGCGCAGCCGCGCGACCTCTGCCGGCGCGAGGTCGGCGACGGCGGTGGGCAGGGCCTCAGCCACGGGTCGCTCCGCTCGTGGCGCGGTCGTCGTCGTCCTGGTCCAGGTCCCTCCGGCGCGGCCCGTCGGCGCCGTCGGCGAACTGGGTGGCGTGCAGCTCGGCGTACCGGCCGCCCGCGGCGAGCAGCTGGGCGTGCGTGCCGCGCTCGACGATGCGGCCGTGCTCGACCACGAGGATCTGGTCGGCCGAGCGCACCGTGGACAGGCGGTGGGCGATGACGACGGCGGTGCGGCCCGCGAGCGCCTCGGACAGCGCCGCCTGAACGGCCGCCTCGGAGGTGGAGTCGAGGTGGGCGGTGGCCTCGTCGAGGACCACCACGCGCGGGGAGGCGAGCAGCAGCCTGGCGATGGTGAGGCGCTGGCGCTCCCCGCCGGAGAGGCGGTAGCCGCGCTCGCCGACCACGGTGTCCAGGCCGTCGGGCAGCTCCTGCACCACCTCGCGCAGCCGCGCCCGCTCCAGGGCGTGCCACAGCTGGGCGTCGGTGGCGCCCGGGGCCGCCAGCTGCAGGTTGGAGCGCAGGGACTCGTGGAAGAGGTGTCCGTCCTGGGTGACCACCCCGACGGCGGCGCGCAGGTCGGCGAAGGACAGGTCGCGCACGTCGACGCCGCCCAGGCGGACGGCGCCGCTGTCGACGTCGTACAGGCGCGGCAGCAGCGAGGCGGTGGTCGACTTGCCGGCCCCGGAGGAGCCGACCAGGGCGACCACCTGGCCCGGCTCGGCGCGGAACGAGACCTCGTGCAGCACCCGCGTGCCGCCCCTGGGGTCGAGGACGGCGACGTCCTCCAGGGAGGCCAGGGAGACCTGCTCCGCGGACGGGTAGGAGAAGCTGACCCGGTCGAGCTCGACGGTGAGGGGCCCCTGCGGCAGCGGCGCCGGATCGGGGCGCTCGCGCACCAGCGGCTCGAGGTCGAGGACCTCGAAGACCCGCTCGAAGCTCACCAAGGCCTGCATGACGTCCAGGCGGGCGCTGGCCAGCGCCGTCAGCGGCGCGTAGAGCCGCGTGAGCAGCAGGGCCAGGCTGACGACGGTGCCCGCCTCCAGCGCGCCCCGCAGCGCCAGGACGCCTCCCAGGCCGTAGACCAGCGCCAGCGCGAGGCTGGAGACGAGCACGAGGGTGGTGACGAAGGAGAAGGACACCACCGCGGTGCGGACCCCGATGTCGCGCACGCGGCGGGCGCGGGCGGCGTACTCGGCGGACTCCCGGGCCGGGTCTCCCATGAGCTTCACCAGCGTCGCGCCGGGAGCGGAGAAGCGCTCGGTGGTCTGGTCGGTCATGGCGGCGTTGTGGCCGGCCGCCTCGCGCTGCAGGCCCGCCAGGCGCCGCCCGACGCGGCGGGCGGGCAGCAAGAACAGCGGCAGCAGCACGAGGGCGAGCACGGTGATCGGCCAGGACAGCGCGAGCATCACCCCCAGGGTGAGCAGCAGCGTCACCGTGTTGGACACGATGCCCACCAGGGTGTCGCTGAAGGCGCGCTGGGCGCCCAGCACGTCGGAGTTGAGCCGGCTGACCAGCGCGCCGGTGCGGGTGCGGGTGAAGAAGGCCACCGGCATGCGCTGCACGTGGTCGTAGACGGTGGTGCGCAGGTCGAGGATGACCGACTCCCCCAGCGTGGCGCTCAGCCACCGGCTGAGCATGCTGGCACCGGCCTCCAGCAGGGCGATGACGGCGATGAGCACGGCCAGGCCCACCACCACCGAGGCCGCCTGGCGCTCGGTGATGGCCTGGACCACCCGGCCGGCGAGCAGGGGCGTGGCGACCGTCAGCACCGCCTCGACGACGCCGACCAGCAGGAACCAGCCGATGCGGGCCCGGTGCGGGCGTGCGAAGGCCAGCACCCGCCGCAGGGTGGCGCGCGAGAAGGGCCGCTGGTCCTGCTGGCCGTAGGCCGTCTTGTACAGGACGCCCCACGCGGTCCCCTCGATGCTCACGCCGTCATGATGCCGCCGACCTCTGACGCTCCCTGGCCGCCCGGCGCCGGCCCGCCGTCGCGGCGAACAGCAGCAGGAAGACCGCCCAGCTGCCGAGGCTGAGGAACAGCTGCGTGCGGGTGTCCGCGTCGAACGCCATCGCCAGCAGGATCGCCAGGATCGCGACGATCGCGACGATCGTGAGCACCGGGTACAGCCACATCCTCACGCCGAGCCGCTCGGGGTCGGTGCGGCGCCGCAGCACCAGCTGGCTCACGGCGATGAGCAGGTAGACGAAGAGGATCACCGCGCCGGAGGAGTTCAGCAGGAACAGGAAGACGCCCTCGGGATCGATGGCAGCGGCCACGACGCACAGGAAGCCGACCACGGTGGAGGTGAGGATGGCCGCGCGCGGCACCCCGCTGGGGCCGAGGCGGACGAGGGCCTGCGGCGCCTCGTGCCGGTCGGCGAGCACGAACAGCATCCGGGAGGCCGTGTACAGCCCGGAGTTCAGGCAGCTCAGGACAGCCGTGAGCACCACGAGGTTCATCACCAGCGGGGCGTAGGGGATGCCCATCTCGCCCAGGGCCGCCGCGTACGGCGAGACGCGCAGCTCCTCGGAGTCCCACGGCACGATGCAGACCAGCAGGAAGACCGAGCCGACGAAGAAGATCGCCACGCGGACCACCACGCTGCGGGTGGCCCGGGCCACGGCCTTGACCGGGTCCTTCGACTCCGCGGCGGCGATGGTCGCGATCTCGGCGCCGACCATGGAGAAGACCACGACGACGATGGAGCTGAAGACCGCCCCGACCCCGTTGGGGAAGAAGCCGGTGCTGCCCTGCGCCCCGGTGGTGAGGCCGGAGAGGTCCATCGAGGCACCGGGCCAGACGCCCAGCACGAAGAGCCCGCCGAGCACGAGGAACAGCACGATCGCCGCCACCTTGATACCGGCGAACCAGTACTCGAACTCCCCGAAGGACCTCACCGAGACGAGGTTGGTGACGGTCATGAGCACCATGAGCACGAGCGAGACGAGCCACAGCGGCACGCCGACGTACTCCTGGATGATGCGCGCCCCCGCGACGGCCTCGAAGCCGACCACGATGACCCAGAAGTACCAGTACAGCCACGCCGTGGAGAAGCCCGCCCAGTCTCCCAGGGCGGAGCGGGCGTAGTCGCTGAAGGAGCCCGTGCCGGGGTTGGCCGTGGCCATCTCCCCCAGCATCCGCATCACGAGGATGACCAGCACGCCGGTCAGGGCGTAGGTGAGGAAGGCACCGGGACCGGTGGTGCGGATGACCTCCCCGGACCCCACGAACAGCCCGGCACCGATGACGCCGCCGATGGCGATCATCGTGAGGTGGCGCTGGCTGAGCCCCTTCTGCAGACCCGGTGCGCCCGGGCCTCCCGGTCCTCCCGGTCCTCCTGCGGCGTGGTCGTCGGTGCGCGTGCTCATCTCGGCCTCTCCTCGTCGCTCCTGCTGGTGCCTGTCCGCTCGGGGTGGAGCGCGAGGACGCTGTGGCGGCGCGCGTAGAGGAAGTACACGACGTAGCCGAGCACCATCCACAGGACGAAGCGCAGCCACGTCTCCAGCGTGAGGTTGAGCATGAGGTAGAGGCAGGCGAGCACGGACAGCGTCGCGACGACGCCCACCGCGGGCACGCGGAAGGAGCGCTGCAGGTCCGGACGGGTGCGCCGGAGCACCACCACGCCCACCGAGACCAGGATGAAGGCGAACAGGGTGCCGATGTTGACCAGCAGGCTGAGCTCCGACAGCGGCACCAGCGCCGCCAGCAGGGCGATGACCGTGCCGGTGATGAGCGTGATGCGCACCGGGGTGCCGGTGCGCGGGTCGGTGCGGGCCAGCGAGCGCGGCAGCAGGCCGTCGCGCGCCATGGCGAAGGCCACCCGGGTCTGCCCGATGAAGAGGATCATCGTCACCGCGACCAGGCCCAGGCACGCGCCGACGGCCACCACGGAGCCCATCCAGCCGACGCCGATGGCGGTGAAGGCGGTGGCCAGCGGGGCGGCGTCCTCGGGGTCGATGTCGGAGTAGGGCCGCACCCCGGTGATGACCAGCGAGACCGCCACGTAGAGCACGGTGACGACCGCCAGGGAGCCCAGGATGCCCACGGGCACGTCGCGCTGCGGGCGGCGCGCCTCCTCGGCGGTGGTGGCGACCACGTCGAAGCCGATGAACGCGAAGAAGACCAGCGCCGCGGCGGCCACGACGCCGCCGGCCCCGTAGACCGACGGCTCCAGTCCGAACAGCGTCTGCACGAGCGGAGCGGTGAGCGCGCCGTCCTCCCCACCCGCCGAGCCCTGCGAGGGCGGCACGAACGGCGACCAGTTCGCGGTGGAGACGTAGAAGGCGCCGACCACGACGACGAGCAGCACCACGGCCACCTTGATGGCGGTCAGCACCTGGTTGAGGCGGCTGGACAGGCGGATGCCGGTGGCGATGACGGCGGTCAGGGCCGCGACCAGCAGCGCCGCGGGGAGGTTGACCACGCCGTCCTCCACACCGCTGACCGCGGCGGGCAGCGTGATGCCCACCTGGCCGAGGACCACCTGCAGGTAGGCCGAGAAGGACGTCGAGACCGCGGCAGCGCCCACCACGAACTCCAGCACGAGGTCCCAGCCGATGGTCCAGGCCACCAGCTCTCCCAGCGTGGCGAAGGAGAAGGTGTACGCGCTGCCCGCCACCGGGACGGTGCTGGCGAACTCCGCGTAGCAGACGGCGGCCAGGGCGCAGGCCACGGCGGCGATGACGAACGACAGCGCCACCGCCGGGCCGGCGCTGGCGGCCGCGGCCTGGCCGGTCAGCACGAAGATGCCGGCCCCGACGCTCACGCCCACGCCGAACACGACGAGGTCCAGGGCCCCCAGGCCCTTCTTGAGCGCGTGCTCGGGCTCCTCGGTGTCGGCGATGGACGCCTCGACGGACTTGGTGCGCCACAGACTCACGGCGCGCGATCCTCGTCCCCTCCGGGGCGGCCTGCCAGCCGATCACGGCTCGGCGCGCTGCGTGACGGCCCTCCCCCGGCGGCGCGGACCACGACGGCGGGCCCTCGCCCGCGCGGAGGACGCCCCGCCGCCTCGGCGAGGCCGGCCTCGCCGGCGGTGGCTACGGTCGGCAGGTGCACCACGACCCCGCCCGCCCCTCCCCCGAAGCGGCGACGGGACCGGCCACCGGCGAGGTGGGGCTGCGGTTGCGCCAGGCGCTGCTGGAGGTGTGCGTCCTGGACGACGTCGACCTCGTGCCGGCGCCCGACGGGCTGTCCGTGCCCGGCCCGGGCGGGCCGCGCCGCCTCACCGCGCGGGCGGCGGCCGCCGTCCTCGGGGACCGGGCCACCGACGACCCCGAGACCCGCCCCCGCCTGCGCAGCTGGCTGCGCGCGCACGCCGCCGTCTCGCCCGAGGCGCTGACCGGCGGCCTGCGCCCGCTCGCGCTGGGGCGAGGGTCGGCGCTGCACCCCGGGCCGGCCTGGGTGCGGGCCGAGGTGCCCGGCGGCGCGCTCGAGGTCGGGCTGGGCCTGGTCTCCGCCGTCCCCGGCGAGGTGGACCCCGTGCCGCTGTGGCCGGACCTGCTGGACCGCCTCGACGCCGAGGCCGAGGCGGCCGGGCGGCCCGCGCTGGACCTCGACGCCGCCTGGGAGGGGGCCGCGGCCCACCTGGAGGCGGCCGGTCGCGCGGCGGCCCACCGCGCCGAGCGCGAGCTGCGCAGCCGGGTGGCCGAGCTCGAGGCGCGCACGGACCCCGACCGCGGCCCGGCGCACGCGGTGACGGTGGTGGAGCCCACCGACGGGTGCGACGCGCTGACGCTGCTGGCGGCGGCCCCGCTGCGCCGCTGGCTGGCCGAGGCCGACGGCAGCGGGCTGCGGGTGGTGGCGGTGCCCTCGCGGATGCGCGGCTGGACCGACCTGGCGCGCATCGACGCCGACTTCGTGGCCGCCGCCTGGGGCGCCACCGACCCCGACCGCCGCGGACTGCCCCGCCCGGTGCTCGTCACCCGCGACGAGGTGGCGCTGGCGCCGCGCTGGGTGCGCTGAGGCTCACGGCCCGCCGGGGGGCGCCCCGCCGGCCGCCTCAGGACGGCGGCGGCGCCGGGACAGGAGGACCCCGCCGAGCAGCACGAGCAGGCCGATGGCCGCGAGCGCGGGGGCGAAGAGCACCGTGTCGCCGAAGACGTCGAAGGCGAAGTAGGACAGCGCGCCCACCAGGTACAGCCCGCCCAGGGCCAGGTGCACGCGGCGGTCCAGCACCACGCCGGCAGCGATGGCCAGGGCTCCCAGCGCCAGGTAGGCCAGCGCCGTCGGCGTCCCGCCGCCCTCGAGCAGGAGAACGGCCAGGCCGGCGGCCAGCAGCGCGCCCAGGTGGGGCCAGAACGCCTCGCGCCGGCGCCGGCGCCGGTCGAGGGCCACGCCGGCGGCGGTGAGGCCGGCGGCGAGCAGCCAGGCGGCCACCTGCCGCCCGAGGTCGCTGCCGGAGCTGCTGGAGACCGCGTCACCGAGGTCGAGCACCAGGGAGCCCAGCGCCGCCACCAGCGGCGCCAGCAGGAAGCTGGTGCGGTGGCGCCACCAGGCGGCCGCGGCGGCCACCAGGGCGGAGACCTCCATGAGCATCCACGCCGAGCCGCCCCAGTCGTCGAAGGCGTCGTAGTCGGCGTAGGGCGGCAGGCCCAGCGCGCCGGTGGCCGCGTGCGCGCCGTAGACGACCAGCGGCACGGTGCACACGGCCACCGCGGCCACCAGCCCGGCGGCCGTCGTCCCACCGCTGCCGCGGTCCCCGCGGGCGCGGGCGCGACGGCGCAGCAGCTCGGCCAGCAGCACGAAGACCACGAAGTAGCCGCTGACGATGGCCAGGCCCGCGCCCGGGCCGTACTGCGCCCAGCCGGAGCCGGCGAAGACCGACATGGCCAGCAGGGCGATCACGCCGCCGGTGTAGACGGCGACCTCCGCGGCGGTCGTGCGGCGCCCGGGCGCCCCGGCGCCGGTGGCAGCGTCGGCGCGCACCGCGGTCGCGGGCAGGGCCGGTGAGGCCGCCAGCTCCTCCCACAGCGCCGCCGCGGCGGCGGGCACCCCGGCCCGCTCCGCGGCGCGCTGCACGTCGGCGCGCGTCACCAGGCGCCGCTCGGGGGCCGCACCGCCGTCCTGCTCGTCCACCCGTGCAGGGTGGCGCAGCTCAGCTGCGGTCGGCCACCGGCGCGCCGGGGCCGACCGGACCGGCGCTCCCGGCGGCGGCCTCGGGCAGCCCGGCCACCCGCTCGGCCACGCCGCGGGCGATGTCCTGGGCGGTCAGGCCGGCGGCCGCGAGCACCTGGGCGCGGCTGCCGTGCTCCCAGAAGCGCACCGGAACGCCCACCACGCTGGTGGGGACGTCCAGGCCGGCGTCGGCCAGGGCGAGGGCGGTGCACGAGCCGACGCCGCCGGTGCGCACGCCGTCCTCGACGGTCAGCACCAGGCGGTGGCTGCGGGCGAGGTCGACGACCTGCTCGGGCACGGGCAACACCCAGCGGGGGTCGACCACGGTGGCGCTGATGCCGTGGGCGGCCAGGCGCTCGGCCACCTCCAGCGCCAGCGGCGCGAAGGCGCCGACGGCCACGACGAGCACGTCGCGGGGGCCCTGCTCGGCGGTGGGGCCGGTGCGGGCGAGCACGTCGACCCCGTGGGGCCCGCCCAGGCGCTCCAGGGCCGGCACGCTCTCCGGCGCGGCGCCCTTGGAGAAGCGCAGCACCGTGGGGGCGTCGTCGACGTCGAGGGCCTCGGCCAGCTCCTCGCGCAGCGTGCCGGCGTCCCGCGGGGCGGCCAGGCGCAGCCCGGGCACCGGCGCGAGCAGGTTCATGTCCCACACGCCGTGGTGGCTGGGACCGTCGTCGCCGGTGATGCCGGCCCTGTCGAGCACGAAGGTCACGCCCGCCCGGTGCAGGGCGACGTCGAGGAGCACCTGGTCGAAGGCGCGGTTGAGGAACGTGGAGTACACGGCGACCACCGGGTGCAGGCCGGTGAAGGCCAGGCCCGCGGCGGCCGTGGTGGCGTGCTGCTCGGCGATGCCGACGTCGATGACGCGGTCGGGGTGCTCGGCGGCGAAGCGGTGCAGGCCGACGGGGATGAGCATGGCCGCGGTGAGGCCGACGACGTCGGGGCGCCGGCGCCCGACCTCGACCATCTCCTCGGCGAAGACCTTGGTCCACGTCGGGCCGGCCCCCGTGGGCGCCAGGGACTGCCCGGTGTCGGGGTCGATGACGCCGACGGCGTGGAACCTGTCGGCCTCGTCGGTCTCGGCGGCGGAGAAGCCGTTGCCCTTGCGGGTCATGGCGTGGACGATCACCGGGCCGCCGAAGGCCTTGGCCCGCCCGAGGGCGTGCTCGAGCGCCTCGACGTCGTGCCCGTCCACGGGGCCGATGTACTTCAGGCCCAGGTCCTCGAACAGGCCCTGGGGGGCCACGAAGTCCTTGAGGCCCTTCTTCATGCCGTGCAGGGTGTCGTAGGCCATCCGGCCCGGGGCCCCGCCGCGGGCGAGGGTGTTCTTGCCCCACTCCAGGAAGCGCTCGTAGCCGCGGGTGGTGCGCAGCGTGGCGAGGTGGTGGGCCATCCCGCCGATGGTCGGCGCGTAGGAGCGGCCGTTGTCGTTGACGACGACGACGAGGCGCCTGTCGACGTCGGCGGCGATGTTGTTCAGCGCCTCCCACGCCATGCCGCCCGTCAGCGCGCCGTCGCCGATGACGGCGACGACGTGGCGGTCGCCCTGGCCCTGCAGGGCGTAGCCCTGCGCGATGCCGTGCGCCCAGCTCAGCGAGGTGGAGGCGTGGGAGTTCTCCACGACGTCGTGCACGGACTCGGTGCGGCTCGGGTAGCCCGCCAGCCCGCCGCGCTTGCGCAGGCCGGAGAAGTCCTGCCGGCCGGTGAGCAGCTTGTGGACGTAGGCCTGGTGCCCGGTGTCGAAGACCACGGTGTCGCGCGGGGACTCGAAGGTGCGGTGGACGGCGAGCGTCAGCTCGACCACCCCGAGGTTGGGGCCGAGGTGGCCGCCCGTGCGGCTGACCTCGCGCACGAGGAAGGTGCGCAGCTCGTCGGCGAGCTCGCGCACCTGCCCGACGGACAGGCGGCGCAGGTCGCGCGGACTCGTGATCTGCGGCAGCAGGCCCACCGGCTGCCCTCCCCTCGTGGTGCTCCGCCGCGCGGGGTGCGGGCGGTGCGAGAGCCGAGTCTAGGCAGCGGACCTGATCGCACCCGCCGGGCGCGACGGCTCCCGGGCACGACCTGCGCACCCGGTGCACCCCTGTGGGCGACGTCACCGCGTCCTCACAGCCGCGGCGGCCGGCGCACCCCGCGCAGCGCCTCGGCCACCAGCGCCACGCCTCGCGAGGCCGCGGCGAGGCGGGCCTGCTCGGAGTCGAGGGCGTCCAGGGCCCGCTCGACGACCTCGACCCCCACCGCCCCCGCGAGGTCGGTGCGCAGGGTGGCCACGGCGCGGCGCTGCCCCTGCGCCTGGGCGGCGACGTGGTGGCCCGCCAGCACCGCCAGGACGAGGGGGTGGCGCACCAGCACGTCGTGGGCGCGGTAGTCGGGCGGGCACAGGTCGAGCAGCCAGGCGCTGGCGGTGCGGGTGAAGCCCTCGGTGTCGGGCGGGTGGACCTCGCGGGGCCAGCCGGGGGGCACGTGCGCGCTCACGGGTGCATCACGGGCGCCAGTGGAGCACCCGCCGCTGACACCCGCCCCCGCCTCCCCCGACGATCGACGACCTCCGCGCCACCACACCTCGGGGGCGAGGTCGCCGGGTGGGGAGCGCGACGTCCGCTGGGCGGCCTGGCGTCCAGATCCAGCCCTGGAAGCGGACGCCAGCCCGCCCACCGGACGCCAGCCTGCCCACCCTGGCGGCTCGGCCTCCGGGAGTGACGCTCACGCCCATGGCCGTCGCCGCGGAGGACGCTCACGCGGTGACCGTCACAGGGCGGTCACGCCGTGACGGTCAGCCCCTCGGACCCCTCGCCGGACACGCTGACCTGGGCGCCGTCCACGGCCACGCGGAGCGGTGCGCCCGCCACGCGCAGCCCGCTGGCCGCCAGCGGCCCGAAGGGTGCCCCCGGCACCGGTGCCACGGACAGGTGCCCGGCCGGCACGTCGGGCCGCACGCCCAGCAGCGCCGCGAGGACGGCCACCGCCGAGGCCGCCGACCACGCCTGCGGACGGCACGAGGCCGGGTACGGCACCGGGGCCGGGACGCCGCCGGGACCGGTGCGCGCCTCACCGCCGTGCAACTCGGGCACCCGGTAGCCGAAGGCCTCGGCGGCGTCCAGCAGCCCGGCGGAGAGCACCGCCACGGCCTCGGCGTGCCCGTCGCGCGCTGCCCCGGTGATCGCGATGGCGGTGTCGTGGGTCCACACCGACCCGCCGTGGTAGCTCAGCGGGGAGTAGCCGGCCATGAGCGAGCTCATCGTCCGAAGACCGCGGCCCTCGGCCAAGTCCGGCATGACGAGGCGGCGCGCCACCAGCGCGGACTCCGCCGGCGACAGCAGCCCGGTCCCCAGCAGGTGGCCGGGGTTGGAGGTCACCGAGTCCACCGGCGCCCCGGAGGCGTCCAGGGCGATGGCCACGTGGCGCCCCAGCTCGCCCTCCACCCAGAAGCGCTCGCGGAAGCGCACCGCGAGGTCAGCGGCCCACGCCCGCCACCGCTCGCCGCCGTCGCGGCCGAAGGCGTCCAGCAGGTCGGCTGCGCCGATCGCCGCCTCGTGGGCGTAGCCCTGCACCTCGCACAGCGCGATCGGCCCGGTGGCCAGGCGCCCGTCGGCCCACTGGACGGCGTCGCCGGAGTCCTTCCAGCCCTGGTTGGCCAGGCCCGCGCCGGCTCCCGCGCCGGCGTAGCGCAGGAAGCCGTCGCCGTGCTCGGCCGCGCGCGCCATCCACTCCAGCGCCCGCTCCAGGTGCGGCAGCACCGGCTCGACGTCGGCCGCGGGCAGGCCCCAGCGCCACGCGTCGTGCAGCAGGCACACCCACAGCGCGGTGGCGTCGACGGTGCCGTAGTAGACCGGCGGCAGGAAGGCGGTGCCCCCCGCCTGCTCGGCCTCGCTGGCGGCGCGCCGGACCTCGTGGAGGATCTTCCCGGGCTCCTCGCCGGTCTCGGCGTCGTCCCGCACGCCCTGGCGCGCAGCGAGCACGCGCAGCGTGGAGGCGGCCAGGTCGGTGCCCAGCGGCAGCAGCATCCGCGCCGCCCACAGCGAGTCGCGCCCGAACAGCGTGAAGTACCAGGGGGCGCCGGCGGCGAGGAAGACGTCGTCGCCCGCGGCTCCCGCGGCGCCGCCCGTGGTGCGCATGCGCAGCGCCTCGAGGTCGTCCAGGGAGCGGGCCACCCAGCGCGCGAGGCGCTGGTCGCCGCTGGTCACGGCCAGCTGGTCGGCCCAGCCGGCGCGGGGCGCCGCGCCGACGACGGCGCTCTCGTCGCGGGCGTCCACCCGCCACGAGGCGGACCACCGCTGACCCGGCGGCAGCTCCACGCGCCAGGTCAGCCGGGCGACCACCCCGCGGACGGCGACCTGAGCGCCGGGGGCGCTCACGCGCGCGCTCACGGCGTCGCGCTCCCAGACCACGCTGCCGTCGACGTCCTGGTCGGGAGCGACAGCGGGCGCGCTGCGCCCGCCCTTGACCACGTCCATGGCCACGAGGTCGGCGGCGAGGTCGACGGTGATGTCCGTGCTCACCGGGGTGCGCGCGGAGCTGACGAGGACCAGCTCCTCCACGAGGCCGCCGGGGCTGACCCGCCGGTGCTGCTCGAGGCGGACGGTGGGGTCGGGGGCGTCGTCGCCGAGCCCGCGCGCGACGGAGACCACCAGCTGCCCGTCGGCGCCGTCGGGCGCAGTGAGCACGGGCGCGGGCGCCGCTCCGCCCACGGCGGTCACCAGGGTGGAGAGCACCCTGACGTCTCCGCACCACAGGCCCTGGGCGCCGTCGCTGAGGGCGTCCAGGTCCGCGCCGGCAGGGGCGGCGGCGCCCGCGGCGCCGTCCGCGGTGCTGCCCGCGGTGCCTCTGGGGCCGCACCACAGCTGCACCGGCGGGGCCAGGGCGGCGACGAGGTCGTGCAGCCACGGCTGGAGCAGGCGGCCGCCGGCCGCCGCGGGAGCCGCGGCGGCGTCGGAGGAGCCCTCGGGAGCGGCCGGCGCGTGCTGCGCCTCGAGCAGGGGGGAGTGGCCGGAGCTCACCGTCGGACTCCTTCGCGTCGGCGGGAGGGGGATCTTCGAGTTGACATCCCCGGGGGTCGACATGACAGTACCCACGACCGGTTTGAACGATCAAACGGGACGGCGACGGCGCCGCCGCAGCGGTGCGGGTGCCTCCCGAGCGACCCAGGAGGTGGCCGTGACCAGCGCAGACGACCGCGCGACCCTGGTCAGCGTCGCGCGCGCCGCAGGCGTCTCGCGGCAGACGGTGAGCAACGCGCTGCACGCCCCCGGGAAGGTGGCGCCCGAGACGCTGGAGCGCGTCCTGGCCGCCGTCGCCGAGCTGGGCTACCGACCCTCGCTGGCGGCCCGGCAGCTGCGCACCAACCGCTCCCGGACGCTCGGGCTGCGCCTGGAGCACTGGGGGGGCGGCATCAGCGGGTCGGTGCTCGACAGGTTCCTGCACGCCCTGGTCGACGAGGCCCAGGGCCGCGGCTACCGGGTGGTGCTGTTCACCGCCGACGACGACTCCGGCGAGGTGGCCCGCTACGGCGAGCTGCTCTCCAGCGGCCAGGTCGACGGCTTCGTGCTCACGAGCACCCACCACGGCGACGCCCGCACGGCCTGGCTGCTCGAGCGCAGCGTGCCCTTCGCGACCTTCGGCCGCCCGTGGCCCTCGCCCGGCGCGGAGCAGGAGGTCTCCCGCGACCACTGCTGGGTGGACGTCGACGGCGCCGCGGGCACCCGGGCCGCCACCGAGCACCTCATCGCCGCCGGCCACGAGGCCCCCGCCTACCTCGGGTGGCCCGACGGCTCCGGCACCGGCGAGGACCGCCGCCTCGGGTGGGCGCAGGCGCTCGCCCGCGCGGGCGTCGACCCCGCCGCCGCCGTCGAGCTCAAGGTGCCCGACTCCACCGCCGCCGCTGTCGAGGCCGTCACCGCGGCGCTCTCCGGTGACGGCGGTGCGGTCGGCGCCGGTGGCGCTCCCACGGCGGTGGTGTGCGCGAGCGACTCCCTCGCCCTCGGTGCCCGGGGCGCCGCCGCCCGGCTCGGGCGGCCCCTGGAGGTCATCGGCTTCGACGACACCCCCGTCGCCGACGCGATCGGCGTCTCCAGCGTGGCCCAGCCCCTCGGGGAGGCCGCCACCCTCGCCGTCGACCTGCTCCTGGCCCAGGTGGAGGCCGGACCCGACGGCCCGCCTCCCCCGCGCCAGCACCTGCTGGCGCCGCGTCTGGTGCTGCGCGGCGCCCCCTGACCCTCCCCGTCCCCGACCGGGCGCACCTGACAGCCCCGACCGCCCCGACCGACCTCCCCGACCGACGCCGAAGAAGACGACGAAGGAGAACCCATGTCCGACACCACGCCCACCAGCCCCTCCCGCCCGCAGCGCGGGGGTCGGACCGGCAGGCGGTCGCTGGCCGGCGCCGCGGTGCTCGCCGCCGGCGTCCTCGTGCTGTCCGCCTGCGGCGGCAGCGGCTTCGACGACACCGGCTCGCAGGGCGCCTCCGGCGGCGAGAGCGGCGGCCAGCTGCAGGTGCTCATCGGCTCCTCCGGCCAGGCGGAGACCACCGCCGTCACCGACGCCGTGGCCGCCTGGAGCGAGGAGTCCGGCACGCCGGCCCGGGTCAGCGCCGCCTCCGACCTCGCCCAGGAGCTCAGCCAGGGCTTCGCCGCGCAGACCCCGCCGGACGTCTTCTACGTCTCCGCCGACCTGTTCAACTCCTACGCCGCCAGCGGCGCGCTGGAGCCCTACGGCGACCAGCTCTCCGGCGCCGACGACTTCTACCCCGTGCTCTCGGAGGCCTTCACCCGCGACGGGCAGCTCTACTGCGCCCCGAAGGACTTCTCCACCCTGGCCCTGGTCATCAACACCCAGCTGTGGCAGCAGGCGGGCCTGACGGACGCTGACGTCCCCACCACGTGGGACCAGCTCAGGACCGTCGCGCAGCGGCTCACCGCCAACGGGGTGGTGGGTCTGTCCACCTCGGCGGAGTACTCCCGGCTCGGCGCCTTCATGGCGGAGGCCGGCGGCGGCCTGGTCACCGACGGCCAGGCCACCGCAGACAGCGCCCAGAACGTCGAGGCGCTGCAGTACGTCCAGTCGCTCATGGCCGACGGGTCCTACAGGTTCGCCGCCGACCTCGGCGCGGGCTGGGGCGGCGAGGCCTTCGGCACGGGCAAGGCCGCCATGACCATCGAGGGCAACTGGCTCGTGGGCTCGATGGCGAGCGACTACCCGGACGTGCAGTACCAGGTGGTCGAGCTGCCCGCCGGCCCCGCCGGCAAGGGCACGCTGACCTTCACCAACTGCTGGGGCATCGCGGCCGACTCCCAGAACAAGGAGGCGGCGGTGGAGCTCGTCGAGGACCTCACGTCCTCCGACCAGCAGCTGGCCTTCGCCAAGGCGTTCGGCGTGATGCCCTCGCTGCAGAGCGCCGCGCAGCCGTTCTCCGAGGAGTTCCCGGCGCAGGCCGCCTTCCTCGCCGGCGCCGACTACGCCACCGCGGTGCCGAACGCCGAGGGCGTCTCCGACGTCATCACCGACCTGAACTCCCAGCTCGAGGGCCTGGCCGGCGGGGACCCGCAGGCCATCCTGCAGCGCACGCAGGCCAACCTCGAGGCCGCCCTGCAGAGCGCGGGGAGCTGACCCGTGGCCGCTCTCACCGCTCAGAGCGCGGCCACCACCCCCACCCCTCCGCGGCGGCGCTCCGGCCTGGCGCGCCGCCGCGAGGCCGGGGCCGGGTGGCTGTTCACCGCCCCCGCGCTGGCGCTCGTGCTCCTGTTCATCGCCCTGCCCGTGCTCATGGCGCTGTGGGTGTCGCTCACCGACTGGCGCGGGCGCGGCAGCCCCTTCGCGGCCGGCGTCCCCGTCGTCGGCCTGCAGAACTACACCGACCTGCTGGCCGGCGGCGGCCTGCCCACGCAGGACCTCGGCACGGCGCTGCGCAACAACCTCTGGTACGTGCTGCTCGTCGTCCCGACGCAGACCGTGGTGGCGCTCCTGCTGGCCACGGCCGTCAACAACAGGCTGCTGCGGGGCCGCGGGTTCTTCCGCACCGCCTTCTACTTCCCGTCGGTGACGAGCTCGGTGGCCATCACCGTGGTGTTCCTCTTCCTCTTCGGGGCGTCCGGCGCGGTCAACCAGGTGCTCGCCTGGCTGGGGGTCAACGGGCCCAACTGGTTCGCCGACCCCTCCGGCGTGCTGCACCTGCTGCTCGGCGCGGTGGGCGTCGACGCCGCACCGGGGGTCCTGGCCGACCACGGCCTGCTCGGCGTCTCGTGGTGGGAGTGGCTCGCCGGTCCGAGCGTGGCGATGACGGCGCTGATCATCCTGGCGATCTTCACGACGTCCGGGACGTTCATGCTGCTGTTCCTCGCGGCGCTGCAGAACATCGCTGGCGAGGTCTCCGAGGCGGCGACCATGGACGGCGCCAACGCCTGGCAGCGCTTCGCCTACGTCACCGTCCCGATGCTGCGCCCGACCCTCTTCACCGTGCTGACGCTCGGCCTGGTGGGCACGTGGCAGGTGTTCGACCAGATCTACACCGGCACGCAGGGCGGCCCGGCCAAGACGACCATCACGCCGGCCTACCTCAGCTACACGTCGTCGTTCGTCAACCAGCAGTGGGGGCAGGGCGCGGCCATCGCGTTCATCCTCTTCGCGATCATCGTCGCGCTGTCGCTGGTGCAGCGCGCCGTGCTCAAGGAGCGGTGATGGGGACGACGACGACGGCCGCGCGCCCGGCGGCGCCCGCGCCCGCCCCGCAGCCGGCACGGCGCTCCGGGCGGCGGTTCCGGTGGTCGGCGACGACGTCGTACACCGTGCTGGCGGTGCTCGCGCTGGTGTACGTGCTGCCGTTCTTCGTGCAGCTGGCCAACAGCTTCAAGACCGATGCTGAGGCGACGGCCGCCCCGCTCGACCTGCTGCCGGTGCCGCCGACGTTCAGCGCCTACGGCCAGCTGTTCACCGGGCTGCCGTTCGGGCTGGCGGCCACCAACAGCGTCATCGTCGCGCTGTCGGTGACGGCGGGGCGCGTCTTCTTCAGCTCCCTGGCCGGCTACGCGCTGGCCCGCCTGCGGTTCCGCGGGTCGTCGGTGGTCATGGCGCTGTTCATCGCCGTGATCGCGGTGCCCGGCGTCGTGCTGCTCATTCCCAAGTTCCTCGTGCTGAACCAGCTGGGGATCTACAACTCCTACGCCGGCCTCATCATCCCGCTCATGGCCGACGCCGCCGGCGTCTTCATCATGCGGAACTTCTTCACGTCGATCCCGGCCAGCGTGGAGGAGGCCGCCAAGCTGGACGGCGCGGGCGCGTTCCGCACGTTCTGGTCGGTGGTGCTGCCGATGGCCCGCCCCGCGGTCATCACCATCACCATCCTCAGCTTCCAGGCGTCCTGGAACGAGCTGAGCCACTTCATCGTGGCGACCAACTCCCCCGACCTCATCACGCTCACCAAGCTGGTGGCGCAGCTGGCCTCCGGCGGTCAGGGGCAGTCGAACCAGTACCCGCTGAAGCTGGCGGCGGCGCTGCTCATGACCATCCCGGTGGCCGTGCTCTTCTTCGTCTTCCAGAAGCGGATCATGGCCAGCGCGGAGGGAGCCGTGAAGGAGTAGCCCTGCGGCTCCTCCACGGCAGCGAGGGGCCCGCCCGGCACCACGCCGGACGAACCCCTCGTCGTCGTCCTCCCCCACTCCCGCCACGATCACGCGCCTGAGCGCCAGCACCGCAGATGCCAGACGGTCGCTGTGGCGCTCAGGCGCATGATCGTCGAGGAAGAGCGGGCTGACGCCGGCGCAGTGCCAGGTCCCCGCGCAACGTCAGGCCCAGGAGGCCGGATCCCGCCTCGGGGGCCTGACACTGCGCCTCGTCCTGACACTGCAGAGCACCGGCGACGGCGCGGGGGCAGCGGCAGACGGAGACAGACGCCGAGAGGCCGGCGCCGCTCCCCCGAGAGGGAGCCGCGCCGGCCTCGTCGTCGGGCCGGACCCGCGGGTCAGGCGCTCAGCAGGCTCCGCAGCACGTACTGCAGGATGCCGCCGTTGCGGTAGTAGTCGGCCTCGCCGGGGGTGTCGATGCGCAGGCGCGCGTCGAACTCGGTGACCGTGCCGTCCTCCTTGGTCGCCGTGACCTTCAGCGTGCGCGGCGTCGTCCCGGAGTTGAGCTCCGTGACGCCGGCGATGTCGAAGACCTCCGTGCCGTCCAGGCCCAGGGAGTCGGCCGACTCCCCCTCGGGGAACTGCAGCGGCAGCACGCCCATCCCGATGAGGTTGGAGCGGTGGATCCGCTCGAAGCTCTCGGTGATGACGGCCTTGACGCCCAGCAGCGTGGTGCCCTTGGCGGCCCAGTCGCGCGAGGAGCCCGAGCCGTACTCCTTGCCGCCGAGCACGACCAGCGGGGTACCGGCGGCGGCGTAGTGCTGCGCGGCGTCGTAGATGGTCTCCTGCGGGCCGCCCTCGACGGTGAAGTCGCGGGTGAAGCCGCCGGCGACGTCGTCGAGGAGCTGGTTGCGCAGGCGGATGTTCGCGAACGTGCCGCGGATCATCACCTCGTGGTTGCCGCGGCGGGAGCCGTAGGAGTTGAAGTCCTTGCGCTCCACGCCGTGCTCGGCGAGGTAGCGGCCCGCGGGGCTGTCGGCCTTGATGGAGCCGGCCGGGCTGATGTGGTCGGTGGTGACCGAGTCACCCAGCTTGGCCAGCACCCGCGCGCCGGAGATGTCCGAGACCGGCGACGGCTGGGCCTGCATGCCCTCGAAGTACGGGGGCTTGCGCACGTAGGTCGACTCCGCGTCCCAGCTGAAGACGTCGCCGTCGGGCGTGGGCAGCGACTGCCAGCGCTCGTCGCCGGCGAAGACGTCGGCGTAGTCCTTGGCGAACATCTCCTGGGTGATGGAGGTGCCCACCACCTCGGCGACCTCGGCCGCCGACGGCCAGATGTCCGCCAGGAAGACCGGCTGGCCGTCCGACCCGGTGCCGATCGGGTCGGTCTGGGGGTCCCAGTCCATGGTGCCGGCCAGCGCGTAGGCGATGACCAGCGGCGGGGACGCCAGGTAGTTCAGCTGGACGTCGGGGTTGATGCGGCCCTCGAAGTTGCGGTTGCCGGACAGCACCGCGGCGACGGCGAGGCCACCCTCCTGCACGCCGGCGGAGATCTCCTCCGGCAGCGGGCCGGAGTTGCCGATGCAGGTGGTGCAGCCGTAGCCCACCAGGTGGTAGCCGAGCTTCTCGAGGTAGGGCACCAGGCCGGCGCGCTCGTAGTAGTCGGTGACGACCTTGGAGCCCGGCGCCATGGAGGTCTTCACCCAGGGGCGGACCGACAGGCCCTTCTCCACGGCGTTGCGGGCCAGCAGGCCCGCGCCGACCATGACGAAGGGGTTGGACGTGTTGGTGCACGAGGTGATCGCGGCGATCACCACGTGGCCGTGGTCGAGGTCGAAGCTCGAGCCGCCGCCCACGCTGACGGGCACCTTCTTGGAGGGGCGGCCGTCCGCGGCGGGCAGGTCGCCGACCGAGACCGGGGCGTCGTCGCCGTCGTGGCCGTCGGCGGTGGCCGTCGCGGTCGGGGCGTCCGAGGCCGGGAAGGTCTCCTGCAGCGCCTCGTCCTGGCTGCTGCCGGCGGTGGCGTCGACCGGGTCGGGGTCGGTGGCCTCGCCGACGTAGGTCGGCAGCACCTTGCGGAAGGCCGCCTTGGACGCGGACAGCTCGATGCGGTCCTGCGGGCGCTTGGGACCGGCGATGGAGGGCACCACGGTGGACAGGTCCAGCTCGAGCTTCTCGGAGAAGCGCGGCTCGGCGGCCGGGTCGTGCCAGAGGCCCTGCTCCTTGCAGTACGCCTCGACGAGGGCGACCTGCTCCTCCGACCGGCCGGTGAGGCGCAGGTAGTCGAGGGTGGTGTCGTCCACGGGGAAGATCGCGCAGGTGGAGCCGAACTCCGGGCTCATGTTGCCGATCGTGGCGCGGTTGGCCAGCGGCACGGCGCCGACGCCCTCGCCGTAGAACTCCACGAACTTGCCCACCACGCCGTGCTTGCGCAGCTGCTCGGTGATGGTCAGGACGACGTCGGTGGCGGTGGCGCCGGCGGGGATCTCGCCGGTGAGCTTGAAGCCGACCACGCGCGGGATGAGCATCGAGACCGGCTGGCCGAGCATCGCGGCCTCGGCCTCGATGCCGCCGACGCCCCAGCCGAGCACGCCCAGGCCGTTGACCATGGTGGTGTGGGAGTCGGTGCCCACGCAGGTGTCGGGGTACACGACCCCGCCGCGGTCGTAGACCACGCGCGCCAGGTGCTCGATGTTGACCTGGTGGACGATGCCGGTGCCCGGCGGGACGACCTTGAAGTCGTCGAAGGCGCCCTGGCCCCAGCGCAGGAACTGGTAGCGCTCGCCGTTGCGCTCGTACTCGATCTCGACGTTGCGCTCGAAGGCGTCCTGGCGGCCGAAGACGTCGACGATGACGGAGTGGTCGATGACCAGCTCGGCCGGGGCCAGCGGGTTGACCTTGGCCGGGTCCCCGCCGAGCTCGGCGACGGCCTCGCGCATGGTGGCGAGGTCGACGATGCAGGGCACGCCGGTGAAGTCCTGCATCACCACGCGCGCCGGGGTGAACTGGATCTCCGTGTCCGGCTCGGCGCTGGGGTCCCACCCGGCGAGCGCGCGCACGTGCTCGGCGGTGGTGTTGGCGCCGTCCTCGGTGCGCAGGAGGTTCTCCAGCAGCACCTTGAGGCTGAAGGGGAGGTCGGAGGCGCCCTCCACCGCGGACAGGCGGTAGAGCTCGTAGCTCTTCGAGCCGACCTGCAGCTCGCCCCTCGCCCCGAAGCTGTCCACGCTCGATGCTGACGCGCCCATGCCGTCCTCCCGCTCGACCCGATCTCCGGTGACCGCAGACCATCCTCGCCCACGCCCGGTGATCGGTCGTCATCGGGCAGCGGCCCCTGAACTGCTTTGAGCTCAAGATACCTCGTCGGGTCAACGGCCCGGGCCGCTCGCGGGGGGGCGTCAGCGCCGGCGGCGGGCCTCCCGCCCGCGCGGCACGACCATCGGCGTCCCGGTCACCGGGTCGGGGACGACGACGCACGCCAGCCCGTAGACCTGCTCCACCAGCGCGGCGGTGAGCACCTGCGCCGGGGGGCCCGAGGCCACCACGGCGCCGGCGGCCATCACCACCAGGTGGGTGGCGTAGCGCGCCGCGTGGTTGAGGTCGTGCAGGACGGCGACCACGGTGGTGCCCGCCTCGTGCAGGTCGGCGAAGAGGTCGAGCAGCTCCACCTGGTGGGCGACGTCCAGGAAGGTGGTCGGCTCGTCGAGCAGCAGCAGCGGCGTGGACTGCGCCAGCGCCACCGCGACCCACACCCGCTGGCGCTGCCCTCCGGAGAGCTCCTCGACCAGCCGGTCGCGCAGCTCCTCGACCCCCGTGGCCACCATCGCCTCGGCCACGGCCACCTCGTCGGCCGCCGTCCACTGCCGCACCAGCCCCTGGTGCGGGTAGCGCCCGCGCGCGACGAGGTCGCCCACGGTGATGCCCTCGGGCGCGCTGGCGGACTGGGGCAGGAGCCCGACCCGGCGAGCGGCCTCCTTGGGCCGGTAGGAGGCCAGCGCCCGGCCGTCCAGCACCACGGTGCCGCCCTGGGGGCGCAGCAGCCGGGAGAAGGCGCGCAGCAGCGTCGACTTCCCGCACGCGTTGGGGCCGACCACCACCGTGAACGACCCGTCCGGGACCGCCAGGGAGAGGTCGGAGGCCACCAGGCGGCCCTCGTAGCCCAGGCGCAGGTGCTCCGCGCGCAGCCGCTGCGCGCCCGGCTCCTGCGGCCCGCTCACGCGGACCTGCCGCGGGCGAGCAGCAGCACGAGCAGGTAGACCCCGCCGCCGACCACCGTCACCACGCCCACCGGCACCCCGGACAGGAGCCGCTGCGCCACCTGGTCGGCCGACAGCAGCAGCAGCGCTCCCACCAGCGCGGACCCGACCAGCGGCAGGCCCGCCCCGCGCAGCGCCAGGCGCGCCACCTGCGGCGCCGCCAGCGCCACGAAGGCGATGGGGCCGGTGCTGGCGGTGACCACCGAGACGAGGGCGACGCCGACGACGACCAGGGCCAGCCGGGCCCGCTCCACCGGCACGCCGCGGGCGCTGGCGGAGTCGTCGCCCAGCTCCAGCTGGCGCAGCGGCGCGGCGAGCAGCGCCAGGGCAGGCACGAGCACGGCCAGGGCCACCAGGGCCCAGCGCAGGTCGGGCCAGCCCACCAGCGACAGCGACCCGGCACCCCACACGGCGCCCGCCATGGCCACCTCGGTCTGGGCGCGCAGCAGCAGGAAGGTGTTGGCCGCGTGCAGCACCGCGGTGGCGGAGATGCCGACGACGACGAGCCGGTACCCCTGCACCGTCCCGCGCACCCGCGCCAGGGCGTAGACCGCGGCGGCCGTGAGCATCCCGCCCACCAGGGCCCCGGCGGTGGTGGAGACCCCTCCGCCGGTGGCCCCGGTGGCCGAGCCCGTGGTGGCCGAGAACGCCGCGCCCGCCCCGCCGCTGAGCACGGTCAGGGACACCAGGGCGCCGGTGTAGGCGCCGGTGGAGAAGCCGATGACGTCCGGGGAGCCGAGCGGGTTGCGCGTCAGCGACTGGAACACCGCGCCGGAGGCGCCCAGGGCGGCGCCGAAGGCCACGGCGGCCAGCACGCGCGGCAGGCGCCACTCCAGGACGATGGTCCGCTCGAAGCCCGCGCCCGGGTCCAGCGCCGCCGTGACCACCTGCGGCGGGGACAGCGGGTAGTCGCCGGTGCCGAGGGCCACCAGCGCCAGCGCAGCGCAGGCGGCGGCGAGCGCCAGGCCCACCAGCAGCGGACGGCGGTGCACCCGGGTGCCCACCACCGGCAGGCGGCCGCTGCGCAGCCCCGCCGGGCGCCGCGCGCGCCCGGGCCGCCCGGGCGCGCCGCGCGAGGGGGTGCTGGTGGCGCTCACGGGGCGGGCACCCGCTGGCGCCGCACGAGCAGGACGAGCACGGGCGCGCCCAGGGCGGCGGTCACCACACCGGCGGGCAGCTCCCCCGGGCGCAGCACCACCCTGCCGACCACGTCGGCGAGCAGCAGCAGCACGGGCGCGGCCAGGGCGCAGCACGCCACCAGCCAGCGCTGGTCGGGGCCCACGGCCCAGCGGACCAGGTGCGGGACCACGAGGCCGACGAAGGCGATCGGCCCGGCCGCCGCGGTCGCACCGCCGGCGAGCATCGCGACGGCGCCGACGGCGGCGGCGCGCACGAGCCAGACCCGGGCGCCCAGGGCGGCCGCCAGGTCGTCGCCGAGGGCCACGGCGTTCAGGGCGGGCGTGAGGGCCAGGGCCACCACCAGCCCGGCGGCCAGCAGCGGCCAGACCGCGGCGAGCCCCGCCCAGCCGCGGTCGGCGAGGTCGCCGCTCTCCCAGACCACCAGCGCGGAGAAGGTCTGCGGGTCGGACAGGCGCAGCGCCGAGGTCAGGCCGGCCAGGACGGCGCCCAGGGCCAGCCCGGCGAGCAGCAGCTGCACCGGGGAGCCTCGGCCGCGGCTGCCGGACCCGCCGACGACCTGCACGAGCACGGAGGCGAGCAGGGCGCCGAGCAGCGCGGCCCACACCCCGCCGCCGGTGGCGGAGGCGCCCAGCACCCCCACCGCCACCGCGGCGGCGAAGGAGGCGCCCGCGGTGACGCCGAGGATGCCCGGGTCGGCCAGGGGGTTGCGCGTGACGGCCTGCACCAGCGCCCCGGCCACCCCCAGAGCGGCCCCGGCCGCCAGGCCCAGCGCCGTGCGCGGGAGCCGCTGGTCGACGACGACGCCGGCGTCCGTGCCCGCCGCCGGGCCCCCGGCGTGGCGCACCGCCCCTGACAGCGCGTCGAGCACGGTGGCCAGCGGCACCTGGCGCGAGCCCACGGCCAGGCTCAGCCACACCGCCACGAGCAGGCCGGCGGCCAGGACGAGCAGCGCCGCGCGGCGCCGGCCTGCCCTGCTCATGCCACCCTCACAGCCGTGAGGTTAGCCTGGCCTCACTCCGAAGATCGCGTCGGCGCCCGCGCGCCGCCGTCCCAGCCTGCTCGTCCCCCGCCCGACCCGCCACCGCTCCCACCACCGCTCCCGCCCGACCCCAGGAGACCCCGTGCGCCGCCGCGACCTGCTCACCCTCGTCCCCGCCACCGCGATCGCCGCGGCGCTCGCCGCGTGCTCCTCCGGCGGCACCTCCGGCGAGGGCGCCTCCAGCGCCGCGCCGTCGGGCTCCTCGGCCGCCGCCGGCGGGGAGGGCTTCCCCGCCACGGTGCAGACCAAGTTCGGGGAGGTCACCGTCCAGGCCGCCCCGCAGCGCGTGGTCGCGCTCGGCTGGGGGGACGCCGAGACGGCGCTGGCGCTGGGCGTGCAGCCCGTGGGCGCCTCGGACTGGCTGGCCTTCGGGGGCGAGGGCGTCGGCCCGTGGGCCGCAGGGCTCTACACGACGGCTCCGACGATCATCGAGACCCTCGAGCCCTCCTACGAGGCGATCGCCGCCCTGCGGCCCGACCTCATCCTCGACACCAAGAGCTCCGGGGACCAGGCCCGCTACGACCGGCTGCGCCAGATCGCCCCCACCGTCGGCGTCCCCGAGGGCGGGGACAGCTACCTGACCACCACCCGCCAGCAGGTCGAGCTGGTCTCCACCGCGCTGGGCAAGCAGGCCGAGGGCCAGCAGCTGCTGGAGGAGCTGCGCCAGGCCTTCGAGGCGGCCGCGGCCGCCCACCCGCAGTGGCAGGGCCGCACCGCCACCGTGGCCACCAAGACCTCCAACGGCTGGGGCGCCTACGTCGCCGCCCCCGGCGGTGACGGCGCCGACCCCCTCGGCGGCCGCGTGGAGTTCATGGAGGGCCTGGGCTTCCAGCAGAACCCGCAGGTCGCCGCGCTGCCCCCCAACAGCGGCGGCTTCAGCGTGGACGTCTCCACCGAGCAGCTGGACCTGCTCGACGCCGACGTCGTCGTCGCCTTCCCGATCTTCATCCCCACCAGCGACATCACCTCCGACGCCGCGTGGGGCGCCGTGCCCGCCGTGGCGCAGGGCCGCGCGCTGGTCATCGACGGGGACACCGCCAACGCCTTCTCCCTGGGCACCACGCTGGCCACCCAGTACGCGCTGGAGCAGCTGGTGCCGCAGCTGGAGGCCGTCTCCCCCTGAGCCGCCCCGACCTGTCCGCTGGGCAGGGTCGGTCCCGGTGGGCAGGCTCAGTCCCGGGTCAGGGGGCCGGAGCGGGAGCCAGGCTCCCCACCGGGAGCGCGGCGGTCCCGCCGGCCAGCGGGCTCAGGCGCGCACGAGGCGCGCTACGGCCTCCACGTGGTGGGTCTGCGGGAACAGGTCGAAGGCGCGCAGCCCGTCGAGGCGGTAGCCGAGCTCGGCCAGGACGGCCACGTCGCGGGCCAGCGCCGCGGGGTCGCAGGCCACGTGCACCACCGTGCGCGGCGCCAGCGCCGCCACGCGCTCGAGCACCCCGCGGCGGGCGCCGACGCGCGGCGGGTCGAGCACCACGACGTCGACGCGCTCGTCGTCGGCGGCCATCGCGGCCAGCGCGCGGTCCACCCGGCCGGGCAGCACCCGCACCTGCGGCAGGTCGCGCAGGTTGCGGCGGGCGTCGGCGACGGCGCGCGCGTCCCCCTCCACGCTCACCACGCGGCCGTCCTCGCCGACCTCCTCGGCCAGCGCCGCGGTCAGCAGGCCGGCGCCCGCGTACAGGTCGGCCACCGCCTCCCCCGGCGCCAGCCCGGCGAAGCCCACCACGGCGCCCGCGAGCGCCGCGGCCGCCCCGGGGTGGACCTGCCAGAAGCCCGAGCCGGTGACGCGGAAGGTCCGCGGCCCGCGGGGCAGCGCGACCTCCTGGGCCACCCAGGTGCGCCCGCGCACCCGCGTCAGGCCCTCGTCGCCCACCACCGCCAGCGACGACGGCGCGGGGTGCGCGGGCAGGCGCAGCCGCCGGCCCTGCCCGCCGCCGGTGCGGCGCGGGGTCACCACCAGCAGGCGGTCGTCCCCGGTCTGGGGGGCGACGACCTCCACGGCCTCCGCCCCCGGCCAGGCCACCGCGCGGGGGTCGACCTCGGCGGCGCGGGGAGCCGCGATGCGGCAGTCGTCGACCTCCACGACGCGGTGGGAGCGGTGCTCGCGCAGGCCCAGGCGCCCCCCGGGCCCCACGGCGTACTGCACGCGGGTGCGCCAGCGCAGCCCCGCGGCCACGTCGACGCCGTCGCCGTCCACGGCCTCCACCACGAGCCCGTCAGGGCCGACCGCGGGGGCCAGGGCTGCAGCGTCCAGGCCGGCGAGGCGCTCGAGCTGCTCGCCGAGCACGGCCGCCTTGAGCGCTCGCTGGGCGCCCACGGCGGCGTGCTGCCAGTCGCAGCCTCCGCACAGGCCCGGGCCCGCCCACGGGCACGGCGGGCTGACGCGGTCCGGGGAGGGCCGCAGCACGGCCACCGCGTCGGCGCGCCAGTAGCTGTCGCGGGGAGCGCCCTCGGTGACGCGCGCCAGCACGCGCTCGCCGGGCAGCGCGTGGCGCACGAAGAGCACCCGGCCCTCGTGGCGGGCCACGCAGTGCCCGCCGTGGGCGACGGCGCCCACCTCGACCTCCACCTCCAGCCCCACCGGCGAGGCGGCGGCCGCCTGCTCGGCGCTCACCGCCCCTCCCCGTCCCGGGAGGGGGCGGGCGTGGACGGCGAGGACGTCGGCGGCGGGGCCGCCAGCGCGCCCTGGCGCACCGAGCCGGCGGCGGGCCCGGCCCAGCGGTCCTCGGCGCCGGCCGAGGAGCTGAGCTGGAAGGGCACGCTGGCCACCACCACGCCGGGGGTGAACAGCAGGCGCCCCTTGAGCCGCAGCGCGGTCTGGTTGTGCAGCACCTGCTCCCACCAGTGGCCCACGACGTACTCCGGGATGTAGACGACCACGAGGTCGCGGGGGGACTCGCGCCGCAGGTCGCGCACGTACTGCACGATCGGGCGGGTGATCTCCCGGTAGGGGGAGGCCAGCGCCTTCAGCGGCACCGGCAGGTCCAGCTCGTCCCAGCGCCGCTGCAGCGCGGCGGTCTCCTCCGGCTCGACGTCCACCGTGAGCGCCTCCAGCACCGAGGGGCGCGAGACGCGGGCGTAGGCCAGCGCCCGCAGCGTGGGGCGGTGCACCTTGGAGACCAGCACGATCGCGTGGACCCTGGAGGGGAGCACCTTGACGGCCGGGGAGGCCTCCACGGCCAGCTCCTCGGCCACCCTGTCGTAGTGCTTGCGGATGGCCCGCATGATGACGAACAGCACGGCCATGCCCAGCAGCGTGATCCACGCGCCGCGGGTGAACTTGGTGACGAGCACGATGACCAGCACCGAGCCGGTCATCGCCACGCCGATGGTGTTGATGACGCGCGAGCGCACCATGCGGGCGCGCTCGCGGGGGTCGCCCTCTTCGGCCAGCAGGCGGGTCCAGTGCTTGACCATGCCGGTCTGGCTCATGGTGAAGGAGATGAACACCCCCACCACGTAGAGCTGGATGAGCCGGGTGACCTGGGCGTCGAAGGCCACGATGAGCACGATCGCCACCCCGGCGAGGGCGATGATGCCGTTGCTGAAGGCCAGGCGGTCACCGCGGGTGTGCAGCTGGCGGGGCAGGAAGCCGTCGCGGGCCAGGATCGAGGCCAGCACCGGGAAGCCGTTGAAGGCGGTGTTGGCGGCCAGCACCAGGATGACGCCGGTGGCGATGGTCACCAGGTAGAACGCCGGGGTGAAGCCGGAGAACACCGACTGGGCGATCTGGCCGATCACCGGGTCCTGCACGTAGGACTCCCCCACCGGCTGGCCGTCGCGGACCAGCTGGATGGCCGGGTCCTCGGCGAACTGCACGCCGGTGGCGCGCGCCAGCAGGATGATGCTGAAGAGCATGGCGATGCTGATGCCGCCCAGCAGCGCCAGGGTCGTGGCGGCGTTGCGGCTCTTGGGCTTGCGGAAGGCGGGCACGCCGTTGCTGATGGCCTCCACGCCGGTCAGCGCCGCGCAGCCGGAGGAGAAGGCGCGGGCCAGCAGCAGCGCCCCGCCCAGGCCGGTCAGCCCGGCCTCGTAGCCGGGCTCGGCGACCAGGTCGAAGCCCGCGCTCTCCGAGGGCGGCAGGTCGCCGAGCAGGTAGCGCAGGAAGCCGACCACGGCCATCGCGCCGATGGCGCCCATGAAGACGTAGGTGGGCACGGCGAAGGCGGTGCCCGACTCGCGCACCCCCCGCAGGTTCAGGGTGGTCAGCACCACGACGACGGCCACGGCGACCAGGACCTCGTGCCCGTTGAGGAACGGCAGCGCGGCCGCGGCGTACTGGGCGCCGGAGGAGACCGAGACGGCCACCGTCAGCGTGTAGTCGCACAGCAGGGCGGCGCCCACGGTGACCCCGCCGGTGCGGCCCAGGTTGGTGGTGACCACCTCGTAGTCGCCGCCGCCGGAGGGGTAGGCGTGCACGTTCTGCCGGTAGGACGAGACCACGACCACCAGGACGAGGACGACGGCGAGGGCCACCCACGGGGACAGCAGGTAGGCGCCCGTGCCGGCGATGGCCAGGGTCAGCAGGATCTCGTCGGGGGCGTAGGCCACCGAGCTCAGCGCGTCGGAGGCGAACACCGGCAGCGCGATGCGCTTGGGCAGCAGCGTCTCGCTGAGCTTGTCGCTGCGCACCGGGCGGCCGACGAGCAGCCGCTTCACCGCGTCCGTGATGGGCACGAGCGTCGATGGTAGGCCGCGAGCGGCCCGTCCCGTGCCAGCGCGCTAGGTTCGAGGGGTGCGCGTGGTCATCATGGGGTGCGGTCGGGTCGGCTCGGCGCTGGCCCTGCGGCTGGGCGCCCTGGGCCACCGGGTCGCGGTGGTCGACCAGAACCCCGACGCCTTCCGCCGCCTGGGCGCCTTCGACGGCGAGCGCGTGACCGGGGTCGGCTTCGACCGCGACACGCTGGTGGAGGCCGGCATCGAGACCGCCGACGCCTTCGCCGCCGTCAGCAGCGGCGACAACTCCAACATCCTGGCCGCGCGGGTGGCCCGTGAGACCTTCGGGGTCACCAACGTCGTGGCGCGCATCTACGACCCGGGCCGCGCGGAGGTCTACGAGCGCCTGGGCATCCCCACGGTCGCCACCGTGACCTGGGCCGCCGACCAGGTGCTGCGCCGGATCCTGCCGCAGGGGGCGGCCAGCGAGCACACCGACGCCACCGGCGCCCTGTCGCTGGCGCAGGTCCAGGTGCACACCGGCTGGGTGGGCACCCGGCTGAGCTCGCTGGAGGCGCGCGTGGGGGCCCGCGCCGCCTACGTCGTCCGCCTGGGCCGGGCGCTGCTGCCCGCTCCGGACACGGTCCACCAGGACGGCGACCAGCTGCACCTGCTGGCCCGCACCGAGGACCTCGCCGAGGTCGAGCGGCTGCTGTCCCAGCCGCCGGCCGCCGAGGGCTGAGGGCGGGCGCCGGGGATGGGCACCGTGAACGGGAGCGAGGGGTCGTCGTGAGGGTCGTCATCGCCGGGGCGGGCAACGTGGGGCGCTCCATCGCCCGCGAGCTGCTGGGCAACGGGCACCAGGTGCTGCTCATCGACAGGGACCCGCGGGCCATGAAGATGCAGTCGGTGCCCGAGGCGGACTGGCTGCTGGCCGACTCCTGCGAGACCTCCAGCCTGTCCGAGGCCGCCCTGGACACCGCCGACGTCGTGGTCGCGGCCACCGCCGACGACAAGGCCAACCTCGTCACCAGCCTGCTGGCCAAGACCGAGTACGGCGTGCCGCGCACCGTGGCGCGGGTGAACAACCCCAAGAACGAGTGGATGTTCGACGAGGCGTGGGGCGTGGACGTGGCCGTCTCCACCCCGCGGCTGATGACGGCGCTGGTGGAGGAGGCCGTCTCCATCGGCGACCTCGTGAGGATGTTCACCTTCCAGCAGGGCGGTGCCGCCATGGTGGAGCTGACGCTGCCCGCGGCGTCGCCGCTGTCGGGGACCCGGGTGGGCGACGTCGCCTGGCCCGCTGACACCGTGCTCGTGGGGATCATCCGGGAGGGGCGCCCGATCGCCCCCTCCCCCGACGACGCCCTGGAGGGCCGCGACCAGCTGCTCCTGCTCACCGTGCAGGACAGCGAGGAGGCCCTCAAGGAGCTGCTGGCGCCCCCGGGGCCGGCCGCTGCTGCCCGCCAGCAGGGCTGACCGGGCCCTCCGAGGAGCCACCCGGGGAGCTCGCCGGCGGGCCGTCCCCGGCGCTGCTCCCCGCGCCGGCACGGCGCAGGGCCAGCCAGGTGACCCAGGCCGCGGCCGCGAACAGCGGCAGGCCCATCGCCAGCCGGGCCACGCCCAGCGCCGTCACCGCGCCGGCCAGGTACAGCGGGGTCTGCACCGCCAGGCGCAGCGCGAACAGCCCCACCCACATCCACGTCAGGCGCCGGTGCAGCCGCAGCTGCGCCGGGTCGCCGCGCCAGTCCCCGCTGCCCGGGCCACCGCCGCGGGCGGCCGCCACGAGGAGCCCGGTGACCGGCAGCGGACCGCCGGGCAGCGGACCGGCCTGGGGCAGGGGCAGGGTGGAGACGGCCAGGACCACCGCGTAGACGGCGTTGAGCAGCAGGCCCCACCAGTAGAAGTCGACGGCGTCCCCGGTGCGCCAGGCGGTCAGGGCGCAGACGCCGACGCCGACGGCCCCGGCGAGCGCCTGCTGCAGCGGCTGGCGGGCCACCAGCCGCGCCGCGGCCGCCAGCACCGCCACCCCGAGCGCCAGTCCCCCGGCCCAGACCAGCGACCGGGTGGCGGTGACCACCACCACGAAGACCAGGCCCGGCAGCACCGCCTCGGCGGCCCCGCGGGGCCCGCCGACGGCGTCGGCCAGGGAGAACCGCTCAGCGGTGGCGGCGCGCCCGACGCCGGACCCCGTGCTCATGCCTGCCCGGCGCTCAGGAGGCGGCGGTGGCGGGCACGAGCTCGTAGCGGGGGTTGTAGACGGTCTTGCGGCCGTCGTCGCACCCCACGAAGCCCTCCACCCGCACCGCCGCGCCGGGCACGATGCCGGGGATCTCCCGGCGGCCCAGCCAGATGACGGTGAGCGTGCCCGTGCCGTCGAACAGCTCGGCCACCAGGGCGGGGACGCCCGCGCGGGGACGGAGCGTGACGGTGCGCAGCGTGCCGGACACGCTGGCGCGCCTGCGGCCGGACAGCGAGGCGCAGGGGGTGCCTCCCATGGCCGCGGAGGCCTTGGCGGCGTCCTCGGCGATCAGCTGCTCGTTGCCCGCCGCGAGGCGGGACAGCGCGCGCACCAGCGGGTGGCGAGGGGACTTCGGAGTGCCCATGGCGTCGAGGGTAGGCGCTGCGCGGGAGTGCCGTGAGCGACTGGCAGGACCGGTTCCCCCGCCCGGCGGCGCTACTGCTGGGCCGGGTCCTGCGCGGGCTGGGCACCGGGCTGGGCACCGGGCTGGGCGCCGGGCGTGGCACCCGCGGGGACGGCGCCCGCAGGCGCCTGCGGCAGCCGCAGGGGCAGCAGGTCGCGCGGGGCCATCGCCTCGCTGCCGCGCACCACCACGGCGCCGCGCAGCAGCGCCTCCAGCGGGGCCGCGGCCTCCGGGTCGACGGCGGCGGGCCCGGACAGCACGGCCCGCAGGAACCAGCGCGGCCCGTCCACGCCCACGAAGCGCGCTGGTGAGGCGGCCACCCGGCCGTCGGGCAGGCGGGTGGGCACCTGCGCGACCAGCTCGGTGCCGTACGGGCCGGGGACCTCCTGGGAGGCGCCGCCGGAGCTGGCCAGCGACGCGGCGATCTCGGCGCGGACCTCCCCCCAGATGCCGTGCGTGCGGGGGGCGGCGAAGGCCTGCAGCTGGGCGGTGGAGCCGCCCAGCGCGACGGTGGCGGCGACGACCCGGCGCGTGCCGTCCTCGACCTCCAGGCGCAGCTCCATGCCGGGCACGCCGGGCAGGCGCAGCGCGCCCAGGTCGACGCGGGGCAGGGAGTCTGAGACCTCCGTCACGTCGAAGGGGCCCTGCGGGCGCGGTGAGAGCCCCGCCGCCGCCGGCGCCGCGGCGCCGGCGGCGGGCTCGGCGCCCTCGGCCGCCCCGCCGGGCTCGTCGGTCTGCGCGCCGGTCTCGGCGGCCTCGTCGTCGCGCGCGGAGCGGCGCCGGAAGATGCTCACTGGGGCTCACCCGTCGTCGTGGTGGTGGTCGTGGTCGGCACGTCGGTCGCCGTCGGCACGCCGGTCGTGGTCGGTCCGTCGGTCGCGGGGGCAGCGGTGGTCGCGCCCCAGCCCCCGGTCGAGCCGTGGCCCGCGGCGCCCCGGGCGGTGGGGTCCAGGGAGGCCACGGGCAGGAAGCGCGCCCGGGCCACCCGCTGCAGCACCAGCTGGGCGATCCGGTCGCCGCGCCGCACGTGGAAGGCCTGCTCGGGGTCGGTGTTGATGAGGGTGACGCGCACCTCGCCGCGGTAGCCGGCGTCGACGGTGCCCGGGCCGTTGAGCGTGGTCACGCCGTGGCGGGCCGCCAGGCCCGAGCGGGGGTGCACGAAGGCGGCCCAGCCCTCCGGCACCGCCACCGCCACGCCCGTGGGCAGCGTCGCCCGCCCGCCGGGGGCGATGACGGCGTCCACGGCGGAGCGCAGGTCGGCGCCGGCGTCGCCGGGGTGGGCGTAGGAGGGGTCGGGCAGGTCCTCGGTGAGCCGCTGCAGCGGCACCACGAGCTCCTCGGGCCCACCGGCGCCGCCGGGCGGGCCGTCGGGGGAGCTGGAGCGCGAGCCGCCGCGGGGGTCGCCGTCGAGCCCCTCCCCTGCTGCGAGCACGCCGGTCACGGGCCGAGCGTAGGCGGCTGCGGGACGTGCGAGGCTGGCGGGGTGGGCGATGCGCAGCAGCCGCACCGGACCGGTGACGAGCCCGGGCAGCAGCAGGACGAGGGCTTCCGCGAGCGGCTGTGGCCCCGCCCGGCCACCTGGCTCCTGGTGCCGCTGGGGGCGGCCTTCGGGGCCGCGACCGGCTTCATCGGCGGGCCGGTGTGGGTGGTCGTGGGCGGCGCGGTGCTGGCCCTGGTGTTGGTGGCGTGGCTGGTCTCCGCCAGCACGGTGGTCTCCCTCAGCCCCGCAGGGGTGCTGAGGGTCGGGGAGGCGCACGTGGAGGTGCACCACCTGACCGGCGCGGTGGCCGCCCGCGGCGAGCGCGCGCGGGCGCTGCGCGGGCCGCTGCTGGACGCCCGCACCCACCTGCACCTGCGGGGCTGGGTCGACCCGGTGGTGCTCGTGGGTCTGGGTGACCCCGAGGACCCGACCCCGGCCTGGCTGTTCTCCTGCCGCGAGCCCGAGGCGCTGCTGGAGGCCCTGGCCCGCCAGGGGGTGAGCGGGCCGGTGCCGGTGCACGTGCCGCTGTCCGGCGGGCTGCCGCTGTGGGGGCCCGGCAGCCGGGAGTCGCTGGACGCAGCGGCGCCCCGGCCGGAGCTGGGCTCCGACCGGGGCGCCGAGGACGGGCGGGCGGGCTAGCCGCCCCGCCCGGGGCGGGGTCTGCTCAGGCCGCGCACTCGGTGCAGACGAGCTGCCCGCCGTCGTCGCTGGCGAGCTGGCTGCGGTGGTGCACGAGGAAGCACTGCGAGCACATGAACTCGTCGGCCTGGCGGGGCAGGACGCGCACCGAGAGCTCTTCGCCGGACAGGTCGGCGCCGGGGAGCTCGAAGCCCTCGGCGGCCTCCGTCTCGTCCTCGTCGACCGAGGCGGCCCCGGGCTCGTTGCGGCGGGCCTTCAGCTCCTCGATCGAGTCCTCGGAGAGCTCGTCGTCGGTCTTGCGCGGTGCGTCGTAGTCGGTCGCCATGGTGGCTGCTCCGGATCTGGCTGGTGGTGGGGCTGGTCGGGGTCCGGCCAGGGCGCGGTGGGGACCGGCTGGCCGTGGGCCGCCCCGTGCCGGTGCCGAGGCGGACCGCCAGGTGTACTGGACGTCGCTCCGGAGCCGGCTGTGGTGCGGCTGGTGAATCGCTGTGGATCGTCTGGTGGTCGTCGCCGCCCGTGGTGGACGGACCCCTGCAACACCGGGAGTGCCGCTGGCATGCCCGGTAGCGCCGGGATCATGCCCTACCCGCCGGCCGGGCGCGCGCCGGGGCCCCCGCGGCCGCCTCAGGCGGCGGCCGCGGCGCCGGCGCGGACCAGCTCGGCCGCCAGCTCGGCCGCCAGCGCGGGGGGCGCCGCCACGAGCATCTCGCTGCTGGCCCCGGCCCCGTCCAGGCCGACCAGCGCCACGCCGGCCTCCGCCGCCACGAGCCAGCCGGCGGCGGCGTCCCACGGGTTCAGACCGCGCTCGTAGAAGGCGTCCAGGCGGGCGCTGGCCACGTAGCACAGGTCCAGGGCGGCCGACCCGATCCGGCGCACGTCGCGCACCCGGGGCAGCAGGTGGGCGACCACGGCGGCCTGCTCCGCGCGCCGCTCGGCGGTGTAGCCGAAGCCGGTGCCCACCAGCGCCTCCGCCAGCGGCGGGCCCTCGGGGCGCGCGAGCGGGCGGCCGTCCAGGCGGGCCCCTGCCCCGGCCCCCGCGGTCCAGGTCTCCCCCGTCTCGGGGTTGTGCACGCAGCCGGCCACGGGCCGCCACCGCGGCGGGCTGGGCTCGCCGGCCACGACGGCCACGCTCACGGCGTAGGCGGGGATGCCGTAGACGTAGTTGACCGTGCCGTCGATGGGGTCGAGCACCCACGTCAGGCCGCTGGTGCCCCCGGTGGAGCCGCCCTCCTCCCCCAGCACCGCGTCCTGGGGGCGCTCCTGGGCGAGCATCCGGCGCACGAGCTGCTCGGCGGCGGTGTCCATGGCGGTGACGACGTCGCTGCGGCTGGACTTGGTGGCCGTCACCGCCGCGTGCTCCGCCCGGCCGGCGCGGACCAGGTCGCCGGCCGCGCGGGCGGCGCGCTCGGCGAGGTCGGCCAGGGCCGCGACCTCCCGGTCGGGCGGCGGCGCCGCCGGTGGGCCCGCGGCTGCGCTCACGCGCCGGCCCCGGCGGCCACCGGGGGGTCGACCCAGTCAGCACCGCAGGCGGCAGGCCGCTCGGGCGCGCGCAGGTTCTTGCAGCAGCCCACCGGGCACACGTCGTGGCTGGGCCCCAGCGGTCCGACGGCGGCGCGCTGCGGGCCCTCGCCGCGCTCGGCGGCGGCGCGCTCGAGGACGAGGTCGACCAGGGAGGTGACGAAGGCGGCGTGCACCCCGGCGGTCGCCGCGCGCGCCACCGGCAGCCCCAGGCCCTGGGCGGTCTCGGCGGCCTCGGTGTCGAGGTCGTACTTGACCTCCATGTGGTCGCTGATGAAGCCGACCGGGGCCACGACCGCGGCCGGGGCCCCCGCGGCGCTGATGGCCTCGAGGTGGTCGTTGACGTCGGGCTCCAGCCACGGCTGGGTGGGCGGGCCGGAGCGGGAGCAGTAGACCAGGGCGCTGGGGTGCTCCACCCCGGTGCGCTCGGCCACCCGCCGGACCACCTCGGCGCGCACGGCCTCGTGCTGGGCCTCGTAGGCGCCTCCCCGGGGGCCGGCGGCCTCGGCCATCGCGGTGGGGATGGAGTGCGTGGTGAACACCAGGTGCGCGCCGTCGCGGACGGCGTCGTCGAGCTCGCCCAGCGCCGCGAGCACCGCGTCGGTGTTCGCGTCCAGGAAGCCGGGGGTGTTGAAGTAGTGGCGGACCTTGTCGGCGCGCAGCGCGCGTCCCTCGCCCGCCAGCGCGATGAGCGAGGCGGCGACGTCCTCGCGGTACTGCCGGCAGCCCGAGTAGGACGCGTAGGCGCTGGTGGTGAGCACCAGCACCCGCCGGGCACCCGCCTCGTGGGCCTCGCGCAGGGCGTCGGTGAGGTAGGGGTCCCAGTTGCGGTTGCCCCAGACCACGGGCAGGTCGCCCAGCCCGCGGGCGGCCAGCTCGGCGCGCAGGGCGGCCAGCAGCTCCTTGTTCTGGTCGTTGATGGGGCTGCGGCCCCCGAAGGCGAAGTAGTGCTCCCCCACCTCCACGAGCCGCTCGCGGGGGATGCCCCGGCCGCGGGTGACGTTCTCCAGGAACGGCACCACGTCGTCAGGGCCCTCCGGGCCTCCGAAGGACAGCAGCACGAGCGCGTCGTACGGGGCGCTCTGGGACGTCTCGGCACTCACCCGGACATCCTGCCCCGGCCCACCGGCGACGGCCCACGGAGATCGGCCGGCAGGGGTGTGACCAGCAGCACCACCCGCTCCCGCCCCGGCCGCGGCGGGACGGCGCGCGCGGACGACGCGGCGCCTCGACGCGGGGGAAGCGCGGGTGGCACCCTGGCTGCCGGGGGTCGCGGCGGGTGCCGCGGCAGCGCCGCGCGCCGACGGCGCCGGCCGAGCAGACGGGGGAGGCCGCGTGCGCGACGGGCTGGAGGAGCCGACGGGGGGCGCGAGCGCCGCGGCGGCCGGGCAGGACGCCCCGGTCGAGCTGTCGGTGGTGGGCGCGGACCCCGCCGACCCCTCGGTGCTGCTGCTGGAGGCGCCCGACGGGCGCCGCTTCCGGCTGCCCGCGAGCTCCCGGCTGCGCGCCGCGGTGCGCAGCGCCGGCCCGGTCACCCAGCCGGTGCCCGCGGTCAGCGCGCCGCTGCGCCCGCGCGACATCCAGGCGCGCATCCGCGCCGGGGAGACCGCCGCGGACGTCGCCGCTGACGCCGGCGTCCCGCTGGACCAGGTGCGCCGCTACGAGGGCCCGGTGCTCGCCGAGCGCGCCCACGTGGCGGCCCTGGCGCGCCTGGCGGTGGTGCGCGGCGGCCCGGGCCGCCTGACGCTGGAGGAGGCGGTGCGCACCCGCCTGCTGGCCCGCGGGGCCGACCCGGGCACCGCGGCGTGGGACGCCTGGCGCCGCGAGGGCGGCTGGGCGGTGCAGGTGGCCTTCCGCGCGGCGGGGCGCGACAGGTCCGCCCAGTGGTCCTTCACCCCCTCCAACCGGGTGCTGGAGCCCCTCGACGACGAGGCGCGCTGGCTGACCGCGCCCTCGGACGACCCCACGGGCCGCCGCCTGGCCGCCGTGAGGGTCTACGACGTCGAGGCCGAGGACGCCCGCTCCGCGGGCGAGCACGAGCCGCCCCCGGGCGTCCTCAGCACCGGCCCCGCTGCGGCGCTGGCGCCCCCCGCGCCCTCACCGGCGGTCACCTTCGAGCCGTCCCCGGCGCCGGTGCCCTCCCCCGAGCCGCCGCGGACGCCGGAGCAGCGCGGCCCCCGCACCGACGCGGCCGCGCCCAGCGCCGGAGCGCCCGCAGGCGTCGAGGCGGCCGGCCACGGCGTCGACCCCAGCGACGACGACGGTGACGACGACGCGCTGGCCGGGCCGGCCGCCCCCGAGCCGGCCACCGCGGACGACCTCGCCTCGCGCACCCTCGACCTGCTCGACGCCCTGCGCGACCGCCGGGGCCGCCGGGTGCCCCTGGACCTCGGCCCCGACGGCGAGCCGTGGGACGACGAGGAGGACGACGACCTCCTCAACGCCCTGCTCGACCTGCCGCCCGGCGCCGACCCCGACGCCCTGGAGCTGCAGGAGGAGGTCGACAGGGCCCGGGCCCGCCTGCGCATGGTGACCCCGCCGCGGGGGCTGCAGCTGCCGCCGACCGGCGCTGACGAGCAGGGCGCCGCCGACGGCGAGGAGCAGGCGCCCAGCGCGCCGCGCGCTCCGCTCGGCCTGGTGCCCGCGCCCCCGCCCACCGAGCCCCTGCGCACGACGCCGGCCGCCGCACCGCAGGCCGGCCCACCACCGGCCGCCGCGCCGCCGGCCCCCGTGGCACCCGGGGCGCGCGACGGGCGCGGCCCGGACGGCGGGCAGCCCCGGGAGCTCCCGCGCGGCGCCGACCTGGACGGGGAGCTGCTGCGCGGCCAGCCCACCAGCCGCCGCGAGCGCTGGCGCGGCGGTGAGGCCGACGCCGACGGCGAGGAGACGGCCGAGCGGCTGCCGCTCTCGCGCGGGGTGCCGGCCCCCGAGGGCGTCCAGGACCCCGAGCACGACGGCGACGACCCGGGCGAGCAGCCCGCGCGGCGGCGCCGCAGCGTGCCGAGCTGGGACGAGATCGTCTTCGGGGCCCCGCGGCGCGACTGAGCCGCGGCGTCAGGCGGGGGTGCGGGCCGCGCCCTCGCGCAGGTCGACACCGGCCGCCGCGCCGTCCGCCGGGCGGGCCCCGGCGCCGCCCGCTGCGGCGGCGCGCCCGGCGACCGCGGCGGTCTCCCGGCGCATGTGGTGGCGCCGGCACAGCACCTCGTAGCCGACCTCCCCGGCGTGCGCGGCGACGTCACCGACGACCACCTGCTCGCCCTCGACCACCATCGTGCCGTCCACCGTGCGGGCGTTGTGGGTGGCGCGCGCGCCGCACCAGCACAGCGCCTCCACCTGCAGCACCTGCACCCGGTCGGCCAGCTCCACCAGGCGGGCGGAGCCGGGGAACAGGCGGGTGCGGAAGTCGCTGGTGATGCCGAAGGCGTACACGTCGACACCCGCCTCGTCGACCACGCGCGCCAGCTGCTCGACCTGCGCGGGCCGGTAGAACTGCGCCTCGTCGCACACCAGGTAGTCCAGCGGGCCCTGCGCCGCGGCGCGGGCGACCTCGGCCTCGAAGTCGGTCTGCTCGGTCACCTCGCGCGCGGGGCGCCGCAGCCCCAGGCGGCTGGAGATGGTGTCGGCGCCGGCGCGGTCGTCGCGCGTGAACAGCAGCCCCCGGCGCCCGCGGGCGCGGTGGTTGTGGTCGACCTGGAGCGCGAGGGTCGACTTCCCGCTGTCCATGGTCCCGGAGAAGAAGACGAGCTCGGCCACGCCCCCATCTTGGCGGGCGCCCCCTCAGCGGCGGCGGGGGCTCCCCGCCACCAGCAGCGGCACCAGCACCTCCTCGGGCGTGCGCCCGCCGTGCATGCCCACCAGGGACGCCAGCTCGGGCCGCTGCACCCGGCTGTCGTGGACCGACGCGGCGGCGGTGGCGGCGGCGACCACGTCCCCGGCGCGCTCCAGCACGCCGGCGTCGAGTCCGTGGGGGCCGAACCACCCGGCGTCGACGGCCTCCTCGCGGCTGACCACCTCCAGCACGTGCCCCAGGCGCTCGCGCCAGGTGGCCAGCACGTCGGCGGCCGCCCCGGGCGCGCAGTGCAGCTGCGGAGCCCGCGGCTCGCCCGCGACGACCTCCACCCCGGCCGCCAGCGCCGGGTCGGCGGCGACGTCCCAGCGGGCGTCCCCGGGCACGTCGACCATGCCGTGGTCCCCGGTGACCAGCAGCAGCGCGCCCGGCGGCAGGCCCGCCACCAGGTCGGCGACGGCGGCGTCGACGCGCTCCAGCTCGTCGGACCACTGCGGGGAGGCCCAGCCGTGGGTGTGGCCGGCCTTGTCCAGGTCGCCCCAGTACACGTGCACCAGCGCCCGGCGGTCACCGGCGCGCTCGCGGGCCGCCGAGCGCAGGGCGCCCAGCCCGGCCTCCACGCGCGCGGGCAGGGCGCTGGCCGCCCGGAAGCGCCCGCCGCGGGAGGTGGCCTCGGTCAGGCCCGACCCGTCGAAGAAGCCGGGGCCCACGCGCGTCACCGCGACCCCGGCCGACGCCAGGTGCTCGAACGCGGTGGGGTGCGGCTGCCAGCGGCGCGGGTCCGGCGGCGGTGCCCCGGCCGCACCGGCACCCCGCGCGCCGGCACCGGGTGCGGTCTCCCAGGAGAGCTCGTTGAACAGCACTCCCGTGGCGGGGTCGCGCACCTGGTAGCCGAGCAGGCCGTGCTGGCCCGGGTGCAGGCCCGTGCCGAGGGAGGCCGTGGACGTCGCCGTGGTGGACGGGTACCCGACGGCCAGCACCGCGGCGCCGGGGGCGCCGGCGGCGGCGGCCATCGAGCGCATCCGCGGGGCGTGCCCGCTGCGGGCCGCCAGCAGCCGCTCCCCGAGCCCGTCGACGAGCAGGACGCACACCTGCTCGACGCCGTCGTGCGCCTCGCGCAGCGCCGCGGTCAGCGGGGACTCCTCCGCGCGCACCGGGGCCCCCAGCAGGTCCGCCACGGCGGGCAGGACGTCGGCCAGGGCGCCCTGCGCGGGCGGCGCGCTCACGCCCGGCCGGTCACGGGCGGGGAGCCCGCGTCGCGCGGGTGAGGCTGCGCGCGAAGCGCCGGGCCGCCAGCACCGCCGCCTCGCCCTCGGCGTCGGCGCTGATGCGCAGGGAGACGTCGTCGGCGGTGGTCGTGCCGGTGTAGCCGTGGTCCGCCTCGCACTCGGGGTCGCCGCAGGTGGCCGGCTCCAGGTCGAGGCGGGTGAGGGTGCCCCACGCGACGGTGAGGGTGAGCTCCTGGGGCGCGGCGCCCGGACGGTGCCGCTCGGGGGCGGTGACCCGGTGGCCGACCACCACCGAGCGCACGTCGTGCAGGGGCACCGACTCCGAGGAGGCCACGGCCACGGGCGCGCCCCCGGCCTCGGGCGGGTCGTGGTCGTCGACGTGGGCGGTGACCAGCCGGGTGGCGGTCAGCGCGAGCACGGTGACGTGCCGGCGCACCGCGTCGGCGTCGAAGGTGGTCTCCAGGTGCACCAGCGCGTCCAGGAGGGGCTCGCCCGCCAGCGACTGCAGCACCACGTCGGCCAGCAGCTGGGGGTAGTACCCGGTCTGCTCGAGCTCGGCGACCAGCTCGGCGGGCAGCTGCTCGGCGCCGCCGTCGTCCCCGGCGCGCCAGCCGGCCAGGCCCGTCCCGCCGGACCCCGGCGCGCCGCCCGGGCCCGCCACCGGTCCGCCGACCGAGCCGCCGAAGGCCTCACCGCGCCGTCTGCCGGCACCCTCACCACCCCACACGCGCGCCATCCTCCCACCGGGGTCCGACCTCAGGCGGGCAGCACCCGCCGGCCGGCGTCGGAGCGGCCCACGGGGACGGCCAGCTCCACCTGGGCCCCGAGCACCGCCAGGCCCGTCTCGGCGACCTGCACCGGGGACAGCTCGCTGGAGAACACCTCGGGCAGGTCGTCGGCCATGACCGAGATGCGGGCCAGCAGGTCCTCCAGGGCACCGACGTCGACGGCGGGGGTGCCCATGTAGCCGAACAGGCGCGGCGCGGCGCGCAGCGTGCGGACCAGGTCGACGACGTCGACGTCGGTGAGCGGCGGGATGCGGTGGGAGACGTCGCCGAGCAGCACGGTGGTGTCGCCGGCCAGCCCGAAGGAGACCAGCGGCCCGAACAGGGGGTCCTCCAGGGTGCGCACGAGCACGGAGATCCCCGAGGGGGCCATGGCCTGCACGAGCAGGGCGGGCGCGGGGCCGCCGCCGCTGCCCGCCGGTCCGGCGAGCATCGCCTCCACGTGCGCGCGCAGCTCGCGGGCGTCGGTCACGTCCAGGCGGACCCCTCCCAGGCCCGGGTGGCGCAGGCGGCGCTCGGTCGCCTTGACGACCACGGGCCAGCCCACCCTGTCCGCGGCGCGCACCGCCTCCTCGGCGGAGCGGACGGTGATGACCGGCCACAGCTGCACCCCGTAGCAGGCCAGCAGGGCGCTGACCTCCTCCTGCTCCAGGCGCAGCGGCGGGTCGTCGGGGGTGCGGCCGGTCAGCAGGGACTCCACCAGCGAGCGCGCCGCGCGGGCGTCGGTGCCGGCCGGGGCCACGCGGGTGCCGGGGTCGCGGCGCCGCCAGGCGGCGTAGCGCACCACCGAGGCCAGGGACCGCACCGCGTCCTCGGGGGTGGTGTAGACGGGCAGCGCCGCCGCGGGCCGGCCGGAGGCGCCGTCGTCGTCGGCGTCGTGGCCGGCGCCGGGGGGCGGCAGCGTGCGGGTGGGCTCGACCCCGCCCACCAGGGCCACCAGGCAGGCCGCGCAGGGCTTGCCGGCGGCGGCGGCGACCTCCTGCAGCGCCGTCACCACCTCCCTGTCGACCTCCGCGACCGGCGGGATGAGGCAGGCGACCACCACGTCGACCTCCGGGTCGGAGAACACCCGCTCCAGCGCGGTGCGCACCTGCGCGGCGTCGGCCTCGGGAGCCGTGACGACCGGGTCGGCGACCTCCAGGCCCCAGGAGACGGCGGCCTCGGCCGCCAGCGCCGCCAGCGCCCCGGAGTTGGCCACCACGCCCACCCGCTCCCCCGCGGGCAGGGGCTGGGTCTGCAGCAGCTGGGCGACGTCGAAGAGCTGGTGGACGTTGTCCACCCGGATGACGCCGGCCTGGCGCAGCATCGCGTCCAGGGCCTCGCGCGGCGCGCGGGTCTCCCGCACGGCGTGGCCGGGCGGCACGGTGAAGGAGCTGACGCCGGACTTCACGACGACGACGGGCTTGGTGCGCGCCAGGCCCCGCGCGACGCGGGAGAACTTGCGCGGGTTGCCCACGCTCTCCAGGTACAGCCCGACCACCGAGGTGGCCGGGTCGTCCTGCCAGTACTGCATGCAGTCGTTGCCGGAGACGTCGGCGCGGTTGCCCGCCGAGACGAAGGTGGAGACCCCCAGGCCCCGCCGGTGCGCAGCGTCCAGCACCGCCACGCCCAGCGCGCCGGACTGGCTGAACAGGCCCAGCCCGCCCGGCGGCGGCACCACGGGGGCCAGCGAGGCGTTCAGCCGGACGGCGGGGTCGGTGTTGATGATGCCGAAGGAGGTCGGGCCGACCAGGCGCATCCCGTGGACGCGGGCCAGGCGCAGCAGCTCCCGCTGGCGGGCGAGGCCGTCGGCGTCCACCTCGGCGAAGCCGCTGGAGACCACCACCAGCCCCCGCACCTGCAGGCGCGCCAGCTGGGCGACCACCCCGTTGACCGAGGCGGCGGGCACGGCCACCAGCGCCAGGTCCACCGGCCCGGGCACGTCGTCCAGCGACCTCACCGCCGGCACGCCGCGCACGACGTCGGCCTCGGGGTGCACCACGTGCACGGCCCCGGTGAAGCCGCCGCCCACCAGGTCGGCCAGCAGGCGGCCGCCCACCGAGCCGGGCCGCCGCCCGGCCCCGACGACCACCACCGAGCGCGGGTGCAGCAGGCGGCGCAGGCTCTCGGCCTCCGCGCGGTGCTCGCGGGCCTCCATGACCTCCCGCGACCTGTCGGTGGGGGCGATGTCGACCGTCAGCATCACCACGCCGTCCTCCACGGTGCGCGTGGTGGCGAAGCCGGCCTCGGTGAAGACGTCGAGCATCTTGCGGTTCTCGGGCAGCACCTCGGCCACGAAGCGCGTGACGCCCTGCTCGCGGGCCGCGACCACCAGGTGCTCCAGCAGCACCGACCCCACGCCGCGGCCCTGGTGGGCGTCGGAGACGTTGAAGGCCACCTCGGCCGCGCCGTCCTCGACCCTGTCGTAGCGCCCGACGCCGATGATGGCCTCCCCGACCAGCACCACCAGCGCCACCCGGTCGTGGTGGTCGACGGTGGTGAAGCGGGCCAGGTCGCGCGGCGAGAGCCGCGGCATCGGCGCGAAGAAGCGCAGGTAGGTCGAGCGCGGCGACTGCGCCACGTGGAAGGCCTGCAGCGCGTCGGCGTCGGCGGGGCGGATGGGCCGGATGTGCGCCGCTCCCCCGTCCCTCAGGACGACGTCCGCCTCCCACGCGCGCGTCCACGCGGGGTGGGTGGGTGACACGCTGGGAAGGGTAGTCGCCGACCGCCCGCGGCGGCGCTCCACCGGCGCCGCGACCTGCGCTGCGAGCGGCGGTGCGGCGCTGGCCGGGCGCCGGCGCGGCCGGACCGGGGCAGCAGGGCCCCGCGGCGCGGGCGGGCGACGGGGTGGCAGGGTCGTGGCGTGGAGCTGGAGGAGGTGCTGCGCCGCCGGCGCGCCGTGCGCCGCTTCACCGGTGCCCCCGTGGGGCGCGACGTGCTCGACGCCGTCGTCACCGCCGGCGTCAGCGGGCCGACCGCCGGCGGCTCGCAGGGCAGGTCCCTGCTCGTGCTGACCGACCCCTCCGACAGGGACCGCTTCTGGCGCGCCACCAGCGACGACGTCGACGCCCCCGACCCCTGGCTGGCCGGGGTGGTGACCGCCCCGGCCGTGGTGGTCTGCCTGTCCGAGCCGGGGGCCTACGCCGAGCGGTACGCACGTCCCGACAAGGCCCGCGCCCGCCCCGACCTCGGCCCGGACCCCACCGACCCCGGCGCGTGGCCGGTGCCCTGGTGGGACGTCGACGCCGGGGGCTCCGCGCTGCTGGTGCTCCTGGCCGCCGTGGACGCGGGCCTGGGCGGGTGCCTCATCGGCGTGCCGCCCCGCCGCTGGCCGCGCGTGCGCGCCGCCTTCGGGGTCCCCGAGGACCACCGCGCCACCGCCGCCGTCGTCCTGGGGCACCCCGCACCCGGGCTGCCGCGCTCGCGACCGCGCCCGGCGGTGGCCTCCGTGGTGCACGACGGCGCCCACGGCCGGCCCTGGCGCACGGGCGGCTGAGCCGCTCCCACCCGCTGGCGCCCGCTGGCCGCCGGCTGCCCAGCGCGCCGGCTCCGTCAGCGCAGGGCGCGCACCCAGCCGACCGCGCGAGCGGCGTCGCGCCGGGCCTGCTCGATGCGGACGGCCAGCACGAGGACCACAGCCCCGGCCAGGAACAGGCCCACCCAGACCGGCGCCTGCAGCGCGTAGGGGCCGAGCTGGCCCACGGCGACGACGAGCGCCGCAGCGGCGCCCAGCACCACGGGCGCCTGCAGGGCCCAGCGCACGCCCGCGCCGCAGACGACGGCACCGGCGACGGCGACCAGGCCGGTGCGCCACGGGCTCCCGCCGGCCGCGGCCTCCAGCGCCGAGGGCAGCAGCGCCGCGGCGAGCCCGGGGCCGAGGACCAGCCAGGAGCCCAGCCGCGGGTGCCGCTGCCACACCAGGGCGCCGAGGGCGAGCGCGAGGGCCGCCGGTGGCAGCGACCACCACTCGACGTCCGCGCCCGGTGGGGCGACGCGGTCGAGCACGTCCCACCAGGCCGCCGACAGGAGCACCGCTGCGGGCACCGTCCACGCCGTCCGGCGAGGGTCCCCGGCGCGCAGCAGGGCCCCCAGCCCGGCCACGCCGAGGGGCACCGCGGCGAGCACCGGGCCGCCGTCGGCCATGACGAGCGCCGCGAGGGAGACCAGCGCCCACCCGGTCGACAGCACGGCCTCGGGAGCGCCGCGCACCAGCGCGGACAGCCCCAGGAGGACGGTCGCGGCGGCCAGTGCCAGCACCACCGGCAGGACGCCCGACACCGGCGAGGGAGCCGCCAGGGCGCCGCCGAGCGCCGCCACGGACCCCGCCGCCGCCCACAGCGAGCGCGGCAGGGGCAGCGCCCGGCGCCCGGCCAGGACGGGCCCGGGGGCGGAGGCCACCGGCCGGCGGCCTCCCGCGAGCAGCGCCGCCCCGGCGAGGGCGTACCAGGCCGCCGGGCGCCACCACGTGTCCTGGGCGCTGCCCACCACCGGCTCGCTGAGCAGGGAGCCGCCGGCGAGGGCGAGGGCGGAGACGAGCACCGGCCACGGCAGCAGCCGGGGCCGCACCGCGAGCAGGACGGCGGTGGTGGCGGAGACGCCGAGGGCCAGCAAGAGCAGCGCGAAGGCCCCGCCGGCAGCGGCCAGGGAGACCAGCGCGCCGATGACGCCGCCGTAGGCGACGACGACGGCCGTGCGCCGCAGCTGCGGGCGTCCGGCCAGCAGGGCACGGGCCGGACCCGGCTGGCCGGCCGCCGACTGCCCGGGTGCCGGCCGCCCGGCGCGCGAGGCCGTCCACGCTGCGGCCAGGGCGAGCAGCGCGAGCTCGAGGGCCGCGAGGTACGGCGCGGAGGCGTCCGGCCCCGAGCCGGCCACGGCGTCCGCTCCGACGTCGACGGCCAGCAGCACGAGGACCCCGGCGACCAGGTGCGCGGCCCCGACGACCAGCCCGGCCGCGCCCAGACCAGGGGCGCGCGCGCCCAGGAGGCGGCTCGCGGGCGCCGAGAGCACCGCCAGCACCAGGGCGGCAGCCGACCAGGTCAGCAGCTCACCGCCGACCGCGAGTGCCAGGGACGTCGGCACCGCGGCGGTGAGCAGCACCGCCGCCCAGGCCGGCGCCACCGGCCGGGCGGGGCGGGTGGCCGGGCGCAGCCAGCGGTCCCCCGCGGCGCAGGCGCCCACCGCCACCAGCAGGGCCCCGAGCTGGTAGGCGTCGGCGTCGGTGGCGCCCAGGCCCAGCACGTCCAGGCCGCGGGCGGCGCCCAGGAGCACCAGCAGGACCAGCACGGACAGCACCGCGAGCGCCTCCGCGCTGGCGCCCAGCTCCCGCCTGGCCGTCGCCCGCGAGGCCAGGGCCGCCCCGGCGCACACGACCACCAGCACGAGCGCCTGCCCGAGGGCGCCGATCGCGCCCCACACGTAGGCGGTGAAGGCGATGGCCGCGACGGCGACGAGCACGACGCCGGTCACGAGCAGCAGCTGCTGGGCGCCGAAGCGGCGCTGCCGCGGCACGGGCACCGGGGCGGGACCGGCCGGCGCGGCGAGCCCAGGACGGCCGCGGGTGCCGGCGGTGGTCGCGTACGGGTCCGTGGCGGCGGCGGTCGCGTACGGGTCCGTGGCGGCGGTCGGCGGAGCCCAGGCGGAGCTCGCCGCGCCCACCGCCGTGGCGGCGGCGGCGGGAGCCTGCGCTGAGGAGCTGTCCGCCTCGCCGGCCAGCGACGCCAGCAGGGCGGCACGGCGCTGGCCCAGCAGGGCCAGCTGCTGGTCGAGCTCCCACAGCTCGGCGGCGTCCTCCCCCACCAGCCGCAGCCCGCACGCCGCGCACGCCGGGCTGCCGGGCACCAGCGGGGCGGCGCAGCGGGGGCAGCCGGGCTGGGGCGGCGGTGCGTGCTGGGCGTCGCTCACCGGGCCACTGTGGCAGCGCCGGGGCCTCGCCGTCGTCGTCCGCGCGGGAGTTGTGGACAGCGGCGCGGGAGGTGGCGCTCGAAGGGCCCGGGGCAGGTCAGGGGCCCGATCGCGGCGCGGTGCCCGGGCGGCGCACGACCCGGTGCGCGGCGGAGTGCCCGACTCCGCCCGGGCTGTCGGCCCTTCGCGGGAGGATGGGGGCATGGCACGACGCAGCACCCCGGCCACCCCCGACGGCAGCCCGCCGCCCACCGGCAGGGTCGTCGACGTCGACGTCGACGAGGAGATGCGGGCGTCCTTCCTCGAGTACGCCTACTCCGTCATCTACTCGCGCGCCCTGCCCGACGCCCGGGACGGCCTCAAGCCGGTGCAGCGGCGCATCCTGTTCCAGATGGGCGAGATGGGCCTGCGGCCCGACCGCGCCCACGTCAAGAGCGCGCGCGTGGTCGGTGACGTCATGGGCCGCCTGCACCCCCACGGCGACACCGCCATCTACGACGCCCTGGTCCGCATGGCACAGGACTTCTCGCTGCGCCTGCCCCTGGTCGACGGCCACGGAAACTTCGGATCTCTTGATGACGGTCCGGCAGCGAGCCGTTACTGCATCACCGCCGACACGCGGGTCCGCCTGGCAGACGGCAGCAGTCCCCGCATCGGCGACCTGTGCCAGGTCGGGCCCGACAGCGACCAGGACGTCGACCTCGAGGTGCTGGACAAGGACGGCAAGCGGGTGACCGCGGACCGCCTCTTCCACTCGGGGTTCCACCCCGTGCTCAAGCTCACCACGGACAGCGGCCACGTCCTGCGCGGCACCGGCAACCACCCCGTCCTCTGCCTGGTGCCCGTCCTCGGGGTGCCCGTGCTGCAGTGGATGCGCTTGGACGAGCTCCAGCCCGGAACGGTCGTGGCGTTGGCGAGAGACGCCTGGACGACCGCTGTCCCCACGCCCGACGAGTGGAACCGCGGCGTCCTGGCCGGAGCGTGGGTCAGCGAAGGCTGGGCCAGCACGAAGCGGGCTGGCTTCAACAACACCGACGCCGAGTTCTTCCGCCACGTCCTGCGCGCTTACGACGAGGTGGTCGGCGGGCCCCGCTACACGAGCGCGCGCACCCTGCCCTCGGGCAAGGTGCTGCAGGAGATCGACGTCCACAACACGGACGCCTTCGCCGACAGCCCGCTCAAGACCATGATTGAGGCGAAGGCCAACGCCAAGTCCGTCCCCGACTTCGTGTGGACGGACGGTCCCGGCACCAAGCGCGCCTTCCTCATGGCGGCGTTCGAGGGTGACGGCAGCATCGCCAACGGCCCCAACGACGGGGTGTCGGTCCAGTACACGACCTACAGCGAGCAGCTCGCCGCGGAGATGCTCGAGATGCTCCTCGAGTTCGGCGTGAGCGCCCGCCTGTGGCGCAACACGAAGCGCGGGGAGATCCGGCTGATCATCTCCGGACGCCACAACCTGCTCGCCTTCCACCACCGGATCGGCTTTCTGACCGCCAAGAAGCAGCGGCTCGCGCTGCGCATCGAGTCACTGACCAGGACCACCCACCGGCTCTCCCGCGACCACGCGCCGTACGTGCGCCGGTACCTCGAGGAGGTGCTCCCAGCGGGCCGGGGACGCGGCACCGGCCGCTCGTGGCTGCTCAACCACAACCTGGACAGGTACGAGCGCTGGCAAGCGGAGCGCCCGCTGCTCCTGCACAAGCTCAAGGACCCCGAGGTCCGCGCGGTCATCAGCGCCGTCATGGATCCCGGATACCGCTACGTCACCGTCGACTCGGTGGTCCCGGACGGCACGGAGGCCGTCTACTCCCTGCGCGTGAGGAGCGAGGACCACTCGTTCCTGGCGGGCGGCTTCGTCAACCACAACACAGAGGCACGGATGGCCGTCTCGGCGACGGCCATGGTGGACGGTCTGGACGAGGACGTCGTCGACTTCGTCCCCACCTACGACAACTCCGCCACGCAGCCGTCGGTGCTGCCCTCGGCCATCCCGAACCTGCTGGTCAACGGCGCCTCGGGCATCGCGGTGGGCATGGCCACCAACATGCCGCCGCACAACCTCGGGGAGGTCGTGGCCGCCGCGCGCCACCTCATCGCGCGCCCGGACGCGACGCTGGAGGACCTCATGCGCTTCGTGCCCGGTCCCGACCTGCCCTCGGGCGGGCGGATCGTGGGCCTGGAGGGCATCCGCGACGCCTACGCCACCGGCCGCGGCACGTTCCGCACCCGCGCCACCGCGCGCATCGAGGACATCACGGCGCGGCGCAAGGGCATCGTCTTCACCGAGCTGCCCTACACCGTGGGCCCGGAGAAGGTGATCGAGAAGGTCAAGGACGCCGTCTCGGCGAAGAAGCTGCTGGGCATCTCGGCCATCGACGACTTCACCGACCGCCAGCACGGCACCCGCCTGGTGGTGGAGGTCAAGACCGGCTTCCAGCCCGAGGCGGTGCTGGAGCAGCTGTACCGGCTGACGCCCCTGGAGGACTCCTTCGGGATCAACAACGTCTGCCTGGTCGACGGGCAGCCGCGCACCCTCGGCCTGCGCGAGCTGCTGCAGGTCTTCATCGACCACCGCCTCGAGGTGGTCCGCCGCCGCAGCACCCACCGCCTGGCGCGGCGCCGCGAGCGCCTGCACCTGGTGGAGGGCCTGCTCATCGCCGTCGTCGACATCGACGAGGTGATCCAGGTGATCCGGACCTCCGACGACGGCGCGGCGGCGCGGGCCCGGCTCATGGAGGTCTTCGACCTGTCCGAGCTGCAGGCGGAGCACATCCTGGAGCTGCGGCTGCGCCGGCTGACCCGGTTCTCCCGCATCGAGCTGGAGACCGAGCGCGAGGAGCTGCTGGCGGCGATCGCTGAGCTGGAGGCGCTGCTGGCCGACGAGCAGCTGCAGCGCGAGGCGGTCTCGGACGAGCTGGCGCAGGTCGCGCGGGACCACGGCGACCCTCGCCGCACGGTGCTGCTGGAGGCCGGGGCCGCTCCGGCCACCGCCGCGGTGCCGCTGCAGGTGGCCGACGACCCGTGCTGGGTGCTGCTGTCGGCCACCGGGCTGCTGGCGCGCACGGGCGGGGCGGAGCTGGCCACGGGCGGTCCTCGCACCAACCACGACGTGCTGCGCAGTGCGGTGCGGACGACGGCGCGCGGTGACGTCGGGGCGCTGACCTCCCGGGGCCGGGTGCTGCGGGTCGGGGTGGTCGACACCCCGGTGCTGCCGCCGACGGCGGGGGCGCCGAGCCTGTCCGGCGGGGCGCCGCTGCGCGAGTTCGTGACGGTGGAGGCCGGCGAGGAGGTGGTGGCGCTGGTGCCGCTGACCCCGCAGCCCGGTGACGGGGAGGGCGCCGGCCTGGCGCTGGCCACCGCCCAGGGCGTGGTGAAGCGCGTCGCGCCCGAGCCGTGGGGCGCCCGCGACTCCTGGGACGTCATCGGGCTCGACGCCAGCGATGCGGTGGTGGCGGCGGCGTGGCTGTCCACCGGCGAGGAGGAGCTGGTCTTCGTCACCAGCGACGCGCAGCTGCTGCGCTTCAGCGCCTCGCTGGTGCGCCCGCAGGGCCGCCCCGCGCGCGGCATGGCCGGGGTGCGCGTGTCCGCCGGGGAGCGGGTGGTCGCCTTCTCCGCCGTCAGCGCGGCCGACGCCGCGCGCGCCGAGGTGGTGACCGTGGCCGCCGCCGAGGGCGCGCTGCCCGGCTCGCCGGGCGTCACCGTGAAGGTCGCCCCGTTCGCGGAGTACCCGCCCAAGGGCCGGGCGACCGGCGGTGTCCGCTGCCACCGGTTCCTGCGCGGTGAGGGGTCCCTGGCGCTGGCCTGGGTCGGCCCGGGGCCGGCGCGCGGGGCCTCGGCCACCGGGGCGCCCGTGGAGCTGCCCGAGCCGACGGGCCGGCGTGACGGCTCCGGGGTGCCGCTGGCCGGTGCGCTGACCGCGGTGGCCGGCACGCCCGGTCCGCTCGGTGCGGGCGAGCAGGCAGCCCCGGCCGCGCCCACGAGCGCCTGACGCGGCGGGGTGCCGCAGGGAGGGCCGGGTCGCTCAGCGCGGGACGGCGCTGCCCCAGACCACCTCGACCTGGTGGGGGGCGTAGCCGAGCCGCTCGTAGAGGCCCAGGGCCCCGCTGGGGTTCTCCCTGTCGACGTCGAGGCCGGCGGCGTCCATGCCGTCGCGGGCGAACGCCTGCAGGCTGGCCGCGAGCAGCGCCGCGCCGACGCCGCGGCGGCGGTGGGCGCGGCGGGTGCCCAGCAGCCCGGTCCACCCCTCCTTGAGCCCGTCCACCCAGTCCTGCTCGAAGGCGAAGGCGATGGTGTAGCCGGCCACCTGCGGCGGGGAGGACGGGTCGTCGACGAGCGCGACGAAGCTCCAGTCCGTGCGCGCGTCGCGGTGTCCGCTCACCCAGCGCTGCCAGTCCTCGCGGGTGCGCGGCTCGCTGCCGCGGTGGTCGGCGAAGGCCTCGTTGTGGGCGAGCCTGACCTGCTCGTCCAGCTCGGCCGACCACGGCAGGACGCGCAGCCCGTCGGGCACGGGCACCTGCGGCAGCGGCGTGGCGCCCTCACCGGTCAGCAGGCGGCGCATGACCAGGTGGTAGCGGCGCACCTCGAAGCCGGCGGCACGGGCCAGGGCGGTGCGGTCGGCCAGCTTCTCGTCGCTGTGCAGGACCAGCTCCCCGGGCGCGCTGCCCGGTGCGGCGGCGATGAGCTGGCGGCCGACGGCGCACTGCCAGGCCAGCAGCTGGCGTCCCAGGCCGCGACCGCGGTGCTCCGGGTGCACCCCTCCCCACAGGAAGGCGCGCACGGTGGAGACGTCACCGGGGCGCACGTCGACCAGGCCGAAGGCGACCAGGCGACCGGCCTCGTCCTCGGCGGCCAGGGAGCGGTGCGCGGGGTCCTTCCAGGAGCCCGCCAGCAGCTCGTCGCGCAGGTCGTCCTCGGTGTAGCGCTCCGCGGGGCGGTCGGCGGCCTCGACGGCCTGCGTCAGCGCGTGCCATCGCGGCAGGTCCGCCTCGCCCAGCGGCCGCCAGACCAGGCCCGGCGAGTCCGGCTCGGGGACGTCGGTGGTGCTCACGCGCTCGCACGCTATCCAGCCGGCGACCTGGGCGCACCCCGCCGGCGCTGTCGGCGCCCCGGCCCCGGGCCGGTCAGCCGCCCAGGCGCGAGGGGTCGTGCACCTGCGTGCCCAGGCCCTGGCGGCGGCGGTGCAGCCACGTGAAGAACCACAGCACCAGACCGAGCACGAGCAGGGCGCCGGCGATCTGGTACTGGATGGGCTCGCGCGGGGTGAGCGGCGTGACGAGGTAGAGGCAGACGGCCGCACCGACCCAGGGCAGCCCGCGGGGAGCCGTGAAGTGCCGGTGCTCCACGCGGTCCTTGCGCAGCACGAGCACCGCCACGTGCACCACGGTGAAGACCGCCAGCAGCAGCAGGGAGGTGGTGCCGCCCAGGTTGGCCACCACCGAGGAGCCGGGGTCGGCGGCGGCGATCGCGGAGACCACGCTGATGAGGATCAGCGACAGGCAGGTGCTGAAGACGACCGCCGTCCACGGGGTGCGGCGCCCGTGCAGGACCCGCCCCAGGAACCGCGGCAGCACGCCCTCCTGCGCCATGCCGTACAGCAGCCGCGAGGCCATGAGCATGTTGAGCAGGGCGGAGTTGGCCACCGCGAACATCGTCACGAGCGCGAAGACGCCGATCGGGAAGCCGGGTGCGCCGGCGGAGACCACCTGCAGCAGGGGCGTGTCACCCTCGGACAGCTCCTCGAGGGGCACCACGGCCACCGCGATGACGCCGACCAGCAGGTACAGCACGCCCGCCGTGCCCAGCGCCAGGAACATCACCTTGGGGAAGGTGCGCACCGGGTCGTGGGTCTCCTCGGCCATGTTGACCGAGTCCTCGAAGCCCACCAGGGCGAAGAAGGCCAGCGCGGTGGCGGCGGTGATGGCGGTGAAGGGGGCCTGGTCGGGGTTGAGGTCGAAGGAGGCCGCGCGGGACAGGTCGCCCTGACCGCCGAAGAGGGCCCAGGCGCCGACGCCGATGACGATGAGCAGGCCCGAGAGCTCGATGAGGGTGAGCACCATGTTGGCCTTGACGCTCTCGCCGACCCCGCGCAGGTTGATCGCGGCGACGAGGAGCATGAACGCCAGCGCCACGAGCGTGACCACGAGCGGCGCGGGGGCGTCGACCCCGAAGAGCTCCAGGCTGTTGGAGGAGAACGCCCGGGAGGCCGTGGAGGCCGAGGTGATGCCGGAGCACATCACCGTGAAGGCGACCATGAACGTCAGCACGTGCACGCCGAACGCCTTGTGCGTGTACAGCGCGGCTCCGGCGCACCGCGGGTACTTGGTGACCAGCTCCAGGTAGCTGCACGCGGTGAGCATCGCCACCGCGAACGCCACCAGGAACGGGATCCACACGGCTCCGCCGACCTCGTCGGCCACCTGCCCCGTCAGGGCGTAGATGCCAGTGCCGAGGACGTCACCGATGATGAAGAGGAACAGCAGCTTGGTGCCGATGGCCCGCTTGAGCGCGGGTTCGCCTGACTCGCCCTGCACGGGCGTGGTCGCCGTCGCCATCGCGCCAGAGTGGCCCTGCGGCCTCGGGCGCGCCAGGCGGAAACACCTCCCGCGGCAGCCCGCAACCCAGACGTAACGGGCGGGCCCACCGGCCGCCTCGGGTGGCGGAGGCCGGTGGGGGCTCAGGCGTCGATGCGGTCGGCGTCCAGGCCCGAGGCGCCCTCGACGATGAAGTCCTTGCGGGGCGCCACGTCGTTGCCCATGAGCAGCTCGAAGACGCGCTCGGCTGCGGCGGCGTCGGCGATGCCGACGCGCCGCAGGGTGCGGTGCGCCGGGTCCATCGTGGTGCCGGCCAGCTGGTCGGCGTCCATCTCCCCCAGGCCCTTGTAGCGCTGGATGTCGGGCTTCCAGCGGCGGCCGGCCTGCTTCAGGCGGGCGAGCGTGCCCTGCAGCTCGGCCTCGGAGTAGGTGTAGACGTACTCGTTCTTGGCGCGCCCGCTGCCGATGACCTCCACGCGGTGCAGCGGGGGCACCGCGGAGTACACACGGCCGGCCTCGACCATCGGGCGCATGTACCGGAAGAAGAGCGTCAGCAGCAGCGTGCGGATGTGGGCGCCGTCGACGTCGGCGTCGGCCATGAAGATGACCTTGCCGTAGCGGGCGGCCTCCAGGTCGAAGCTGCGCCCCGACCCGGCCCCGACCACCTGGATGATCGCGGCGCACTCGGCGTTGCGCAGCATGTCGGCGATGGACGCCTTCTGGACGTTGAGGATCTTGCCGCGGATGGGCAGCAGGGCCTGGAAGTCGCTGGAGCGCGCCAGCTTGGCCGTGCCCAGGGCGCTGTCGCCCTCGACGATGAACAGCTCGGACTTCTCCACGTCGTTGCTGCGGCAGTCGGCCAGCTTGGCGGGCAGGGTGGACGTCTCCAGCGCGGTCTTGCGGCGCTGGGTCTCCTTGTGCTGGCGGGCGGTGACGCGGGCGCGCGATTCGGCGACCACCTTCTCCAGCAGGGTGGCGGTCTGCAGCTTGGTGCCCTTGGCGGGGCTGGCGAAGAGGGCGGCGACCTCCTTCTCCACGACCCGGGTGACGATGCCGCGCACGGCCGACGTGCCCAGCACCTCCTTGGTCTGGCCCTCGAACTGCGGCTCGGCCAGGCGCACGGTGAGGACGGCCGTCATGCCGGCGGTGACGTCCTCCTTGGTGACCGGCTCCTCCTTGGCGCCGACCTTGAGCCTGCGGGCGCTGTCGGCGATGGCCTTGCGCACCGCCTTGAGCAGCGCCGCCTCGAACCCCGCGACGTGGGTGCCGCCCTTGGGGGTGGAGATGATGTTGACGAAGCTGCGCAGCTCGGTGTCGTAGCCGGTGCCCCAGCGCAGCGCGACGTCGACGCCGCACTCGCGCTCCACCTCCTGGCTGACCATGTGCCCGCGCTCGTCGAGCATGGGGACGGTCTCCTTGAACCGGCCCTCGCCCTGCAGGCGCCAGGTGTCGGTGACCGGGGGGTCTGTGGCGAGGTGGTCGACGAACTCGGTGATGCCGCCGTCGTGGCGGAACAGCTCCTCGTGCGGGCCGTGCTCGCCCGGGGTGCCGGCCAGGCCGCGCTCGTCGCGGATCCGCAGGGCCAGGCCCGGCACGAGGAAGGAGGTCTGGCGGGCCCGGGTGACGAGCTCGTCGTAGGAGAACGCCGCCTCCTTGAGGAAGATCGTCGGGTCGGACCAGTAGCGCACCCGCGTGCCGGTCCTCCCCCGGCGCACCTTCCCGGTGACCCGCAGCTCAGAGGCGTCCGTGAAGGGCGTGAACGTGCTGGTGGGCGACGGCGCCGGCGCGGACCCGGACACCGGGTCGGCGAAGGTTCCGGGCTCCCCGCGGCGGAAGCTCATGGCGTGCGTGCGCCCGCCCCTGTCCACCTCGACGTCCAGGCGCGCCGACAGGGCGTTGACCACGCTGGCGCCCACGCCGTGCAGGCCGCCGGAGGCGGTGTAGGAGCCGCCGCCGAACTTGCCGCCGGCGTGCAGCTTGGTGAAGACCACCTCGACGCCGGTCAGGCCGGTGCGCGGCTCGACGTCGACCGGGATGCCGCGCCCGTCGTCGCGGACCTCCACCGACCCGTCGGCGTGCAGCACGACGTCGATGTGGGTGCAGTGCCCGGCCAGCGCCTCGTCGACGGAGTTGTCGATGACCTCCCACAGGCAGTGCATGAGGCCGCGGGAGTCGGTCGAGCCGATGTACATGCCCGGGCGCTTGCGGACCGCCTCCAGGCCCTCCAGCACCGACAGGTGGCGCGCGGTGTAGTCGCCACCGCCGGCCGTCGCTGCGGGGCGCTGAGGGGTCGAGGTCACCCGAGGAGCCTAACGAGCAGCACCGACAGCGGGGCGCGGTTCGTCCCGGTCTGCCGCGCGGCCCGCGGCCGCCGGCAGCTGCGCCCGCCGCCGCGGCGCCGCCCCGGGGGTGTTACGCGGTCGGCGAAAGGGTTGCGTCCACCCGACGGGAAGCAGCGGGGCGTGGTTCGATGCTGAGACTGGTGGACGCCAGCCGGCGTCCGGCAACGGTCCGAGCACCTGCCCGGACCACGAGGCACTCGGAAGGGGCCACAGTGACCGCTGTCCTGACGACTCCGCCCATCACCGCCGCCGAGCGGTGCGACCGCTGTGGGGCGCAGGCCTACGTGCGCGTCCTCCTGGCCTCCGGTGGCGAGCTGCTCTTCTGCGCCCACCACGGCCGGGAGCACTCGGCGAGGCTGCGCGAGGTCGCGGCCGAGATCCACGACCAGTCCGACCGGCTCACCTCCTCCACCCCGGCCTCCGCGCCGGACGGGGAGCGCTGAGCCCCACCCGCGCCCCGGGGCGCCGGCGGTGAGCGTGGTCACGCTCGTCGCCGGCGCCCTCGTCGTCGTGGGGCTGGCGGGCATCGTGCTGCCGGTGCTGCCGGGCAGCCTCCTCGTGGGCCTGGGCGTGCTGGTCTGGGCGATCGCCCAGGGCACCACGGCCGGCTGGCTCGTCTTCGCCGCCGCAGCGGTCCTGCTCACCTGCGGGTGGGCCACGTCCTACGTGTGGACCGGGCGGCGGCTGCTCGCCGCGGGGGTTCCCACGCGCTCCCTGGTCGTGGGGGCGCTCGCCGGCGTCGTGGGCTTCTTCGTCATCCCCGTCGTCGGCCTGCTGGTCGGCTTCTGCGTGGGCCTGTACCTGGCCGAGGCGGGGCGCCTGGGGTTCGGCGAGCGCTCGTGGCGCTCGACCCGGCTCGCCCTGAAGACCGTCCTGCTCTCCATCGGCGTCGAGCTGGCCCTGGCGCTGGCGGCGGCAGCCGTGTGGGTGGTCGCCGCCTGGCGCGCCGCCACCTGAGGGCGCGAGCCCCCGCGGCGCCCGCCCGGCACCACCACGACGACGAAGGCCCCCTCCCGCAGCTGCGGGAGGGGGCCTTCGTCGTCGAGCGGGGACCTCAGTCGAGGTAGTCGCGCAGCACCTGCGAGCGCGACGGGTGGCGCAGCTTGCTCATCGTCTTGGACTCGATCTGGCGGATCCGCTCGCGCGTGACGCCGTAGACCTTGCCGATCTCGTCCAGGGTCTTGGGCTGCCCGTCGGTCAGGCCGAAGCGCATGGAGACCACGCCGGCCTCGCGCTCGGAGAGGGTGTCCAGGACGGAGTGCAGCTGCTCCTGCAGCAGCGTGAAGCTCACCGCGTCGGCCGGCACCACGGCCTCGGAGTCCTCGATGAGGTCGCCGAACTCGCTGTCGCCGTCCTCGCCGAGCGGGGTGTGCAGGGAGATCGGCTCACGGCCGTACTTCTGGACCTCGACCACCTTCTCGGGGGTCATGTCCAGCTCCTTGGCCAGCTCCTCCGGGGTGGGCTCGCGGCCCAGGTCCTGGAGCATCTGGCGCTGCACGCGGGCAAGCTTGTTGATGACCTCGACCATGTGCACCGGGATGCGGATGGTGCGGGCCTGGTCGGCCATGGCGCGGGTGATCGCCTGGCGGATCCACCAGGTGGCGTACGTGGAGAACTTGTAGCCCTTGGTGTAGTCGAACTTCTCCACGGCGCGGATCAGGCCGAGGTTGCCCTCCTGGATGAGGTCCAGGAAGAGCATGCCGCGGCCGGTGTAGCGCTTGGCCAGGGAGACCACCAGGCGCAGGTTCGCCTCGAGCAGGTGGTTCTTGGCGCGGCGCCCGTCGTGGGCGATCCACTGCAGCTCGCGCTTGTACGCCGGGTCGAGGGTCTCGTCGGAGGCGAGCTTCTCCTCGGCGAACAGGCCGGCCTCGATGCGCTCGGCGAGCTCGACCTCCTGCTCGGCGTTGAGGAGGGCGACCTTGCCGATCTGCTTGAGGTAGTCCTTGACCGGGTCGGCCGTGGCGCCGGCGGAGACGACCTGCTGGGCGGGCGCGTCGTCGTCGTCGGCGTCGGAGACCACGAAGCCGGTGTCGCCGTCGGTGGCCTCGCCCTTGGCGGCGGCGGCCGGGGCGGCCTCCTCCTCGGCGTCGGTCTCGGCGTCGGCGGCGGCCTCGGGACTTTCGTCGGCGACGTCCACCGCGGCGTCGGCCTCGGCGTCCTCGCCGACCAGGGCCTCGACGTCCTCGGGGCTCTCGTCCTCGGGGACGGCGTCGGCGTCGGCGTCCTTGGCCGTCTTGGCGGCGGCCGGCTTCGCGGCGGCCTTGGCCGCGGCCGGCTTGGCGGCGGCCTTGGGCTTGGCGGCGGCGCGCGGCGCGGGGGCGCTGCCCTCCCCGTCGGCCTCCAGGGTCGCGGTGGCCGAGGCGGCGCGGCGAGAGGCGGCGGCGGCGACGGCGCGCGACGGGCGGGGCGCAGCGGCCTCGTCACCGGCGGGCTCGCCCGCGGCACGGGCGGCCGGGGCGGCGGCGGCGCGGGCGGCCGGTGCGGCGGCGCGGGTGCTCTTGGCGCGCGCCGGCTTGGCCGGCGCGGCGGCCGGCTGCTCGACGACGACGGTGACCTCCGCCGCCTCCAGCGCGCGCAGCACCGCCTTCATCCGCTTCATGGGCACCTGCGCGTCCTCGCAGGCGGTGCGCAGCGACGCGGCCTGGACCGAGCCGTTGGTGGTGCCCTCCCGCAGGAGCTCCTGCAGGCTGGGGTGGCTGAACTCCGGCGGGAGCGTGGGCGTGGAGACCGACGACACGGACTGCCTTTCGTCGACTGCGGATCTCGGACTGAGGGGCGGGTGCACCGCCCTGACAGGGTTCACAACACCCGGAGTGCCGACCTGCTTCCCGGGCCGACCCGGAACAGGGCATGCGTCGCCGAGGACCTTGGCAAGCCATTGTGCCACGTCCTGGCCGTCGCGGGCACCGGGTCCCCCCGCTCGCCGCAACCCCGGTGGGCGCACGCACGAGGGGCCCCCGCAGCGGCGCTGCGAGGGCCCCTCGTGGGGCGGCGCACGGCCCGGGACCGCGGCCGGGACGCCTCAGGGGGCCGCCGGCTTCACCGTCATGACCGGGCAGGGCGCCTCCAGCAGGATCCGGGTGGCGTTGGCGCCCAGGATGAGCTTGCCGACGCTGGAGCGGCGGCGCAGGCCGATGACCACGAGGTCAGCGCCCTCCGCGGCGGCGATGACCTCCTCGGCGGCGTCGCGCACCGGCCCCGGCGGGAGCACCCGGTGCTCCACGGCCAGACCCTCCAGGGCCGCCGCCATCTCCGGCTCCGGGGTGGGCTCCCGGGCGGTGTCGACGACGAGCAGCGAGGTGCCCCTCAGCGCCGCCTCCTGCGCGGCCCGGGCCAGCGCGGCCCGCCCCTCGTCGGTCCCGGCGAAGCCCACGACGACCGTCATCGCACCCCCATCGCTCCTCCGCTGCTGACGGGCAGCCGGCGGCACGGCGCGCTTCGCCGTGGGGCGAACCTACCCACTCCCGCGGCGGCCGCGCCCCGCGCGGGGGCCGGGCGGCCCGCGGGCTCAGCCGCCGAACAGCTCCCCGGCGACCTTGGCGATGGCCTCGCTCTCGATGAGGAAGCCGTCGTGCCCGTACGGGGAGGCCACCACGTCCAGCTCGGCGCCGGGAACGCCCTCGGCGAGCTCCTGCGAGAGCGCCACCGGGTAGAGGCGGTCGGTGTCGACGGCCACCACCCGCGTGCGCGCGGTGACGCGGGCCAGCGCCGCCGCCGTGCCACCGCGGCCCCGCCCGACGTCGTGGCTGTTCATCGCCTCGGTCAGCACCACGTAGGAGCCGGCGTCGAAGCGGCGGACGAGCTTGTCGGCGTGGTGCTGCAGGTAGGACTCCACCGCGAAGCGGCCTCCGCCGCCCAGGGGCTGCTCCCCCGGCTGCGCCGAGCGCCCGAAGCGGGCGTCCAGCTCCGCAGCGGACCGGTAGGTGGTGTGGGCCACCATGCGGGCCAGCCCCAGGCCCCGGTGCGGGCCCTCGCCGGGGTCGGCGCCGTGGTAGTCCCCCCCGGCCCAGCCCGGGTCGGCGCGCACGGCCGCCAGCTGCGAGGCGCACCAGGCGATCTGGTCGGCGGTCGCCCGTGCCGTCGTGGCCACCGCCAGCAGCCGCTCCACCTGGTCCGGGTGGGAGGCGGCGTGCTCCACGGCGCGCATCCCGCCCATCGACCCGCCGACCACGGCGGCCCACCGCCGCACCCCGAGCGCCTCGCCGAGGGCGCTCTCGGCGGCCACCTGGTCGCGGATGGTGAGGTAGGGGAAGCGGCTGCCCCACGGGCGGCCGTCGGGCGCCGCCGAGGAGGGGCCGGTGCTGCCCTGGCACCCGCCGAGCACGTTGGGGGCCACCACGAACCACCTGTCGGTGTCGATCGCCAGGCCCGGCCCGACCAGCTCCGACCACCAGCCGGGCGTGGGGTGGCCGGGACCGGCCGGCCCCACGACGTGGCTGTCGGCGGTCAGGGCGTGGCAGACCAGCACGGCGTTGTCGCGCTCGGGGCTCAGGCGCCCCCAGGTCTCGTAGGCCAGCCGCACCGCGGGCAGGGAGCCTCCGGCCTCCAGCGCGAGCGGCCCCAGGTCGGCGAACCGGCGGTCGCCGACGGGGTCGCCCTCGCGCCACCCGCCGGAGACCGGGGGCAGCGCGGGGCCGGGTGGGGCGGGGACCTGCCCGCGGGCGGCGCCGCTCATGCGCCCTTGGCCGCGGTGAAGCCGGCCTCGAGGTCGGCCAGGACGTCCTCGACGCCCTCCAGCCCGACGGCGAGGCGCACCAGGCCCGGGGTCACCCCGGCGGCGCGCTGCTGCTCGGCGTCGAGCTGGCTGTGCGTGGTCGAGGCGGGGTGGATGACCAGGCTGCGCACGTCGCCGATGTTGGCGACGTGGCTGTGCAGCGACAGGCCCTCCACGAACCGGCGCCCGGCCTCGGCGCCGCCGTCGATCTCGAAGGCGACCACCGCGCCGACGCCGCGCGGCAGCAGCCGCTGGGCCCGCTCGTACCAGGGGCTGGAGGGCAGGCCGGCGTAGGAGACCGAGAGCACCTCCGGGCGCTCCTCGAGCCAGTGCGCCACGCGGGTGGCGTTGGCCACGTGCCGCTCCATGCGCAGGCTGAGGGTCTCCAGGCCCTGGGCGATGAGGAAGCTGTTGAAGGGGGCCAGCGACGCGCCGAGGTCGCGCAGCAGCTGCACACGCGCCTTGAGGACGTAGGACAGGTTGGCCCCCAGGGGGCTGCCGACCCCGAGGTCGCGGGCGTAGACGAGGCCGTTGTAGCTGTCGTCGGGGGTGGTGAAGCCGGGGAACCGCTCGCCCTGGCCGTAGTCGAAGCGCCCGCCGTCGACGATGACGCCGGCGATGGCCGTGCCGTGGCCGCCGAGGTACTTCGTCGCCGAGTGCACCACGACGTCGGCGCCGTGCTCGAGCGGGCGCAGCAGGTACGGGGTGGCCACGGTGTTGTCGACGACGAGCGGCACGCCCACCTCGTGCGCGACGCCGGAGACGCCCGCGATGTCGAGCACGTGCGAGCGGGGGTTGGAGACCGTCTCCGCGAAGAACGCCTTCGTCCGCGGCGTGGCCGCGGCCCGCCAGGCCTCCAGGTCGTCGGGGTCCTCCACGAAGGTCACCTGGACGCCCAGCTTGGGCAGGCTCCGCTTCAGGAGGTTGTAGGTGCCGCCGTACAGGGCCGCGCTGGCCACCACGTGGTCGCCGGCCTCGGCGACGTTGAGCAGCGCGAGGGTCTCGGCGGCCTGCCCCGAGGAGACCGCCAGCGCGCCCACGCCGCCCTCGAGGGCGTTGACGCGCTGCTCGACCACGTCGGTGGTCGGGTTCATGATCCGGGTGTAGATGTTGCCGAACTTCTTCAGGGCGAACAGGTCCGCGGCGTCCGCGGCGTCGTCGAAGACGTACGACGTGGTGGAGTAGATCGGCAGCGCCCGCGCGCCGGTGGCGCTGTCGGCCGTCTGGCCGGCGTGGATCTGCTTCGTCTCGAAGGACCAGCCGTCGTTCACAGGAGTCTCCCCGACCTCAGGGCCAGGGCGCGGCGGCCCAGCGGTCCGCCGGGCCGTGGCCCGCGCTTGCCGCAGCCCCGGACGGGGAGCGACCGGGTCATCACCCGGGGCACCCCACCGCGGGCGGGGGTTGCCGGCCAGCGAGCCGGGGCTTCGCGCTGGCGCTCATGACCTGCTCGGAGGATAGGCAGGCCCGCAGCGGGCCTCCACCTCGTCTCAGCATGTGGACGCCTCTGGGTGCCCCGGCAGCTCACCACCGCCCGTCCGGCCCTCCTGCCGGCCCCAGCGCCGGCTCCCGGCCCGGTGGGGGCAGGCCCACGCTGACCGCCTGCAGCACCAGCGCGGACAGGGAGTGGGCGGGGTCCAGCTCGAGCGCCGCCTGCGCCCACACGCCCGCCGCCGGTGACGCCCCGGTGCACCAGGCCACGTAGGCGGCGCAGCCGGTCGCCGCGGCCCGCCAGCGCGCCGGAGCCCGGCGGGCCAGCTGCTGGAGCACCGCGAGCGCGGCGCCGGGGTCCGCCGCGGGCGCCAGCGCACCGGCGAGCTCGGGCAGCGCCTGCGGGACGGCCACCGCGAGCAGCTGGTCGCGCAGCGGCAGCCGGCGCAGCGCGGCCAGCAGCACCGCGACCTCCGCGGGGGCCAGCCGCAGGCCCGCGCCGTCGCGGCGGGACTGCGCGGTGAGCAGGTCGCGCCAGTCGCGCAGCACGTCGCGCTCGGCAGGTGGCCTGCGGCGGGCGCGGGAGGCCAGGGCGGCGCCGACGGCGGCCACGTCCGCGGCGCTGCCCGGGCCGCCCTGACCGCCCGAGCCGCCCGAGCCGCCGGCGCCTGCGCCGGCTGCGGGCGGGACGGCGGCCACCGAGCGGCGCAGCCCCAGCTCCCAGCTCTCGCGGTCAGCGGGGAGGACCCTGCCCGCCAGCACCATCTCCGCCGCCACCTGCGTGGCCTCCCTGCCCTGCAGGGACCGTCCCGAGGCGGGGCAGCAGGACCGGTCGCAGGCGTAGGAGTACAGCCGTCCCCGGTGCACCAGCCACGGCTCCGGCTCGACGCCGGCGGCGGCCAGCGCGGCGCACACCAGCTCGGCGCGCGCGGACCCCGGCAGCCGCAGCAGGCCGGCCAGCGGGGCGGGCGCGCCGCGGTCCTCGCGGGCCCGGCGCGGGGCGGGCACCACCGCCCGGCCGCGGCGGGGCGGGCGCCCGGCAGGGGGCTCCCCGGCGTCGGTGACCAGCGCCAGGAAGCAGCGCGCCGCGCCGTCGGCGACCAGGTGCTGGACCAGCTGGCCGACCAGCTCGCGGTCGTCGGCGGCCTCGACGTCGACCCGGCCGACGACCCCGGTGCGCCACCGCGGGGGCCGCAGCGAGACGACCACGAGGCTCTCCCGGGGCCTGAAGCCCAGGGTGTGCTCGGCCAGGGCGAGCACCTCCAGCGGGCTGCTGCTGCGGATGACGGTCTCGCCGCCTCCGCCGCTGGCGCTGGTGCGGTCGCCGCCTGCGCTGTGCCGGTCTCTGCTGGTCCCTGCCTGCTCCACGGGGACACGCTGGCCCGCGGGAGCCGCAGGTCCCGGCCGCGGACGGCTCCTGTGGACGACCGCGACCCCCGACCGGCCGTGCTCCTGCCTGTGGGCGGAGGACGCGGACCTGTCGACGGGGCACCCCGCCGGGTCGGCGCTGCGCCGTCGTCGCGGCGGCCCCGGTGTCAGCCGATGACGTCGCCGGGGACGACGGCCGGCCGGCTCCGGCGGCCCCCACGGCCCCCGCGTCCCGCGCTGGCTGCGGCCCTTGGGCGGGCCTGGGAGGCCTCCCACACCAGGAAGGACTCCCCCTCAGCCAGCAGCGCGCCGGCCAGCCAGGCCAGGACGGCGGCGTCGTCGGCGAGCCCCACGGGCCCCAGCAGGCCCTCGGGGAGCAGGTCCGCCGGGGAGGCCACGTACACCGCCGCGGCGGCCATGAGGAGCAGGCGGCCGCGCGAGCAGCCGGTGTAGCGGCCCGAGAGCACGGCCGGGACCAGGCGGGGCAGGCTCGCGACCACGCGGGAGGTCTTCGGGCCACCGCGCGCGCGGCTGCGCCGCAGCGCCCGCCACAGGGCCAGGAAGGCGCCGGGGGTGCTGCGCCCGGCGGCCGGGCCGCGCCCGCTCACCGCGCCGCTCCCCCCGCGACCTCCCCGGCCACGCCCCGGCGCAGCGGGAAGGCGGCGCGGGCGGCCTTGGCGGTGCGGCGCAGCGCGTAGGCGTCCAGCCCGGCGCCCAGCACCCCGCCGGCCAGCGGCAGGCCGCGCCCGAGGCGCGACAGGCCCGAGCGGCCCAGCCGGGACAGCAGCTGGAAGCCGATGGCCTTGTTGAGCACCGCCAGGCCCGGTCCGTTGAGCTGCTTGCGGGCGAGCCGGGTGACCAGGCCGCCGGGGCCGGCGAGCCCGAACTTGGACAGCAGCGCACCGCCGTCCTCGTCGGCCAGGACGAGCAGCACCGCCGAGCGCACCTGCTCGGAGGACAGGTCGTAGCCGCGCAGCGCGGCCGTGCCCGCCACGGTGCGGGTGGCGATGACGTAGTAGCCGAGCAGGTTGGCCGGCAGCGCGACCGGGAGGGTGACGAAGCCGCCCAGGCCCGTGACGAAGCCGCCGACGGCCGCGGAGCGGGTGGAGGAGGAGACCAGGGCGTCGATGGCGTCGTCGACGTCGGCGTGCTTGCGCCGGGCGGCCTCGGCCGCCTCGGCGGCGGGCGCGAGCGGGCCGGCGCCGTCGATGCCGAGGTCGACCAGGCGGCGCACCAGCTGGGTGGCCGCCTGCGACAGGCGGCTCCTGTCGGCGTCGTCGGAGGCGCGCGAGGCGGCCTCGTCGGCGGAGCCCTCGTCCCGGGAGCGGCGCAGCAGCGGCATGGGCCTAACGGTAGGCCCGGTGCTGGGGCCACGGCGCGTCGAGCGGGCGCAGCTCGGACCAGCCGCGCTCGCGCGCCGCCCACGCGGCCAGCACCCCGGCCACCAGGCTGGGGCTGTTGAGGTCACCGGCCAGCACGGCGTCGCGAGCGGCCTCCAGGGGCACCCAGGTGGAGACCATGCCCGCCTCCTCCGCCTCGCGGCGGTGCCGCTCGGCGTGCGGGACCGGGGACAGGTCGCGCGCCAGGAACAGGCGGAAGGCCTCGTCCGAGCCCCCCGGGGACAGGAACCAGTCCAGCAGCACGTGGTAGCTGGCGGCGCGCAGGTCGGCCTCCTCGGCCAGCTCGCGGGCCGCGGCCAGGTGCGGCGGCTCGCCGGCCACGTCGAGCAGGCCGGCGGGCAGCTCCCACAGCAGGTGCTCGACGGGGTGGCGGTACTGGCGCACCAGGAGGATCCGCTCGGACTCGTCCAGGGCCAGCACGCCGACCGCACCGGGGTGGCGCAGCAGCTCCCGCGTGACGGTGCCCGAGCCCAGCGCCCCGCCCTCGACGCCGTCGAGGGTGACGACGTCGCGGGCGAGGTCCCAGACGTACCCGCGGTGGAGCACCTCGCTGGTGCGCGGCGCGGAGGTCACCAGCTCGTCGCGCGGGGCGCCGGAGGCCCCGGCGGTGGCGCTGGCCGGCAGGTGGCCGCCCGCTGCGCCACCGCCCGCTGCGCCGCCGCCCGCTGCGCCGCCGCCGGCTGCCCCGCCTGCGGCAGCGCTCACGCGGTGACCTCGAGCAGGCGCTCGGAGGCCTGGCGCGCCAGCGCCGCAGCCACCAGGCCCTGGAAGAGGGGGTGGGCGCGGTCCGGGCGGGAGCGGAACTCCGGGTGGGCCTGGGTGCCGACGTAGTAGGGGTGCACCTCGCGCGGCAGCTCGACGTACTCCACGAGCCCGCGGTCGGGTGACGTGCCCGAGAAGACCAGCCCGTGCTCCTCCAGGCGCCCGCGGTAGGAGTTGTTGACCTCGTAGCGGTGCCGGTGGCGCTCGGAGACGCGCGTGGAGCCGTAGGCCTCGGCCACCACGGAGCCCTCGGCGAGCACCGCCGGGTACAGGCCCAGGCGCATCGTGCCGCCCAGGTCGCCGTCGCCGGAGACGATGTGCTCCTGCTCGGCCATGGTCGCGATGACCGGGTCGGGGGTGCCCGGGTCGAACTCGGTGCTGCTGGCGCCCTCGATGCCCGCCACGTGGCGGGCGTGCTCGATGACCATGCACTGCAGGCCCAGGCACAGGCCGAGGGTCGGCACCTGGTTCTCCCGGGCCCACCTCAGCGCCCCGAGCTTGCCCTCGATGCCGCGCACCCCGAAGCCGCCCGGGACGCACACCGCGTCGACCCCCGACAGCTCGCGGCGGGCGCCCTCGGGCGTGGTGCAGGTGTCGGAGGCCACCCAGCGCAGCTGGATCCGCGCGTCGCAGGCGATGCCGCCCGCGCGGATGGCCTCGGTCACCGACAGGTAGGCGTCGGGCAGGTCGATGTACTTGCCCACCAGGGCCAGCACCACCGTGTGCGCCGGGCGGTGCACGCGGCGCAGCAGCTCGTCCCACGCCGTCCAGTCGACGTCGCGGAAGGGCAGGTCCAGGCGGCGCACGGCGTAGGCGTCCAGGCCCTCGGAGTGCAGCACCTTGGGGATGTCGTAGATCGAGGCGGCGTCGACGGCGTTGACGACGGCGTCCTCGTCGACGTCGCACATCGCGGCGATCTTGCGCTTGACCGACTCCGGCACGGTGCGGTCCGAGCGCAGCACGATGGCGTCGGGCTGGATGCCGATGCTGCGCAGGGAGGCCACCGAGTGCTGCGTGGGCTTGGTCTTCAGCTCCCCGGACGGGCCGAGGTAGGGCACCAGGGAGACGTGCACGAAGAAGCAGTTGTCGCGCCCGATGCGCTGGCGCACCTGGCGCGCGGCCTCCAGGAAGGGCAGCGACTCGATGTCGCCGACGGTGCCGCCCACCTCGGTGATGATGACGTCCGGGGCCGGCTCCCCGTCGGGGCCCGGCACGGCCTGGGCGCGCATCCGCTCGACGATCTCGTCGGTGATGTGCGGGATCACCTGGACGGTGTGCCCGAGGAACTCCCCGCGCCGCTCCTTGGCGATCACGGTGGAGTAGACCTGCCCGGTGGTGACGTTGGCCGCGGCGTCGAGGTCGACCCCGAGGAAGCGCTCGTAGTGGCCGATGTCGAGGTCGGTCTCGGCGCCGTCGTCGGTGACGAAGACCTCGCCGTGCTCGAACGGGTTCATGGTGCCCGGGTCGACGTTGAGGTACGGGTCGAGCTTCTGCATCGAGACCCGCAGCCCGCGCCCCCGGAGGAGGTGGCCGAGGCTGGAGGCCGTCAGGCCCTTCCCGAGGGAGGAGGCCACGCCCCCGGTCACGAAGATGTGCCGGGTGGTGCCCCCGCGCTGGCCCTGCGTTCCGCGATTCGCCACGGGCTGCCAGCCTACCAGCGGGCCCGGACGGCGCCGGGGCCGCTGGACGCGCGTCACGCGCCCGGGCGCACCCGCCGGGCGGCGCTCAGCGCTCCCTGGCGGCCGCTACCAGCAGCTCCTCGGCGTGGGCACGGGCCGAGCCGGACTCCTCCTGCCCCGCCAGCATGCGCGCCAGCTCCACCACGCGCTCCTCGCCGTCCAGGGCGGTGACGCCGCTGACGGTGACCTGCCCGTCCACGGCCTTGGCCACCCGCAGGTGCTGGTCGGCCCAGGCCGCGACCTGCGGCAGGTGGGTGACGACGACGACCTGGCGGTCGCGCGCCAGCCGCGCCAGACGGCGCCCGATGCCCACCGCCGCCTTGCCGCCCACCCCGGCGTCGACCTCGTCGAAGACGAAGGTGGGGACGACGTCGCTGGCGGCCAGCACGAGCTCCAGCGCCAGCATGATCCGGGACAGCTCACCGCCGGAGGCGCCCTTGGCGAGCGGCCGCTCCGCCTGCCCCGGTGAGGGCCGCAGCAGCAGCGCCACGTCGTCGGCGCCGGTGGCGCTCAGCCCCGGCAGCCCCTCGCGGTCGCCCGCCGAGGCCGGTGAGGGCGAGACCTGCACCACCAGTTGCGCGTGCGGCATCGCCAGCTCGGGCAGCTCGGCGGTGGCCAGTTCCCCCAGGCGCTCGGCCGCCTGCCCGCGGGCGACGCTCACCTCGGCGGCCGCCTCCAGCAGCCCGGCCACGAGCACGTCGCGCTCCGCACGCAGGTCCGCGGTGCGGTCGCCGTCGCCGTCCAGCTCCAGCAGGCGCGGGGAGGCGGCGGCGGCCCAGGCCAGCACGGCGTCCACCCCGCTCGGCGCGCCCTCGTCCCCGGGCGCCGGGGCCGCTGCTGGCAGCGCGCGCACCAGGGAGGCCAGCTGGGCGCGCCGGTCCTGCACGGCCGCCAGGCGCACCGGGTCGACGTCGACGGCCTCGGCGGCGGAGGCCAGCTCCGCCGCGGCGTCGGCGATGAGGTAGCCCACCTCGTGCAGCTGGTCGGCCAGGGAGCCCAGGTGGGGGTCGTGCTCGCGCACCGCCTCCAGGGGGCGGCGCGCGGCCTCGACGAGCGAGGCGGCGTCGGGTGCATCCTCGGCCAGGGGGTCACCGGTGAGGGCGGCGTGGGCGAGGGCCGCGGCGGCGCGCAGGTCCTCGGCGTGGTCGAGCCTGTCGGCCTCGGCCGCGAGCGCGCGGTCCTCCCCCGGCTGGGGGGCCACCGCCTCGACCTGCTCCAGGCCGGCGCGCAGCAGCTCAGCCTCGGCGGCCCGCTCCCGCGCGGCCGCGGTGATCGCGGCGAGCTCGGCGTCCAGGGCGCCCAGGCGGCGCCACGCGGCCGCGTAGCGCTCCAGCGGCTCGGCGACGGCGGCGCCGGCGAACCGGTCCAGGGCCTGGCGCTGCCGCGCCGGGGAGCGCAGCAGCACCTGCTCGGACTGGCCGTGCACGGCCACGAGGTCGTCGGCCAGCTCGGACAGCACCGCCACCGGCACCGAGCGGCCCCCGGCGTGGGCGCGACCGCGCCCGGTGGCCGAGACGCTGCGGGCCACGATGAGCACGTCGTCGTCCAGCTCGGCGCCGGCCTCCGCGGCCCGCTCCGCCGCGCGGCTGCCCGGCGCCACCACGAAGCGGCCCTCCACCACGGCCGAGTCCGCGCCGCGGCGCACGGCGCCGGCGTCGGCGCGGGCGCCGAGCAGCAGCCCGAGCCCGGTGACGAGCATCGTCTTGCCCGCGCCGGTCTCCCCGGTGATGACGGTGAACCCGCCGGACAGCTCCAGCGTGGCGTCGGTGATGACGCCCAGGGAGCGGATGCGCACCTCCTCCAGCACGCCGCTCACCGCGTCCCGTGCGGTGGTGCCGGTCGCCGGGTGGAGGAGTGCCCGGCTCCCCCGACGCCGCGCTCGGCGGTGTCGTCCGGACCCCGCCACCCGCCCACGGCCAGGCCGAACTTGGCCACGAGGCGGTCGGTGAAGGGGCCGGTGCTGATGTGGGCCAGCCGGACCGGCTCCGGGCCGCGGCGCACCTCGATGCGCGCGCCGGGGCGCACCTGCACCGCGCGGCGCCCGTCGCACCACACCACGCCGTCGGTCTGGTTGCGCTCGAGCACCTCCACGGCCATCACCGAGTCGGGGCTGACGACCAGGGGCCTGGCGAACAGCGCGTGGGCGGAGATCGGCACCATGAGCAGCGCCTGCACGCCGGGCCACACGACCGGCCCCCCGGCGGAGAAGGCGTAGGCGGTGGACCCGGTCGGCGTGGCCATGACCACCCCGTCGCAGCCGTAGGTGGAGACCGGGCGCCCGTCGACCTCGGTGACCAGCTCGAGCACGCGCTCGCGCGAGCCCTTCTCCACGCTGACGTCGTTGAGGGCCCAGGAGGTCGCCCGCACCACACCGCCCTCGACGATGTGGACCTGGAGCGTCAGCCGCTCCTCCACGCCGTAGTCGCGGGCGGCGACGTGGTCGACGGTGCTCTGCAGCGCGTCGCGCTCGATCTCGGCCAGGAAGCCGACCCGGCCCAGGTTCACGCCGAGCAGCGGGACGCCGGTGCCGTGCACCAGCTCGGCGCCGCGCAGCACGGTGCCGTCACCGCCGACGACGACGACGAGCTCGAGCCCGTCCAGCTGCCCCGGCCTCACGCGGCGCACGCCGGTGCAGTCGGGGATGTCCGCGGCCTCGTCGTCCAGCAGCACCGGCTCGATCCCGGCGGCGTCGAGCAGGGCGACCAGCTGGCGCGCCGCGTCGACGGCGTCCTGCCGCCCGGTGTGGGTGAGCACGAGCACGCGCCTCACGGCGTCCCTCCAGGTCCCTCGGCGACGGCGGTGGCCACCAGCTGCCCGGACTCCTCGGCCGGAAGCGGCTCCCCGCGGCGCAGGTGCACGAAGTACTCCACGTTGCCGCTCGGTCCCGGCAGCGGGCTGGCCGCGCAGGCGTGCAGCCGCAGCCCCAGCCCGGCGGCCGCGGCGACCACCTCGCGCACGGCCTCGGCGCGCAGGGCGGGGTCGCGGACCACCCCTCCGGAGCCGAGCCGCTCGCGGCCCACCTCGAACTGCGGCTTGACCATGAGCAGCAGGTCGGCCTCCGGGGCCGCGCAGCGCACCAGCGCGGGCAGCACGAGGCGCAGGGAGATGAAGGACAGGTCGGCCACCACGAGCTCCGGTGCGGGGGCGACCTGCTCGGGGGTGAGCTCGCGCACGTTGGTCCTGTCGAGCACCTCCACGCGCTCGTCGCTGCGCAGGCGCCACAGCAGCTGGCCGTACCCGACGTCGACGGCGACGACGGAGCCCGCGCCGGCCCGCAGGAGCACGTCGGTGAAGCCGCCGGTGGACGCCCCGGCGTCCAGGCAGCGCCGGCCCTGCACGGGCACGCCGGTCGCCTCGAGGGCGCCGAGCAGCTTGTGCGCGCCGCGGCTGGCCCAGCCGGCGTCGTCGGCGTCCTCGCGCACCACGACGGCGGCGCTGGCCTCGACCTGGGTGGCGGGCTTGGAGGCGACGGACCCGCCGACGGTGACGCGACCCGCGGCCACGAGCTCCCCGGCGTGCTCGCGGGAGCGCGCCAGGCCGCGGCGGACCAGCTCGGCGTCCAGGCGGAGCCGGCGCGCCACCGGGCTCACCGGGCGGTCACCCGGCGTCGGCCAGGCGGGCCCGCAGCGCCTCGTGGGCACCGGCCAGGGCCCGGGAGGCGGCCAGGGGATCGGCGGCGGGGTCGGCGGCGGCAGCGCGCAGCGCCGCCAGCGCGAGGTCGACGGCGGCGTCACCGGTGCGGGGCAGCTCCAGCGGCTGCGGGCTCACGGGCGCCCTCCGCCGTCCTGCCCGCCCTCGGAGGGGCCGGACTGGGCCGGGACGTTGCCGGAGGCCTCTGCGTCCCTCGCGCCCGCAGAGCTCCTGCGAGGACGGCGGACCGGGGTCACCCTGGCCGGACCGGCGGCGGGAGCGGCGGCGTCGGCCTCGCCGACCGGGGCGGCGCCCGTCGCTGCGCGCGGACGGCGGGTGGTGCTGCGGGCGGAGGGGCGCCGCGGCGGCGCGGGAGCCTCCGCGCCGGTGCTCGCGGTCCTGCTCGTCGACGCGCTCGCGGTCGTGCTGGCCGTCGAGCTGGCCGTCGAGCTGGCCCGGCCGGTGCCGGAGTCGTCGCCGGTGGCCGGGTCCTCAGCGGCGGCGGAGGGGGCCGGGACGTCCGGCACGGGCGGTGGCCCGGCCGGGGCCGCGGGGCGCGTGGAGCGGGGAGGACCCACCGGGGGACGCGACCCGGCGCGCGCCCGGGCGGCCGAGGGACGACGGGCGGGGCGCGCCGCGCCACCGCTGGCCGCGCCGGAGGCGGGGCCAGCGGCCTGGGCGGTGCCCTCCAGGACGGCGACCCGGCGCTGGAGCCTGTCGACGGAGCGCTTGAGCGCCGCGACCTCCTCGGCGGTGGCCAGGCCCACGGCGGCGCCGGCGCGCTCGACCTCGCTGCGCACCGCCTCGCGCACCGCCTCCAGCAGGCGCGCCCTGGCGATGGCGGAGAGGTCGTTCGCCGCCTGCGCGTAGCCGCGCAGTCCCTCGAAGGTCATGGCTCCCCTCCCGTGCACCACCCTGGTCGGCGCCGGTGCGCCGTCCTCACGCTACCCGCCGCAGCGGGTGGTCAGCCTGACGGCTGCTCGCCGCGGCAGCGGGCGCTGAGGTCGCCGAGCGCCTCCACCAGCTGCGGGTCGAGCCGCGGCGGGACGCCGCTGGCACCGGCGCCGGCCCAGGCCGCGGCGCAGGCGGCGCGCAGCAGGTCGAGCAGTTCCTCCAGGGGCGCGCCCGGCCCGGGGCAGCCCGCCTCGCCCCGCAGGAGGCCCTCGCTGAGGCGCACCCGCGCCTCACGGCAGGCGGCACCGCCCTCGACCAGGTGGGCGGTGGGCGGTGCGGGGGCGTGCAGGGCTCCCAGGTCGGGCAGCACGAGGTCGGGGCGCTGCCCGGCCGGCGCGGTCACCAGGGCGACGGCGCTGGTGAGGCCGGTGAGCACCAGGGCGCCCGTCATGCCCGAGTTCACGGCCCCGGCCACGTCGGTGTCGAGGCGGTCGCCCACCACCAGCGGCTGCTGCGCACCGGCGCGTCGTGCGGCGGCGTGGAAGAGCGTCGGCTGAGGCTTGCCGGCCACGAGCGGGTCGACGTCGACGGCGTTGCGCACGGCCCCGACCAGGGAGCCGTTGCCGGGCGCGGGTCCGCGCTCGGTGGGCAGCGTGAGGTCGGTGTTGGTGGCCACCCACAGGGCCCCGCCGCGGATCGCCGCAGCAGCGTCGGCGAGGTCGGTCCACCCCAGCTGGCGTCCGAAGCCCTGGACGACGGCGGCCGGCTGGCCCTCGGCGGGGCCGACGGGCTGCAGCCCGGCTTCGACCAGGGCCTCGCGCACACCGGGTCCGCCCACGGGCAGGACCCGCGCACCCGCGCCCAGCCGCTCGACCACGAGCTGCGCTGCTGCCTGCGAGGAGGTGGTGACCTCCTCGTCGCGGGCGGGGACGCCCAGGCGGCGCAGGTGGGCGGCCACCTCCTGCGGTGGCCGGGAGGCGTTGTTGGTGGCGTAGCCGACCGCGCGCCCGTCCCGGTAGGCGCGGGAGATGGCGTCCACGGCCCCCGGCACGGCGTCCTCGCCGACGTAGACGACGCCGTCGAGGTCGAACAGGAGGAGGTCGTGGGACTGCGCGAGCGTGGGCTGCGGGTCAGCCACCGGAGGCCTCCTTGCGGGCGCGCAGCGTGGCGCGCACCTGCGTGAGGCTGTCGCGGTACTCGGGCCGGTCCGGCCGCATGGCCACCGCCAGGGCCAGCTGCTCGGCGGCCTCGGGGAACCTGTCGAGGCGCGACAGGCTCAGCCCGAGGCCGAACCGCGCGTAGTCGGAGTCGGGTGCGACGTCGACGAGCGCCGAGAAGGTCGAGGCGGCCTGGCCGATGCGGCCGGCGTCGAACTGGGCGCGGGCGAGGGCCTCGAGGATGCTGGCGGAACCGGGCTGGTCGCGGTTGGCGCGCTCCAGCAGCACGGAGGCCGCTTCGGCGTCACCGCTGCCCAGGAGGGCCAGTCCGCGCTGCAGCCACTCGTAGGCACCGCCGCTGGGTGCTCCGGGGTCGCTGGACACCTGCCGACGGTACGACGAGAGCCCCGCAGCAAGCGCTGCGGGGCTCTCGATCGGGCTCAGGGACGGGCGTCCTCGGCGTCCTCGGCGTCCTCGGCGTCCTCGG